>JBMOOW010000177.1:0-33266 GCA_049323195.1 Pseudomonadota bacterium | reverse complement strand
GGCGGTCGCCTTCGCCCGCCCCGCCGCGGCGGGGCGGTGCCCCCGTGTCGCGGCTGATCTTCAGCTGCTGGCCGGCCACGCGCACGCGCCTCAGGTGTTCCATCAACTCGTGCGGCATTCCCTCGGGCAGATCAATGAGGGTGTACGAGTCGCGGATGTCGATACGGCCGATATAGCGGCTCTCGAGATCGGCTTCGTTCGCGATGGCGCCCACGATGTTGCCCGGCTTCACCCCGTGCTGGTGACCGACCTCGATACGGAAGGTCTCCATGCCGACCTCCGGCGCCTGGCGCGGCGCGCGCTCGCGTGGGCGTTCGTCGAACAGGCGCTCGGCGTCGTTGCGGACGGGGCGTTCGTCGCGCTGCCCGCGTTCGCGATCGAAACGCGGACCGCTGCGATCGAAGTCGCCGCGCGGGCCCGTCTCGCGGTGTTCACCGGCCTGGGAGGCATGGGGGCGCTCGACGTCGACATGCGGCCTGCGCTCGGCCTGCGCCGGCGGCGCGGCGCGCTCGGGCCGGTCGTAGGTACGGTCGGGGCGGGGTGGCCGCGGCTCGCGGTCGAAGCGTGCGCGCTCGGGCCGCTCCGTGCGCTGAGGGCGGTCCGGATACGCGCCACGCTCGCGCGGCGCGCGCGTGCCGCGCTCGTCGCGCGCGTGGCGCGGCGCCTCGCGCAGCGGATCGTGGCTGGCATCCATCAGCAACGGCGACTCGCCCTGCACCAGGCGCGCCAGGGCGGCGGCGATCTCCACCGCGGGGACGTTGCGCTCCTGCTCGAAGCGTTCGATCAGGTCCCGGTACGTGCCGAGTTCGGGCGATTCCAGCGCCTCGGAGATGCGCGAGAGGAAGCGGTCGACCCGGCGCTCGTTCACGGCCTCGATGCTCGGCGGCTCCATCGGCTCGATGGGCTGGCGCGTGGCGCGCTCGATGGCGCGCAGCATGCCGCGCTCGCGCGGGGTCACGAACAGGATGGCCTCGCCCGTGTGGCCCGCGCGGCCGGTGCGGCCGATGCGGTGGACGTAGCTCTCGGTGTCGTAGGGGATGTCGTAGTTGAGGACGTGGCTGATGCGATCCACGTCGAGGCCGCGTGCCGCCACGTCGGTGGCCACCAGCACGTCGATGCGCCCGTCCTTGAGCTGCTGGACGATCTTCTCGCGCTGGGCCTGCTGCACGTCGCCGTTGAGCGCCGCCGCCGCGATGCCGCGGGCGGCCAGCTTCTCGGCGAGCTCCTCGGTGGCGATCTTCGTGCGCGCGAAGACGATCATCGCGTCGAAGGTCTCGGCCTCGAGCACGCGCGTGATCGCGTCGAGCTTGTGGTGGCCGCTTACGGACACGTAGCGCTGGCGGATGTTGGCGGCCGTGGTGGTGGTGGCCCGGATGGCGATCTCCACCGGGTCCTTCAGGTAGGTCTGCGCGATGCGCCGGATCGGTGGCGGCATGGTCGCGGAGAACAGCGCGACCTGGCGCGTGGGCGGCGTGGCGTCGAGCACGGCCTGCACGTCGTCGATGAAGCCCATGCGCAGCATCTCGTCGGCCTCGTCCAGCACCAGGCAGCGCAGTTCGGAGAGGTCCAGCGTGCCGCGGCGCAGATGGTCGATGACGCGGCCCGGCGTGCCGACGACGACCTGCACGCCGCGGCGCAGGGCGTGCAGCTGCGTGCCGTAGCCCTGGCCGCCGTAGATCGGAAGCACGTGGAAGCCGGGCAGGTAGTGGGCGTACTTCTGGAAGGCTTCGGCCACCTGGATGGCGAGTTCGCGCGTGGGCGCGAGCACCAGCGCCTGCGGCTTCGGGCTCGCCGCGCCGGCGTCGATGCGCGCCAGGATGGGCAGCGCGAAGGCCGCCGTCTTGCCCGTGCCGGTCTGCGCCTGGCCGATCAGGTCGCGGCCTTCCAGCAGCGGGGGAATGGTGGCCGCCTGGATGGGCGAGGGGGTTTCGTAGCCGACGTCGGCCAGCGCGCGAAGCAGTGGTTCGGGCAGCGCCAGGTCGGTGAAGGCGATGGATTGGGGATCGTTTTCGGCGCTCATGGGGGAGCTCTGGCAGCGCCGGGCGGGCCGGTCGGGGGCGGCAGTCTACCCGCTGCACCCTCATGCGCCGTGCGAATGCAGGCGCGAAGTTCATGTCCCGGGGGCTACGCTGGCGCGCCCGCCCGCGTGCCGCGCATGGTCGATCCGCATTCCTCCACCCGCCCTGCCGGACGCGCCGCATGAGCCTGGCCACGCTGCGCTTCGACAATGCCTTCGTGCGCGACTTGCCCGGCGACCCCGTGGCGGCCAATACGCCGCGCCAGGTGCAGGGCGCGCTGTGGTCGGCGGTGGACCCCACCCCGGTGGCCGCGCCGCGCGTGCTCGCGGTATGGCGCGAAATGCTCGACGTGCTGGGCCTGGACGAAGCCGATGCGGCGACGCCGGAGTTCGCCGCGGTCTTCGGCGGCAACGCCCTGCTGGCCGGCATGCAGCCCTATGCCGGCAACTACGGCGGCCACCAGTTCGGCCACTGGGCGGGGCAGCTGGGCGACGGGCGGGCGATCACGCTGGGCGAGGTAGTGAACGCCGCCGGCGAGCGCTGGGAGCTGCAGCTCAAGGGGGCCGGGCCCACCCCGTACTCGCGCACGGCCGACGGCCGCGCGGTGCTGCGCTCGTCCATCCGCGAGTTCCTGTGCAGCGAGGCCATGCACCATCTCGGCGTGCCGACGACGCGTGCGCTCAGCCTGGTGGGCACGGGCGAGCAGGTGGTGCGCGACATGTTCTACGACGGCCATCCCGCCCCGGAGCCGGGCGCGGTGGTCTGCCGCGTCGCGCCCTCGTTCATCCGCTTCGGGCATTTCGAGTTGCCGGCCTCGCGCGGCGACATCGGCCTTGTGCGCCGCCTGGTCGATTTCTGCATCCGCCGCGATTTCCCCCATCTGGACGCATCCGCGCCCGAGGTCGTCGGTGCGTGGTTCGCCGAGGTCTGCGAGCGCACGGCGGTGATGATCGGGCACTGGATGCGCGTGGGTTTCGTCCACGGCGTGATGAACACCGACAACATGTCCATCCTCGGTCTGACGATCGACTACGGCCCCTACGGCTGGATCGACGACTACGACCCGGACTGGACGCCCAATACCACCGACGCCCAGCGGCGCCGCTACCGCTTCGGCCAGCAGGCGGCGGTGGCCTACTGGAACCTGGGGCGGCTGGCGGGCGCCATCGCCACCCTGGCCGACGATGTCGAACCGCTGCAGAACGGCCTCGCGCGGTACGTGGGCACCTACGAACGCGTCGAGCGCGAGAACGCCGTCGCCAAGCTCGGCCTCGCCTCCTACCTCGAGGACGACCTGCAGCTGATGGAGGACCTGCAGGCCTGGATGCGCGCGACGGAGGTCGACATGACGCTGTTCTTCCGCGGGCTGGCCGACGTCGACCCCGCCTCGGGCGACATCGCGCCACTGGCCGGGGCGTTCTACGACGAGGACAAGCACAGGGCGGGCGAGCCGGCGCTGCGGGCATGGCTGGCGCGCTATGCCACGCGGCTGGCTGCCGACGCCGAAGCGCCAAACGTGCGTCGCGAGCGCATGAGGCGGGCGAATCCGCGCTACGTGCTGCGCAACTACCTCGCCCAGCAGGCCATCGAGGCGGCCACCAGCGGCGATCTTTCCGAACTGCACGCGCTCATGGACGTGTTGCGCCGGCCCTACGACGACCAGCCGGGCCAGGAACGCTTCGCTGCGCGGCGGCCGGACTGGGCGCGCCGCAAGGCGGGCTGTTCCATGCTTTCCTGCAGCTCCTGACGACCGACGCTTCACCGCGTGTGCGCCACCCTGCCGGCTTCCGACACGGAGGCAGGCCCATGGCGATCCAACGGTGGCGGAGCATGCATGTCCTCCTCGGCCTGCCGCTGGCCCTGCTGCTCGGTGGCTGCGTCGGTTTCCCGGGCGGCTACCCCGGCGGCTATGGCCGCGATCCCTACGGCTACCCCGACCGCGGCTACGGTGGCGATCCCTACGGTTACCCCGACCGCGCCTACGGCTCGCAGGTCGTTGCCGGCAGCGTGCAGGCCTTCGACCCGTCCAGCGGCCGGCTGCGGCTGGCCAACGAGGGCGGTTACGGCCCCTACGGCTCCAGCATCGAAGTCTGGGTCGACCGGGGCACGCGCCTGTTCTACCGGGGGCGCGAGCAGGACGTGGGCGGACTGGAGCCCGGCGACCGGGTACGGATCGACGTGGTCGACGACGGCCGCCGGCTTCGGGCCCGCAGTATCGAGGTCACGCACAACGTGCGCGAGGGCGGCTATTACGGCGGCGATGCCGGCTCCTTCGAGGCCGCGGTGCGCTACGTGGATCCACGGCGCCGCCTGATCGAGGTCACGCGGGGCGGCTACACGGGCCGCGTCGAGCAGGTCTGGTACGACGAGCGGACGCGCTTCGACCATCGCGGCCAGCCGGTGGGCCCGACGCAACTGGAGCCCGGCGATCTGGTGCGCATCCAGGCGCGGCCCTCCGGTGGCGGCTGGCTCGCGACCTGGGTGACGGTGACGGTCGACGCACGTTCGCGCTGAGCCGCAGGCCGCCGGCCGTAGAATGGCGGCATGCCCCTGATCACTCTCCAGGCGGTCGACTTCAGCGTCGGCGGCCCGCTCCTGCTGGACGGCGTCCAGCTTTCCATCGAGGCCGGCGAGCGCATCGCCGTCATCGGCCGCAACGGCGCCGGCAAGTCCACGCTGCTCAAGCTGCTGTCGGGCGAGCTGCAGCCCGACGACGGCGAGATCCGCCGCGAGGACGGCGTGCGCGTCGCCCGGCTGGAGCAGGAAGTGCCGGCCGACACTGCGGGGCAGGTCTTCGACGTGGTCGCGGGCGGGCTGGGCGGTGCGGGCGAGCTGCTCGCGCGCTTCCACCACCTGAGCGCGGCCGCCGTCGTCGACGCCGCGGCGCTCGCCGAGGTGCAGGCGCGCATCGAGGCGGCCGATGCCTGGTCGCTCGACCAGCGTGTGTCGGAAGTGCTCACCCGCCTTTCGCTGGACGGGGAAGCGCCGTTCGCGAAGCTCTCGGGCGGCATGCGGCGCCGCGTGATGCTGGCGCGGTCGCTGGTCTCGCAGCCGGACGTACTGCTGCTCGACGAGCCCACCAACCACCTCGACATCGAGTCCATCGACTGGCTCGAAGCCTTCCTCAGGTCCTGGCGCGGCACGCTGGTATTCATCACGCACGACCGCCGCTTCATGCGCTCGCTGGCCACCCGCATCGTCGAGATCGACCGCGGTGCGCTCACCAGCTGGCCGGGGGACTGGGAGAACTACCTGCGCCGCCGCGAGGAGCGCCTGCATGCCGAGGCGCAGGAGAACGCACGTTTCGACAAGTTGCTCGCGCAGGAGGAGGTCTGGATCCGCCAGGGCATCAAGGCGCGCCGTACCCGCGACGAAGGCCGCGTGCGGCGGCTGAAGGCCATGCGCGAGGAGCGCGCGCAGCGCCGCGAACTGACCGGCAAGGTCCGCATGGAGGCCGCGCAGGCCGAGGCCTCGGGCCGCAAGGTGATCGAGGCCCGGGACGTCTCGGTGGCGCTGGGCGGCCGCGGGCTGCTGCGCGGGTTCTCCACCACCATCTTCCGCGGCGACCGCATCGGCCTGATCGGCCCCAACGGCTCGGGCAAGACCACGCTGCTGAAGACGCTGCTGGGCGAGATCTCGCCCGACAGCGGCGAGGTGAAGCTCGGCAGCGGCCTGCAGATCGCCTATTTCGACCAGTACCGTGCCACGTTGCGCGAGGACTGGAACGCGATCGAGAACGTGGCCGAAGGCCGCGAGTTCGTCGAGCTCAACGGCAGCCGCAAGCACGTCATCGGCTACCTGCAGGACTTCCTGTTCACGCCCGAGCGCGCGCGTGCGCCGATCACGCGGCTCTCCGGCGGCGAGCGCAACCGCCTGCTGCTGGCGCGCCTGTTCGCGCAGCCCTCGAACCTGCTGGTGATGGACGAGCCGACCAACGACCTCGACGTCGAAACGCTGGAGCTGCTCGAGGACCTGCTCGCGGACTACGCCGGCACGCTGCTGCTGGTCAGCCACGATCGCGATTTCCTCGACGGCGTGGTGACCTCCACGCTGGTAATGGAAGGCCAGGGACGTGTTGGCGAGTACGTGGGTGGCTACAGCGACTGGCTCCGGCAGCGGCCCGCGCCGCGCGAGGCCTCGCGCGAGGAGACCCGGGCACCCGCGCGCGCGCCCACGCCCACGCCTGCGGCGACGGCAGCGCCGGCCAGGCGCAAACTCGGCTACAGGGAATCGAAGGAACTCGAGCAGTTGCCGGCGCGCATCGAGGCGCTGGAGGCCAGGGTCGCGATGCTCACCGACGCGCTGGGCGACCCGGCGTTCTATGCCCGCGATGCCGCCGCCATCACGGCCCACAACGCCGAACTCGCGGCCGCGCAGGCCGAACTCGAGGGCGCCTACGCGCGCTGGGCCGAACTGGACGCCTGATTCGGCTACGCCGCAGCGCGGCTCACCACAGGCAGTCCTTGCAGCGCGCCTCCATGTGCGACACGAGGCGATCGAGGCCCCCGGCCTGCCGCAGCAGCTCCACCGGGCGCGTACCCAGCGCCGGTTCCTCGCGCCCCAGCCAGGCCCGCACCTGTTCGATGGAGCCGAACACGTCGCCCAGCGCCCGGTGCAGGCGCACGAACTGCACGGCGCGGCCGCCCAGCTCCGTGTCCGGCGTGAGCATGCGCTCGCCCGACAGAAGCTCCGCGGCGACGACCGCCTCGGTATCCAGCAGCGCGGCCACGTCGCGCGCAGCCAGGCCGAAGCCGCGCGCGGCCTGGACCGTCGCCAGCGTCAATGCGGCTGCGGAGACCCGCGGGGTCCCCTGCGAAACGTCGAGCACGTGCGCCCTGGCCATTACCCACCTCCTCGCATGCATGCTCCCGCGTCCCGCATGAGTGGCAGGTGCAGGCCACCCGTACACGCAGGGCCGGCCGCCCCCGCGTTCATTCTCGTCGCGGCGGCGTGAGCTTCAGCCGATGAAGCCACCACCGTTGACGTGGATGAACTGCCCGGTGATGTAGCTGGCGTCCTCGCTGGCCAGGAACACGTAGGCCGGGCCCAGTTCGCTGGGTTGGCCCGCGCGGCCCATCGGCGTGTCCCGCCCGAATTCCTTCTGCTTCCTGCGGTCGTAGGTGGAGGTGATCAGCGGCGTCCAGATCGGCCCCGGCGCCACGCCGTTCACGCGGATGCCGCGCCCGACCACGTTCTTGGCCAGGGAATACGTGAAGGTCTCGATCGCCCCCTTGGTGCTCGCGTAGTCGAGCAGGTGCTCGCTGCCGCGGAACGAGGTCACGGAACCGGTATTGATGATCGTGTCGCCCGCGCCCATGTGCTCGAGCGCGAAGCGCGTCACGAAGAAGTAGGGGTAGACGTTGTTCTCGAAGGTCGTACGCAGCTGCCTGGCGCTGATGTCCTCGAGCGCATCCTTCGATACGTGGTCGGCGAGGTTGTTGACGAGGATGTTCAGCCCGCCCAGCTGCCTGACCGTCCGCTCCACCGCGCGCCGGCAATGCGCCTCGCTGCGTGCATCGCCCTTGATGAGCAGGCAGCGCCGGCCCTCCGCCTGCACCATGCGCTCGGTGTCGCGCGCATCGCCGTCCTCGTCGAGGTACATGATCGCCACGTCCGCCCCTTCGCGGGCGAAGTGCACGGCGACCGAGCGTCCGATGCCGCTGTCTCCGCCGGTCACCAGTGCGACGCGGCCCTCGAGCTTGCCGCTGCCGCGGTAGCTCGCGCGGATGGTCTCGGGCTGCGGATCCATCGGCCGCTGGCGGCCGGGGCGCGTGAGCTTCTTGGCGGGGGATGCGTCCTTTCCTTTCGACGTGGTCTTCTTGGCCATGGCTGTGCTCGCTCGGGTACGGCGGGATCCTCGCCACGCCCGCGTGGTTGCGACATGAAGCCGCGCGAGGCCGGCCGTGCGTACAGTGCCGCGCATGCAGCCCGATTCCGTTTCCCGCCCGCGCGACCCGCATCGCGTGTTCTTCGCCCTCTGGCCACCGGACGCACTGCGGGATGCGATGCGCGGCGCGGTCGACGGCGTCGCGGCGTTCGGCGGCGCCGGGCGTCGGACGGATCCGGCGAAGTACCACCTGACCCTGCATTTCCTCTGCGGCTGGCCCGAGCCGCCCGACGCGCTCATCGAGCGCTGCCGCGTGGCCGCCGACGAGGTGGACTGCAGCGGCTTCCATCTCGTTGTCGACCATGCGGGCGGCTTTCCCGGCGCCCGGGTCGGCTGGCTGGCGCCTTCGGGGAACTCGGGCCTGGATGCGCTGTGGTCCGCGCTCGGCTACGCGCTGGACGAAGCCGGCATCCATCGCCGCGGCGTGGAGCCGTTCTCCCCGCACGTGACCGTGCTGCGCGGGCTGGCCGGACGCATGCGCGAGGTGCCTGTCGAGCCGTTGTCCTGGCCCGTGGAGGATTTCGTCCTCGTGCACAGCCACGACGGGCGCTACGACGTGGTCGGGCGCTGGCCCCTGCGTGCGACAGGCTGACTTCACGCCGCCAATGTCCGACGCTGCCGAGGCTTCCGCGATGCAGGCGATCAGCGTCGAAGGTTTCCGCATCGGTACGGCAGGCTGGGGCCTGCCGACCGCGCGTGCCGCCGATTTCCCGGGCGAAGGCACGCACCTGGCGCGCTATGCGCGCCGCCTGGGCTGCGTCGAGATCAATTCCTCCTTCTACCGTCCGCACCAGCGCAGGACGTACGCGCGCTGGGCCGAGTCGGTGCCGGACCGATTCCGCTTCGCGGTGAAGTTCCCGCGGCAGGCCACGCACGAGGCGCGCCTGCGCGACACCGGTGCGATCGTCGATGCCTTCGCCGGGCAGGTCGAAGGCCTGGGTGATCGGCTGGGGCCCGTGCTCGTGCAACTGCCACCGAGCCTGGCCTTCGACGCTGGCATCGCGGACGCCTTCTTCGCGACCCTCCGCGCGCGCATATCGGGCCCCGTGGTCTGCGAGCCGCGCCATGCCACGTGGTTTGACCCGGCTGTCGATGCGCTGTGGGCGCGCCACCGCATCGGGCGCGTCGCCGCCGATCCCGCGCGCATTCCCGCCGCGGCGCAGCCGGGCGGGGCAGGCGACGTCGCCTACTGGCGCCTGCACGGCTCGCCGAAGATCTACTACGACGCCTACGGGCCCGGGCGCCTGCAGCCCTGGGCCACCGCGATGCGTGAGGCCCGGCGCGAAGGCCGCGAGGTCTGGGCCATCCTGGACAACACGGCGCTCGGCCATGCCTACCAGGACGCGTTCGACATGGAGCACCTGCTGGGCCTGCGCCAGTGCGGCCCGTCGTCCGAGGTCGGGCCGTGATGCCTCCCGAGTGCAGAGGGAGTGGCACGGGTTGTCGCCTTCGCGGGGACGACGCCACGGGCTCGCTGCAGGCGCTTTGGTCCTTTTCCTCCGCGGCGATCGGACGCGCTTGCGCGAGCGGCTCCACGCACTGGCGGATGCCCCGGCGTCATGTGCCCGCCACGCGGGCGGGGGCGAGCTCGGGCGCGCGGGAGGAAACGACGCAGCGAGGAAGTGAACGTCGGTGGATGCCCGCGTTCGCGGGCATGACGGCACGAAGGTCGGAGGTCCACTTCGAGTCTCGACGCATGGACATGCGACTCACGTCGTCATGCCCGCGAACGCGGGCATCCATGGACGCTGGTTTCGACGGAAGCCCGTTGTCGGACCCGAGACGAACCTCCGCGCTCGCGCATTCAGGCGGCGGGGGCGGCGTCCCCATGCTCGCGCGTCCTGCCGCTGTCGATCCGTCGCGGGCGCGACCTGTGCCGGCCGGTGGCGAACCCGGCGCCACAGCGTGCGCGGCCCGGTCGCAGCGAGTGCCGATTCGTGGAAGCATGGGCGAAGGCGCCTCGATACGCGTTGCGGCCCGGACCGGAGATACGGCGATGAGCGACTACACCTGCGTGAAATGCGGCGGCACCGACTACCGCAAGGACGAGATGCGCGCCGAAGGCGGCTTCTGGTCGGCGGCCTTCGATGTCTCCACCAACCGTTTCACCGCCGTGAGTTGCACGGCCTGCGGCTATACCGAGCTCTACCGCACGAACCTGTCGGGTGGTTCGAAGATCTTCGATTTCCTTACGACGTAAGCGCATCGACGCGCGAGCAAAATCCCTGGCAATGCTTCACTCGCCCAGCCAGCCGCCGCAGCCGGCGTAGCGTCGCGTGCCCACCTGCAGCGTCGCGGTGGCTTCGAAACGCTGGCCACTCATGCCGTCCACGCACGTGCGCCGCTCGATGACGAGTCGCACGTCCTCGGCACCCGCACGGGCGGCAAAGCCCGATGCCGTCGCCTTGGCGATCAGATCGAGCTCGCGTTCGCCATAGTCCAGCGATGCGCGCAGGTGCGGGGTGGGGCCCTGGTCGACCTCCACGAACCAGTCCGGCTCGTTGCCCACCGCGCGGAAGGCCACGCCGCGCAGCAACGCCTGGTTCCAGGGCGAGGCCTGCCGCGCCTGCACGCAGTCTCGCGCGGGCTCGCCGTCGATCCTGAGGTGCCCGTTCGCGCCCTTGGTCCAGAACTCGTTGCCCGTGGCGTCGGCATAGCGCGCACCGGAGGCCGAGCGCGCCAACGGAAGGGCCCAGCTGCGGGCGTTGGCGTCCAGGCGCACCGTCCCCGCGCCCGCGGGATGGCGCGACATGAGGCCCAGTTCGCCGCATTCCCAGTGATGCGCGCCGCCCGGCTTCGCGTCGCGCGCGGCGGCGCTACGCCCGCTCGCGCGGTGGAGCATCAGCACGACCGGCTCGCCTTTACCGGGCACGACCGGAACGGGGGAGGGCGTCGCGAACCAGCGCTCGCCGTCGGGGCCGACCAGCTCGGCGTGCAAGGCGTAGCGGCCGGCGGCTGGCACGCGCGCGGCGTCGTAGGGCAGGGAGAACGGGATCGGCGGGCCGGCCACGTCGGGCCGCTTCGCGCTGGCGAGTACTCGCGGCGTCGCGGCGTCGACCGCCAGCAGCTCGACGGTCAGCGAGGCGCCGGGCGGCATTTTCACGCGCTCGCGGTAGGTAGCTTCGCCACGGATGACGGTCTCGCGCGCAGGCGCCTGCGCGGCGTCGGCGCCGGTGTCGGCCCCCGCGCGCTCCGGCGGCAGGGCGTCGCCTTCGCCACGGCTGGTGGCCTGGCAGCCGGCGAGCAGCAGGGCGATGGCGAGCGGGGCGGGGCGTGGCATGCGCATGGCGACCTCCTCGGCGTCGGCGCGAGCGTACGCCCACGCCCATGGCGCAGGCGTCAGCGCGGGTCGCGGTCCACGCGCAGCACCGGGTACAGGCCGTAGCGCTCGTCCCAGGCGGCATGGCGGCGGTAGAAGAACTCCAGGCGCGCCTGCGGATCCTTCGCGAAGGCCGCGTCCTCGCGCAGGCGGCGTTCGAACTCGGCGCGCAGGGCGGGATCGGCGGCGAGCATCTTCTCGGCCTCCTCCTCGGCGACGTAGTCCTCCATGTACTCCTTGCGCTCGAAGGCCGCGTTGAACAGGCCCCAGCCGACCAGCGCATCCGGAGCGTTCGGCTCCAGCAGGCCCATCGCCACGCGCGAGAGGTCCTGCGCGATCGGCACGTACAGCGCGCCCGCGCCCAGCGCATGACGCTCGCGCGTCCACGCGCCGTCCAGCGTCAGCCGCTGGCGGCCCTCGAAGGACTCGCCCGTGAACCGCATCGTGCGGGCGCGCCAGGCCTCGGCGTCCACATCGGCCACGGGCGTGGCCAGGCGCTCGTAGCGCACGCCGTGCGCATCGAGCCTGGCCGCCACCCGTTCCGCCCAGGCCGCGGGCACGACATAGCCGGCGCGCGGCGCGGTGGCCAGCGTACGCGGCACGATCACGTCGCGCAGCGGCACGTTCCAGACCTGCGGGCGGGCTTCGTCGTAGCGCGTCATCAGCGCGCCTGAAACCTCCGACGGCGTCCGTGTGTAGGCATAGCCGCGGAACCGGATGCTGCGCACGGCATTGGTGGCCTGGTAGTCGAGCGCGACCTGTGTGCCGCCCAGCGCGCGGGCGCGGGCATCGGCCGCTGCGGCCAGCGCCTGCCAGCGGCGCCCGTCACGTGCGACCTGCTCCAGCACGGCGAGGATCGTGTTGCGCGTTACCCGCACGCGGTGCGGATACGGACGCCAGGAGTGGGTCTCGACCAGCATGCCCAGGCGGTTGCGCAGCATCGCGTAGCCGTGCGAGAAGCGCGGCGTCGCCACGCCGTCCACGAAGCCGGAGGCGGGGTCGTCGTTGACCACGAACGAGGGATAGAACGGCAGCGGCAGCGAGCCCTGTTTTGCAAGCCGGTCGATGGTGCCGCTGCGCAGCGCGAGGCCGGCCGCGCGCAGCGGCTCGTCGCCGCCGTTGACCGGTTCGACCTGGATGGAGACGTCGTGCTCGAACTTCGCGCCGTCGGTCACGTGCAGGTCCACGTAGACCAGCGGGTCCCAGCGCTGCAGGAGGGCCAGCATCGCGCGCATCTCGGGCGCGTCGGCCTTCATGTAGTCGCGGTTGAGGTTGAGGTTCTGCGCCGTGACGCGAAAGCCCATCTCCTCCGGCCCGCGCTGGTTCGGGCGGTTCCAGGCGCGGAAGCGCTCGTGGCCGTCCACGTTGAAGACCGGCACGAAGACGAAGACCTGCCTGGCGAGCGCACCCTTGGCGGCGCCGTCCTCCAGCAGCTCGCGAAGGGCGAGGAAGCCGGCGTCCTTGCCGTCGATCTCGCCGGCATGGATGCCGCCCTGCATCAGGGTCACCGGGATGCCGCGTTCGCGCGCGGCTGCGGGCGTGAACGCGCCGGTGGCCGTGGCGACCAGCAGCTTCATGGGGCGGCCTTCCGGCGTGGAGCCGAAGGTCTCGCAGCGCACGCGGTCGGCATGCGCGTTGGCGAAGGCCTCGCAGAGCGCGATCACTTCCTCGTAGCGGCCCGTGCGCGAAAAGCCGCTGCGCTCGGCGACGGTGGCCAGCGGCGACTGCGCGAGCGCCGCGGGCGCGAGGGCGAGGAGGGCGGCGAGGAGCGTCGTGCGCATGGTCGGCCTTCGGTTCGGAGACGCGCGATGGTAGCGGCCCGATGCCGTGCGATCATCCGTGCATCGCGCACCGGAGTCGTCCATGTCCACGCTCTACTACTCGCCCGGCGCCGCCAGCCTGCTGGTGCACTGGTTGCTGATCGAGCTCGGCCTGCCGCATTCGCTGAGGAGGATCGACATGCAGGCCGGCGAGCAGAAGCGCCCGGAATACCTCGCGATCAACCCGCACGGCGTGGTGCCCGCGTTCGTCGAGGACGACGGGACGGTGCGCATCGAGGCCGCGGCCATCGCGATGACGCTGGCCGACCGCGCCGGACGCCTCGCCCCGGCCCAGAACGCGCCCGGGCGCGCGGCCTACCACCAGTGGATGTTCCACCTGGCCAACGCGGTGCAGCCCCTGTTCCGCATCTGGTGGTATCCGCACGAAGTGGCAGGCCCGGACAACGCCGACCTCGCGCGCGACTGCGTGCGCCCGCGCATCGAGGCCGCCTGGCAGCGCCTGGACGAGCACCTCGCCGCGAACGGCCCGTTCCTGCTGGGTGCGGAGCCGAGCGTGGCCGACTTCTACCTTGCCATGCTGCTGCGCTGGTCGCGCAACATGCCGCGCCCCGGCGATGCCTGGCCGCACCTGGGCGAACTGGCCCGGCGCATGAAGGCACGGCCTTCGTTCGCCGAGCTCTACGCCCGTGAAGGGCTGACGGAATGGGCCTGAGCCAAGCGCCCGGCTGAACCGCCCGCGGCGGGCCGGCCCGCCGGGCCCCGACGGAAGCGGCCGGGCCTGCGTTAGGCTTGGCGCTTCGTTTCCGCAGGACCGATCCATGGCGAAGTCGTTGGAGGCCCAGGCCTCGCAGGGGCGCATGCCCCGCCAGATCCCGTACATCATCGGCAACGAGGCGTGCGAGCGCTTCAGCTTCTACGGCATGCGCAACATCCTGGTGCCGTTCCTGGTCACCAGCATGATGCTGGCCTACGCGCCGCTGGCCGAGCGGGAAGGGCTGGCGAAGGAGATCTTCCACACCTTTGTCATCGGCGTGTACTTCTTCCCGCTGATCGGCGGCTGGATCTCCGACCGCTTCTTCGGCAAGTACAACACCATCTTCTGGCTGTCGGTCGTCTATGTGATCGGCCATGCCTTCCTGGCGACCTTCGAGGACAACCGGACGGGCTTCTACGCGGGTCTTCTGCTGATCGCGATCGGCTCGGGCGGCATCAAGCCGCTGGTGTCGGCCTTCGTCGGCGACCAGTTCGACCAGACCAACAAGGCCAAGGCCAAGATCGTCTACGACGCCTTCTACTGGACGATCAACTTCGGCAGCTTCTTCGCCTCGCTGCTGATGCCGTGGTTCCTGAAGAACTACGGGCCTTCGGTGGCCTTCGGCATCCCCGGCCTGCTGATGTTCATTGCACTGGTCATCTTCTGGGCCGGGCGAAAGAAGTACGTGCGCATGGCGCCCGCGCCGCCGGACCCGAACGGCTTCATGAACGTCGTGCGCAGCGCGCTGACGTCGCCCGGCAGCGGCGCGGGGCTGGCCCTGGCGGTGGTGGGCGTGGTGCTGTCCATCGTCGCCTTCGCCTTCATCGGCACGCTGGGCTTCGTCTCCTCCTTCTGCCTTGCGATGGTGTTCCTGATCGCCTTCGGCGGCTGGGGGGCGGCGATCAACCTCGAGCGCGCGCGTGGCCGGCATCCGGATGCGGCGATCGACGGCGTGCGCGCCGTGCTGCGCATCCTGATCGTGTTCGCGCTGGTCACCCCGTTCTGGTCGCTGTTCGACCAGAAGGCGTCGACCTGGGTGCTGCAGGGCCAGGAGATGACCAAGCCGGAGTGGTTCCAGGCGGCGCAGATGCAGGCGCTGAACCCGCTGCTGGTGATGCTGATCATCCCCTTCAACAACCTGGTGCTGTACCCGGCGCTGCGCCGCATGGGCTTCGAGGTGACCGCGCTGCGCCGCATGGGCTGGGGCATCGCCTTTTCGGGCCTGGCCTGGATCGCGGCCGGTGCGCTGCAGCTGGCCCTCGACGGCGGCGACCCGGTGTCCATCACCTGGCAGGTGCTGCCGTACGCGCTGCTGACCTTCGGCGAGGTGCTGGTCTCGGCCACGGGCCTGGAGTTCGCCTACAGCCAGGCACCGCAGCCGATGAAGGGCACGATCATGTCGTTCTGGCTGCTGTCGGTGACGGTCGGCAACCTGTGGGTGCTGCTCACGAACACGGCACTGGGCAACGAGGCGGTGTCGGCGCAGATCGCGTCGACGGGCCTGTCGGAGAACGCTTTCCTGATGTTCTTCTTCGCGGGCTTCGCACTCGTGGTGGCGGGAATATTCGCGCTGTACGCGCGCCGCTACCCCATGCAGGACCACTACCGCGCGGCGGCCTGACCGATGCTCACGATCATCCTCATCGCCGCCACGATCGGCATCTCATGGCTGGCCTTCGAGCGGCCGCGGCTGCTCGAACGCCTGATCCTGTGGCCGCCCGCGGTCGGGCGCGGGCAGGTGGACCGCCTCCTCACGCATGGCTTCGTCCATGCCGACTGGCAGCACCTGCTGTTCAACATGATCACGCTGTTCTTCTTCGGCCGGCTGGCCGAGCGCGTGATCTCGGGGCTGATCGGTCCGGTGGGTTTCCTGCTGTTCTACCTGTCGGCGATCGTGATCGCGATCCTGCCGAGCTGGCTGCGCCACCGCCGCGATACGCGCTACCGCAGCCTCGGCGCGTCCGGAGCGGTATCGGCGGTGCTGTTCGCCACGATCCTGCTCGACCCGTGGATGCTGATCTTCATCCCCATCCCGATCCCGGCCATCCTCTACGGCATCGGCTACGTCGCCTATTCGTTCTGGATGGACCGCAACGCCGCCGACGGCACCAACCACAACGCCCACCTGTCGGGCGCGATCTACGGATTGCTGTTCATGCTGTTGATGGACGCGCGCGTGGCCCAGCACTTCCTGCGCCAGCTCGCGTCGCCGTCCTTCCTCTGACCGCTCACCCGGCGTGGATCGCCGGGCGTGTCTTCTGACGTCTTTCGCCATCGGGACACCTCCATGGACATCCGACACGATACCGACGCGCAGCGCTTCCACACCCGGGTGGACGGCCACGAAGCCGAGGTTGACTATGAGCTGGACGGCGACGTCATGCTGCTCACCCATACGGGCGTGCCGCAGCCGATCGGCGGTCGTGGCATCGCCGGGGACCTGGTCCGCGCCGCCTTCGAGCATGCGCGGCGCGAAGGCCTGCGCGTGCGGCCGCTGTGCAGCTATGCGGCCGCCTGGGTGAAGCGCCACGGCGAGTACGCCGACCTCGTCGCCTGAGGAATCACCCGTCCTGCATGCGCGCGGTGCTACGAGGCACCGCTACCCGACCGCATGCGGAGAAGACGGATGGCCACCAAGAAGGCGGGGCCCGCGCCGGCGGCGCGACGCGCTGGGTCGGCATCGGGCGCACGTACCTCGACGAAGACCGCAAAGCGGGCCACGGCCGGCCGCGCCGCCGGGAAGTCCACCGTGAAGCCTGCTGCCACGAAGGCTGCCGCGAAGAAGACGCGGTCCGTCGCACGCGGCAGTGCCGCGGCCGGGACGGACGCGCGTACCGGTACTCCGGGTGGGAGCGATGCGGGCCTCGAACGGCGCCGGCACGCGCGCGAGGAAGGCGGGGGCGAGGACTACGGCGGCGCCCTGCAGCGCGCGGTCGGCGGGGCCGGGATCCTCGGCTCGACGCATTACCAGGGCGGCACGATCCACTGAGGGCGGCGCGGCCCGACGCTGCGCCGCGGGCGCGCATGTGACAGCATGCGCGCCCCACCGCGGCCCGACCCCACCATGCGCCTGAACAAGCCCATCAGCGACACCGGCGTCTGCTCGCGCCGCGAGGCGGACCGCCTGATCGCCGAAGGCCGCGTGGCCGTCAACGGCCTGCGCGCGCGCGTGGGCGCCGAGATCGCGGAAGGGGACGAGGTGCTGGTCGACGGCCAGAAGCTGGCCGTGCGCAAGGCCGCGCCGGGCAAGCGGCGCCACGTCTACATCGCGCTTCACAAGCCGGTGGGCGTGACCTCGACCACCGAGAGCGACGTCAAGGGCAACATCGTCGACTTCGTGGGCCACGAGCAGCGCATCTTCCCGATCGGCCGCCTCGACAAGGATTCCGAGGGGCTGATCCTGCTCACGAGCAATGGCGACATCGTCAACGAGATCCTGCGCGCGGAGAGCAAGCTGGAGAAGGAGTACCTGGTCGCGGTGAACAAGCCGGTGACCGAGGAGTTCCTGCGCGGCATGGCGCGCGGCGTGCCGGTGCACGGCCAGACGACGTTGCCCTGCAAGGTGCGCAAGCTGGGGCCGTACGGCTTCCGCATCATCCTCGTGCAGGGGCTCAACCGGCAGATCCGCCTGATGGCCGCCCACTTCGGCTACCGGGTCAAGACGCTGGTGCGCGTTCGCATCGGCAGCGTGCAGCTGGGGCACCTCAAGCCCGGCCGCTGGCGCAACCTCACCGATGCCGAGCTGCGCGCGTTGTTGCCGGCGCGCACCGACTGGTAACGCTGCAGGCGGGCCGGCGCGTGGATGCCGGCATCACGCGCG
This sequence comes from Pseudomonadota bacterium, assembly GCA_049323195.1. Lineage (GTDB taxonomy): Bacteria > Pseudomonadota > Gammaproteobacteria > Xanthomonadales > Xanthomonadaceae > Cognatilysobacter. The sequence goes on along the minus strand of JBMOOW010000177.1, from coordinate 15,687 downwards.
ACGCATTAGCGTGGCATGCAAGCGTGTATTCCGGGGCTCTGTCGATGTCGCAATCCGTTCCGTCCACGCGGCTCCAGCGCGTGGTGCTGGCGGCCGCGTTCCTGTTCGCCCTCGCCGCCTGTGGCGAGCGGGCGGGGGACGCATCCCGCCCGGCGCCCGCCAGGGCCACCGCCGCCGCGGGTGGCGCCGCGCAGCCGGTTGCACTGAAGGACGTGCTGGAAACCGCACCCACGCACGTGGTCGGGATCAGCTATCCGCCGGGCCTGGCGCGATATCCCGGCCTTGCCGCGCACGCGCAGCGCTATGCCGAGCAGGCGCGCCAGCACGTGGCGGATGCGGTGCGGCAGCGCGCGAACGATCCGTCGCTGGCGCCGTACGAGCTGTCGCTCGAGTTCAAGCTCAAGCACGAATCGCCGCAGCTGGTGGTGCTGGCCGTCGACGGCAGCAGCTACACCGGCGGCGCCCATGGCACGCCCATGATCCAGCGCTGGGTCTGGCTGCCGCCCGAGAACCGCCTGCTGACGGCCGCGGAACTCTTCCCGGAAGACGCCAGCTGGCAGGCGATCTCGGCGAATGTGCGCGAGCAGCTGCGCAATGTCGTGGCCCAGCGCATGGACGCCGACAGGATTCCGCCGGCCGAGCGCGCCGCGGCCGTGCGTGATGCCGTCGCGCTCATCGATGGCGGCACCGAGGCCCGCGCCGACGACTTCGCCGTGTTCGAGCCGGTCATGTCGGCCGATGGGAAGATCAGTGCGCTGCGCTTCGTGTTCCCGCCCTACCAGGTGGGCACGTACGCCGATGGCATGCACACGGTGGAACTGCCAGCGTCGCAGCTGGTCGGCATGGTCAACCCGGACTACCGCCGCCTGTTCGAGGCGGCCTGACATGCCGCGCGCGCAGGCCGGCCGCGACCATGCGCAGCCGACCCCGCGCGCACGCGGGCCATCGCGCACGCGCATCCCGCAGGTGCCCGAAGGCACGGCGCCCGAGCCGGCGGGCCGCGGACTTGCCGCGATCCGCGAGGCCGCGGCGTACTGCAAGCGCTGCGACCTCTGGCGGCCGGCCACGCAGACGGTCTTCGGCGAAGGTCCGGCAAGGGCACGCGTGGTCCTGGTGGGCGAACAGCCCGGCGACCGCGAGGACACCATGGGCCGGCCGTTCGTGGGCCCCGCCGGGCGCCTGCTCGACCAGGCGCTCGCGGAGCTGGGCATCGACCGCGACCGGCTCTACCTCACCAACGCGGTCAAGCACTTCAAGTTCGAACCGCGCGGCAAGGCGCGCATCCACAAGTCCCCCACGGCCGCCGAGCAGAAGGCCTGCCACCTCTGGCTCGAGCGCGAGCTGGCGGCCATCCGCCCGCGGGTCGTGGTCGCCCTGGGCGCGATCGGCGCGAAGGCGGTGTTCGGCGCGAGGTTCGGCCTGATGAGGCAGCGCGGGCAGTGGCAGGACCTGCCGGGCGGGCGACGCGGCTTCGCCACGGTGCATCCTTCCTGGGTGCTCCGCCAGCGCGACAGCGGCAGCCGGGAACAGGCCTACCGGGGCTTGCGCGACGACCTGGCGCTGCTGGCCGACCTCGACGACTGAACGCGTCGGCAGGCGGTCGCACGGCCTGGGATGGCCGGCCAATAGCCTTTCGCATCACGCAGTCGCGAGCACCGCCATGAAGCCCAACCCCGTCGGCTGGTTCGAGATCTACGTGCAGGACATGGAACGCGCACGCGCGTTCTACGAACAGGTATTCCAGACGCAGCTGCAGAAGCTCACCGCGGACGGGCTGGACATGTACGCCTTCGACATGTCGCAGGAAACCTGGGGCGCGGCCGGTGCACTGGTCGAGTTCGCGGACATGCCACCGGGCGTGGGTGGCATCCTCGTCCACTTCAGGTGCGACGACTGCGCGGTGGAAGCCGCGCGCGTGGAAGCGGCCGGTGGCACGGTGGTGCGGCCGAAGATGTCGATCGGCGAGTACGGCCACATCGTCCTGGCCAGGGACACCGAGGGAAACCTGATCGGCCTGCACTCGAGGCAATGAGCCGACGAACGGCGCCCGCAGCGAATTGCGCACGGGCGCCCCGACGGGCAGGATCGGCCCATGACCTCGCGCCGCGCCCCTGACCTGCAGCCTGCCCGCACCGGGCAGCCGGTCGCGCGCGCCAATAACAACCGCAATAACGCCAGCCTCCCGCGGGCCGGCGATTAGCGCGCGCAGTACAGACCGCTCATCGACCACGAAGCCCGCGCCGAAAAGCGCGGGCTTCGTCGTTTTCCGCCTCCCCACGACGCAAGGACCCGCCCCATGTGCTCCATCCTCACCGCCTTCGACCTCCGCCCCGGCGCCGACCTGCGGCCGCTGCGGCCGCTCGCGCTCGCCATGTCGGCCCGGCAGCGCCATCGCGGGCCCGACTGGAGCGGCGTACACGCCGAGCCCGCGGCCCTGCTGGTGCACGAACGCCTGGCCATCGTCGACCCGCTCGGTGGCGCACAGCCGCTGAAGTCCGAGGACGGCAGGCTGGCGCTGGCCGTCAATGGCGAGATCTACAACCATCGCGAGCTGCGCGCGCAACTGCGCCTGCCCTATGCCTTCCAGTCCGAGTCCGACTGCGAGGTGATCAATGCGCTCTACCGCGAGGAGCCCGACATCGGTACGTGGCTCGACCGCCTCAACGGCATCTTCGCCTTCGCACTGTGGGACGCCGACCGCGGCCGCTTCCTGATCGCGCGCGACCCCATCGGCGTCTGCCCGCTGTACTGGGGCCACGATGCCGACGGCCGCACATGGGTGGCCTCGGAGATGAAGGCGATCGCGCGCGTGTGCGCGGACGTCGCGCCGTTCCCGCCGGGCCACTACTTCGACAGCGCGCGCGGCGAGCCCGTGCGCTACCACCACCGCGCCTGGCGGGACTACGAGGCCACGCGCGGCGTGCGCGTCACGCCGGACGAGCTGCGCGACGCCTTCGAGCGCGCGGTGCATCGCCAGCTGATGAGCGACGTGCCCTACGGCGTGCTGTTGTCCGGCGGGCTGGACTCCTCGCTGGTGGCCGCCGTCGCCGCCCGCTATGCGCGTCGGCGCGTCGAGGATGGCGACCGCAGCGAGGCCTGGTGGCCGCGCCTGCACTCGTTCGCCATCGGCCTGGAAGGCTCGCCCGACCTCGCGGCGGCCGAGGTCGCCGCGCAGGCCATCGGCACCGTGCACCACGGCTTCCGCTACACCATCGAGGAAGGGCTGGACGCGCTGTCGGAAGTCATCCGCCACATCGAGACCTACGATGTCACCACCATCCGGGCGTCGACGCCGATGTTCCTGCTGGCACGCCGCATCCGCGCCATGGGCGTGAAGATGGTGCTGTCGGGAGAAGGTTCGGACGAGGTCTTCGGCGGTTACCTCTACTTCCACAAGGCGCCCGACGCGCGCGAGTTCCATGCCGAGACGGTGCGCAAGCTCGACGCCCTGCACCAGTACGACTGCCTGCGGGCGAACAAGTCGATGATGGCCTGGGGCGTGGAGGCGCGTGTTCCCTTCCTCGACACCGAGTTCCTCGACGTCGCCATGCGCATGGACGCGCAGGCCAAGATGGCGGGGCAGGGGCGCATCGAGAAGGCCGTGCTGCGCGAGGCCTTCGCCGGCTGGCTGCCCGAGTCCATCCTCTGGCGGCAGAAGGAGCAGTTCAGCGACGGGGTCGGCTACGGCTGGATCGACGCGCTCAAGGCACATGCCGAGGCGGAGGTGACGGACGCGGAGTTCATGGAAGCGCCCCAGCGCTTCCCGATCAACCCGCCGCAGAGCAAGGAGGCCTTCCTCTACCGGCGCCTGTTCGAGCGCCACTTCCCGGGCGAGGCCTGTGCCCGTACGGTGCCCGGCGGCAAGTCGATCGCCTGCTCCTCGCCCGCGGCCATCGCCTGGGATGCGGCCTTCGCGGCCGCGGCGGACCCCTCGGGGCGGTCGGTGGCGGGCGTGCACCGGGCCGCGGTCGCCGCCCACCCGGCGCCGGCCGCGTAGGGCCGGCGGCCGTGGCTGCCATGTCGAGCCGGCCCCGGCTTCAGGACGCGCGGGCGCGACCGTTAACAGTGCAGACTGCTGCCAGGGCGGTGCGTATGCGCCGGCGGAGTGAACCGAACGGATGTTTCCATCGCGAATCCCGGATCCCGTCCTTTCGGCTCTCCTGCCCCGCGGCCTGCCGCGCCGCTGGCTGCTCGCCCTGGGCTGGACGCTGGCGGCCTCGCTGCCGCTGGTGGGCCTGTGGCTGGCCGCTGGCGAGTACCGCCATCAGGTCGAGCAGCGCACGATCCGCCAGCGCCTGGTGCTGGACGCGGTCGAGCGCCAGCTGGGCGACCGCCTGCACCTGCTCGACCGCCAGCTCGCCACGGTGGCGGCTGGCCGCTTGCCGCAGACCGGCTGGATCATCGCCATGCATGGGACGCGCGTGGTGCCCGCCGGGCCCGGCGCCGCCGCGCGCGACCGGCTGCAGGCAGGCGCCCCCGTCCGCCGGGGTGGCGTCTGGTATCTGCCGGTAAGCCGGAATGACGGCCGGCGCGTGGCCAGCGCGCTGGTCGAGGTGAACGTGTTCGCCGATGTGGTGCAGCGCTTCCGCCTGGGCCCACGCGACTTCGTGAGCATCGTGCACGACGACGGAACCGTCCTGGCTCGCTCGGTGGACCAGGCGCGCCACGTCGGCCACCGCATCCCGGCGTCGGGCGTCTTCGCGCCCGCCAACCGGCATCGGCGCGAGGGGACCTATACCGGCCCCAGCGTGGTCGACGGCGTCGACCGCGCCTACATGTTCCGTCGGCTCGGCACCCTGCCGGTGACGCTGCTCGTGGGCACCGAGCGCGGGGCGACCTGGAATGCCTGGGCGCGCGCGGCCGCGCTGATCCTCGGCATCGTGATGGCGCTGGCCGTGGCCTGGGGCTGGCTGGTGCATCGCTTCGACCGCGCCCAGGCCGCACAGGCGCGGTTGATCGGCCGGATCCGGCTGGCGCTCGACGCCTTGAGCGTCTCCGACGAGCGCCTGCGGCAGGCGCACGCACTGGCGCGGCTGGGCGGCTACGACTGGGTGCCCGGCGCGGATACCGTGGCGATTTTCGGCCAGACGGCGCAGATCTGCGGCTTCGACGAGGGAACCACCTCGGTGGCACTGGCGGAGATCCTGGCCCGTGTCCATCCCGGGGACCGCCAGCGCGCGCAGTCGGCCATCGACACGCGCACCGATGCCGACACGCCGGTGGAGATCCAGCTCCGCATGCTGCACCGCGACGGGCGGCTGGTGCATGTGTTCGCGCGCGGGGCACGCGCGGTCGACGGGCAGGGGCGAAGCCTGGTGCGAGGCGTGCTGCAGGACGTCACCGAGCTCGTGCAGGCCCGGGAGCGCGCGCTGCGTGCCGAGGCCGACTACCGCTTCCTGTTCGACCACAACCCGCTGCCGATGTGGGTCTTCGACCGCGAGACGCTGGAGATCGTGGCGGTGAACGATGCCATGGTCTCGCGCTACGGCTACGCGCGCGAGGAGCTGGAAGGCCGCAGCATGCTGGACATCCGGCCGCCGGACGAGTTCGAGGCCATGCGCGAGGCCGCGCGCGTGTCCACGCGTGACGCGCAGCAGGGCCGGGTCTGGACGCACCTGCACAAGGACGGCCGCGTGATGCGCATGCAGGTGTTCAGCCACGACATCGACTTCGACGGACGCAACGCGCGTCTTGTGGCGGCGCAGGACGTCACCGAGCGCGAGCAGGCCGAACAGCGCTTCCAGATGGTCGCCCGCGCCACCAGCGACGCGGTCTACGACTACGACGTGCTGCAGGACCGCCTCTGGTGGAGCGAGAGCTACTACACCCGCTTCGGCTACGCGCCGGACGAGGACGACGAACTCGTGGACTGGTCGCAGCGCATCCACCCCGATGACCGCGAGCGCGTGGGCAGCAGCCTGCAGGCCGCGCTCGCCGGCAGCGACGGCGAGTGGGAGGAGCAGTACCGCTACCGGCGCGGCGACGGCAGCTTCGCCTCCGTGCTCGACCGCGGCTTCGTGCTGCGGGATGCCACCGGCCGCGCGATCCGCCTGGTGGGCGGCATGCTCGACATCAGCGAGCGCAAGAGCTACGAGGACGAGCTGGCCTGGCGCGCGACCCACGACGAGCTGACCGGCCTTCCCAACCGCCAGCTGCTGCAGGACCGCCTGCAGCAGGCGCTGGCCGCGGCGCGGCGCTACCGGCGCGAGGGCGCGCTGATCTTCATCGACCTCGACGACTTCAAGCTGGTCAACGACTCGCTGGGTCACAGCGCCGGCGACAGCGTGCTGCGCGAGGTGGGCGCGCGCCTGTCGCGGGTGGCGCGCGGCACCGACACCGTGGCCCGCTTCGGCGGCGACGAGTTCGTCATCGTGCTGGCGGAGGTGGAGGGCGAGCACGGCGTGCAGGACGTCATCGCGCGCGTGACCGCCGAGCTGGCGCGCCCGCTGGGATTGGGCGAGTCGCAGCACACGCTCACCGCCAGCATCGGCTGGTGCCGCTTCCCCGAAGCCGGCGAGGATGTCGAGACGCTGCTGATGCACGGCGACCTGGCCATGTACCAGGCCAAGCGCCAGGGCCGGAACCGTGCCGTGCCCTTCCATCGCGAGTTCGTCGACGGCATGTCGCGCCGGCTGCTGCTGGTCGGCCAGTTGCGCCAGGCGATCGAGCGCGACGAGTTCGTCCCCGTCTTCCAGCCGCTGTTCGACCGCGACGAGCGCCCCGTGGCGCTGGAGACGCTGCTGCGCTGGCAGCACCCCGAGCGCGGCATGCTGCTGCCCGGCGAGTTCATCTCGGTCTGCGAGGAAAGCGGGCTCATCGTCGACGTGGGCCGCCGCGTGCTGCACCAGGCGGGCCGGCATTACCGGAGGCTGGCGGAGGCCGGGCTGGGCCACCTGCGCATCGCGGTCAACGTCTCGCCGGCGCAGTTCAACGACGAGCTCGTGCGCCATGTGCGCGAGGTCGTCGAAGAGCACGCGATTCCCGCCGAGATCCTGGAGCTGGAGATCACCGAGGGCCTGCTGATGACGGATCCCGAGCGCGCCATCGAGCTGATGCGGCAGATCACCGCACTGGGCGTGACGTTCTCGGTCGATGACTTCGGCACGGGCTACTCGTCGCTGGCCTACCTCAAGCGTTTCCCGATCGACCGCCTGAAGATCGACCGCTCCTTCGTGCGCGACCTCGGCGTGGACGAGGACGACGCGGCCATCTGCAATTCGATCATCGGCCTGGCGCACGCGCTGGACATCCGCACGGTGGCCGAGGGCGTTGAGACCGAGCTCCAGCTCGACTGGCTGCGCATGCGGCGCATCGACGAGGTCCAGGGCTACCTGCTGGGGCACCCGATGCCGTTCGATGAACTGCTGCCCCTGCTGCGGGAAGATGTCGCCGGAAGCACGCGGCGACGCTCCGACGCGGTGACCTGAAGGGCGCCGCCCCGGGTCCGGGACGGGCCCGCATGCGCGCCCGACGGAGATGGCTGCGCTGCTGCGGCGGCGCCGCGTCGATGTCGCGCATGGACGGGTCGGCTTTCGCGGCCGGGCCCGCGACCGGCCCGCTGCCCGCAGCGCCAGTGCGCGATGTTGACGTGCATCAAAGGTGCGCAGGCGCCGCGCGCGAGCATGGAATCCTCCCGAGCGAGGCGCCGCCATGTACCGCGACATCATGCTGGCCGTCACCGGCACGCCGTCCGACGAGGCGGCGCTGGCCGCCGCGGTCGCCTTCGCCCGCGCCCAGGACGCGCGGCTGCTGGTCGCCATCGCGCTGCACCTGCCGCTCGCCGCCACGGCCTACGGGCTGACTCCGGTCGCCTTCGAGGGCAGCTACACCAGCCTGCGCGAGGACGCGCAGGGCCGCAGGCAGCGCCTGCTCGAGCGCCTGGCGCACGAGGATGTCGCCCACGAGGTCGTGCTCACCGAGAGCGAGCTCCACGCCGAGCACCAGCTGCTCGCGCTGCAGGCGCGCTATGCCGACATCGTCTTCGTGGCCGCACCCGGCGCGACGCATTGGGAGTCCGCGGGCCTGCATGCCACCTTCGCCGCGCTCGCCACGGGCAGCGGCCGGCCGGTGATCGCCGTGCCGCGGGAGGGCGAGGGGCGCATGCCGCCCAGGCGCATCGTGGTCGGCTGGTCGCCCACGCCCGAGGCCAGCCGCGCGGTGCACGACGCGCTGCCCCTGCTGCGCGCTGCCGAGCGCGTCGACGTGGTGCTGGTCGAGCCGGTGACCGGCGAGCTCGCGCACGGGCAGGAGCCCGGGGCGGACATCGCCACGCACCTGGCCCGCCACGGCGTCAGGGTGGACGCGAGCATCGGCACGCATGCCCGCGGAACCGTCGGCTCGCACCTGCTGGTCAGCGCGCGGGAGCAGGGCGCCGACCTCATCGTCGCCGGGGCCTACGGGCATTCGCGCGCGCGCGAGTGGGCCTTCGGCGGAACCACGCGCGAGCTGCTCGAACGCAGCCACGCGCCCATCCTGTTCGCGCACTGAGGCCGACCATGCTGAGGGTTCCCGACCATGCACGGGCCGCGCTGCGCCATGCCGATGCCGGCGTCGACCATGTCCGCGTGCTCGCCCGGCAGGGCCGGACGCGGGCCGACCGCCTCGAGTACCAGGCGATCCTGCGCGAGCTCGTCGCCCGTCAGCGCGAGCTGGTCGACATGCACCGCCGCATCGAGGCCGCCACGCCGCGCGAGGCGGAGAGGCTGTGGCAGCGGTTCTTCGGCTGCTACGACGAGTTCCTGCAGAAGCTCGACGAGGCCCGCGTCGAGGCCATCGAGGACGAACGCACCTTCGCCCGGGAGCGCACCCGGGAGCGTTGGCGGCCGGGCAGCGAGGACATCCTGATGTGGCCAGGCGCGGAAGGGCGGCGGCAGCTGTAGACGCCCGCGCCCGCATGCCGCGCCGGGCACGGCCTGCGCGCCGTGGCCATGCGCGGCGGCGCGATCGCCGCCGACACGCCTCACTTCAGCAGGAAGCTCACCCGCAGGCGCACGCGCCATTCCGTCACCCGTCCGGACGGATCGGTGCGCACGTTGATGTCGCTGATCCACGCCCCCTGGATGCCGTCGAGCGTGGCCGCCGCGCGGACCAGGCCATTGCGGACCGCGTCCTCGATGCCGCTTTCGGACGCGGCGTTGATCTCGATGACCTTGGCGATCGATTCCATGACGTTCTCCATGCCGCTGCCGCGTCAGGTTGGGGGCGCCGGCTCGTGCCGGCGCACGGGTTCATCCGATGGCGAGGCGGTCGACCACCGCCTTGACGCCCGGCGTGGACCAGACGGCATGCTCGACCGCGGCGCGCTCGGCCCAGTTGTCGACGGTGCCTTCCAGCGTGATCGTTCCGCCTTCGCGCACGTCCACGCGGATGGCGTTCGCCTCCACTTCGGCGCTGCGCTTGAGCGCCTCGACGATGCGCTCGCGCACCACGCCGGGCGTGGGCTTGGGCCGCAGCGCGACGAGGTTGGTGATCCCGCGCACCCCGGCCAGGCCGTGCAGGCCGCGCTCGGCCGCGGCGCGCTGGTACTGCCAGTCGACCTCGCCTTCCAGCGTGACCCAGCCCTCGGACACCTTCACGTGCACCGTGTCGGGCACCGTGCTGTTCCAGCGCAGCACACCCAGCGCGCGCTTGGCGATCTCCTCGTCCGTGGGGGGCTCGTTCGGGTAGTGCACGTCGATCTCCTGGACCACCGCCTTCACCCCCTTGACGCGCCAGGCGGCGCGTTCGGCCGCGGTCTTCTGCGCGTAGCTGGGGACATGGCCGCTGAGCGTGACCACGCCATCCCCGGCGGTCACGCCGATATGGCTGCAGTCGATGCTCGGCTCGAATTCGAGTTCGTCCTGCACGTTCTGTTGCAGGCGCTTGTCGTCGGTGCGGGCGGACATGGTGCTGCTCCTTCCAGGGCATGCGGCGCGATCGCCACCCGGCCATTCGACCGCCGCCCGGCGCGCGCGCCTTGACGGACATCAACAATCCGCGCGCCGCCGCCCCCGCGAAAGTTGACCTGCGTCAACGTGCCGCGCCCGCGCCGGGCGAGAGTCGGGCCAGGTCGCCATCACCCACGGAGGCTCCAATGCAAACCTCGATGACCCCGCTCACCTCCCCCTTCGGCCCGATCTCCGCGCGCATGGCGGAACTGGATTCGCTGGTCCGCCGCCTGGGCGGCGCCTTCGAAGGCGTCCCGACCTCGCTGGACCTGCGCATGGACATCGAAGAGGACGACCGGCAGTACACCGTTTCCATCGACATCCCGGGCGTGCGCAAGAACGACATCGACGTGACCGTGTCGGGCAACGCCGTCACCGTGAGGGCCTGCACCGATCACGCCGAGAGCATCTCGGGCAATGGCGGCCGAGGCAAGAAGCTCTACTCCGAGCGCGTGCTCGGCGAGGCGGTGCGCTCGTTCACCCTGCCGGCGGAAGTCGACGCCATGCACACCACCGCCAACTACGAGCACGGCGTGCTGCTGCTGACGCTGCCCAAGCTCTCAGGAAGCCAGTCGCGGCACATCAAGGTGTCCTAGGAGGACCGATGGACAGGCAGCCGAGCTGGCGCGCGATCGTGCTGGCCGCGGCGCTGGGCTTCGCGCCGGCCGCGCCGGCCGGCCAGCCGCTGCCGCGTAACGCGGCCGCCGAGCCGCCGCCCACGGCCGAAGAGACACGCCAGGAGACCGAGGAGACCGCGCGCCGCATGGAGGCCACGCCCGCCGAGCGCCGCGCCGAACTGCGGGCCCTGGCGCGCACGGCCGACCGCCTGGCCGAGAAGCGCCTGAAGGAGCTGCAGACCGATGTCTCGCGCGACTGGTCGCGGCTGGGCGTGCAGTCGCGCGAGCGTGCGCGGGCCGCGATGGAGGCCGCAGGTCGCGAGCGCAAGCGGTTCGCCGCCGAGGCGAAGAAGCTCGACGCCGATTCGTCCGCCGCATGGGTGGAACTGCGCGCCGGCGTGGTCGCCGCCTATCGCGACCTCGCGCATGCGGTGTCCAACGCGCGTAGCGAGTTCACCCGCGCGCGGGACGAAAAGGCGGGCGACAAGCCCCGCACCCATGACCAGCATGACCAGGAGGAGACGCCATGAGACAGGCAGCATCGGTGACACAGGCCCGCCGCGGCGGCAACGGGACGAAGGCGGCGATGCGGGCCGGTGGCGGCAAGGCGGCGCGCCCGGTCTTCGAGCAGGCCGGGCAGGCGGTGCAACGCGGCGTCGCCTCCGTGGCCCGCGCCGAGCGCCAGGCCGTCACGCGTGCACAGCGTGCCGGCCGCGACGCGATGCGCGGCCTGCGGCGGCATCCGGTGGCCGCGGCATCGGTGGCGATGGCGGGGCTGGGCCTGGCCTACTTCCTCGCGCGGCTGGCCCGCAGGGGCTAGCTAGGCCGGATCGGGATTCAATCCATGTCGTCATGCGCGAAAGCGGGCATCCATGGACGCTGGTCTTGCCGCTTCGCTTCCGGCGGCCCCCAAGCCGCATCCGGTCCGCGCCGGCCGGGCGCGTATAGCGTCCGGGCGCTCATGAGCGCCAGGCCAAGTGTCCGCCGCGCCCGATGGCCGCAGGGAAACAAAGCGCATGCCATCGTTCCCGCGAAAGCGGGACGCGGTGCGCAGGCGTCCACGACGCGGAGCGATCGCGGCGCTGCATTGAAGACCGGCCCGCACCGGGCGCACCGGCGCCGGCCTCACGTGGGCGCCGCCTGCCCGCCGTGACCGCGGGGCGTCACGCGCGGCCCCGTGATAACCGGGGCCTGCGCCCGGCGGTGCGCACGAAGCGCTGCACCTGCTCCCGCAGCGCGGGGTCGCCCAGGTCGCGGTGGCGGATCGCCAGGCGGGCGGCGGGCGGCATGCGGGCCAGCGCTTCCAGATCCGACCATGCGCGCTGCGGGCTGCCGGCGCCCTGGGTGGCGAAGAAGGCCACGCGATCGGCGCCGTGCAGCCGTTCGCGGGCGTAGGCGCGTACCGCCGGGGCGCAGCGGCCCATCCACAGCGGCCCGCCGAGGAACACGATGTCGCGCCCCGCCGGGGGCTCGATCGGGTCGAGCAGGCGCGGCATGAGTCCGCCGGCCGCTTCCAGCACGCACTTGAACCAGCCCCAGGGGCCTTCGTGGTCGCCGGCCTCGGTGATCTCCTCCAGGTCGGCGTCGGCGACCTCCGCGATGCACTTGGCGAGTCGGCGTGTATGGCCGGTACGCGAGTAGTAGACGACGAGTGCGTCCATGATCGTTTCCTGTCGGCAGGCAGCCGCGGAGCGCTCCCTTGCGCCCGCGGCCGCGTGGGAGAACCATGGTCTCGCGCATGCCGCGGGCCGCGTTGACGCACGTCAAGGTCTGGCCGCGCACGGCGCATGTTTCAGCCTGTTACACGCCGTTGCCGGGCGGAAATCCGCAGTGCGCTGCGGGGCGCTAGCGTCGACGGTCAGGAGGTCACCGTCATGGACACCCGCAGCGCGACCATCGAACGGCCGGCCGTTCCCCCCGCCTACGCGGCCTGCCACGGTGCTCTGGCCGCACGGCTTCCGCGGACCCTGCTGCTGCCGCGCCGGCGTTCGCGCCGCCGGCAGGTGGTCTACCGCGCGGGGCAGCCCGCGCGCAGTGTCTTCCTCGTGCATTCGGGCGTGTACAAGACCACGCTGCCCAGCGACGACGGTCGCGAGCAGGTCACGGGCTTCCACCTCAAGGGCGACGTGATCGGGCTGGAGGCGCTGGGCGAGGACGCCTACCGCTGCAACGCCGCCGCACTGGACACCGGCGAGCTGATCGAAGTGCCGTGCACGCTGGTGTTCGATCCGTCCTCGGGCCTGCTCGAGCCGGTGATGCAGGCGCTGGCGGAAACCCTGCAGCGCGACTGGCAGTGGATGATGACGCTGGGCACGCTGGATGCCGAGCAGCGCGTCGCCGAATTCCTGCTCGACCTCTCGCGCCGCCAGCAGGCCCTGGGCTACAGCCCGTACCGGCTGCTGCTGCGCATGACGCGCGCGGACATCGGCAACTACCTGGGGCTGGCGCTGGAATCGGTCACGCGCGTGCTCTCGCGCCTGGACGAGGCCCGCATCCTGCGCGTGGTCTGCCGCGACCTGGAGATCCTGGACCTGCCCGCGCTGCAGCGGCTGGCACGGCCGCGCCTTCACTGATCACGCCGGCGTCGCGCGCGTCTCCAGCCCGCGGCGCAGCGCACGCGCCAGTTCCTCGCGATGGTAGGGCTTGGGCAGCAGCGCGTAGCTGCCCCATTCGTGCGCGCCCACGATGTCCGGGTAGCCCGAGGTGAGCAGCACGCCGATGTCGGGCCGCTTCGCGCGTGCCATGCGGGCGAGCTCGTAGCCCGACACGCCGTCGCCCAGCGTGACGTCGGAAAAAAGCAGCGCGATCTCGGGCACGGTGGCGATGCAGTACACGGCGCTCTCGGCCGACGCGGCGGTCACCACCTGGTAGCCCAGCGCGCGCAGCGTGGCCCGCACCGTGCGCCGCACCGCGCCGTCGTCCTCGACCAGCAGGATCGTTTCGTCGCCTCCCGGCAATGGCACCGCGGGCATCCGCGCGTCGCTGCGTTGCGCCTGGGTGGCGACGGGCAGGTAGAGCACGACGCGGGTGCCCTGCCCGGGGCGGCTCTCCAGGCGCACGTCGCCGCCGCTCTGCTGGGCGAAGCCGTAGACCATGCTCAGCCCCAGGCCCGTTCCGCGCCCCGGGCCCTTGGTGCTGAAGAACGGATCGAACGCATGCGCCAGCACGTGGCGGCTCATGCCACGCCCGGTATCGCGCACGGCCACCGCGATGCAGTCGACGCCGGCGCGGCCATCGTTGCCGCGCCGCAGCACGGCATGTTCCGTCCACAGCGCGATGCTCACCGTGCCCGTTCCGTCGATGGCATCGCGCGCATTGAGCACGAGGTTGAGGATCACGCTGTCGAACAGGGCGGGATCGACGTAGGCGGGCGGCAGCTCGCCCGGGTCCGGCGTCTCCAGGCGGATGCGTTCGCCGAGCGTGGCGCGGATGAGGCGGTCGAGCCCTGCGATGGCGCGGGGCAGTTCCAGCACGGCGGGCCGCAGCTGCTGCCGGCCGGCGGAGGAGAGCAGCTTGCGCGTGAGCGCCGCGCCCTGGTCCACCGCACGCATCGCGGTGACCACCATCGACACCGCCTCCTCGTCGAGCCCGGCATCGGATTCGAGCAGCTGCAGGTTTCCGCCGATGACGGTGAGCAGGTTGTTGAAGTCGTGCGCGACGCCGCCGGTGATCTGGCCGATCGCCTCCAGGCGCTGCGCATGCGCCAGCGTCTCGCGGCTGGCCTCGCGCTGCAGTGCCGCCGAAAGCAGCGACGACGTGGCTTCCAGCAGCTTGACCACGTCGGCATCGAATGCGTCCGCCGTGCGCGAGAGCGCCAGCAGCACGCCGCCGATCGAGCCCTCGGCATCGAGCAGGGGGAAGGCCGAGGCGCTGCGCATGCCCGGTGGCAGGCGGGTCCGGCCCAGACCGCCGTCGGCGGAGGTGACGGGCCTGCCGTGGCGGACCGCCTGGTACAGGTGCGCGCCCTCGGCTTCCAGCCAGCCCGGCGGCGGCGAGGTCGCGCCGATGCTGCGCACGAAGCGCGTGGAGCAGCCATCGGGCTGCAGCAGCCAGACCGGGCCCAGGTCGGCGGCCTCGGCCAGTTCGATGGTGACGTCCTGCAGCACGTCGCTGAAGGAGCCGGTGCTGATGATGCGCCGGCCGATGTTGAGCAGCGCGGCATCCTGCGTGGCCTTGCGCAGCAGCCGCTGTGCCATGCGCGTGCGCGAGACGTCGCGGATCGACGCCAGGACCTGACGGCCGCCGGGGAGGTCGACGGGATTGAGCGCGATCTCCACCGGGAAGCGGCGGCCGTCGCGCCTGCGCCCCAGAAGCTCCATGTTCGCCTCGCCCATCGCGCGCTCGCGTGGATGGGCCGTGTAGTCGCCGCGATGTCGCGCATGCTGCTCGCGCGCCTCCTCGGGGACCAGCGTCTCGATGCTCGCGCCGATCAGTTCCGGCGGCTCGTAGCCGAACATCGCACAGGCACGGCGGTTGGCCATGACGATGGTGCCGGCGGCATCGACCACGAGCAGGCCATCGGGCAGCGCGTCGAACAGGGCGCCGCTCAGGGGCATGGTCAGTGCAGCCTCGTGCCCAGGCGGTAGCCGGTGCCGCGCACCGATTCGATCAGCCGCGGCTGGCTGCTGTCGCGCTCGATCTTGCGGCGCAGGCGGCTGATCTGCACGTCGATCGCGCGATCGAAGGGCCCGGCCTCGTGCCCGTGCAGCGCGTTCATCAGCTCGTCGCGGCTGACCGTGGCGCCGCCCTTGCGCAGCAGCGCCGCCAGCAGGTCGAACTCGCCCCGGGTCAGCCCGATCGGCTCCCCATCGCGGCCGACGACCGTGCGGGAGCCCACGTCGATGCGCAGCCCGTCGATCTCCAGCGGCGGCGGGTTGGCCTGCGGCGCGGTGGCGCGGCGGCGTACGGCATGGATGCGGGCGAGCAGCTCGCGCAGGTCGAAGGGTTTGGCGAGGAAATCGTCGGCGCCCAGTTCCAGGCCGATCGCGCGCTCCGTGCTGTCGCCGCGGCCGCTGATGATCTATTCTGTTGAAAAAGTCGGTTGATCGACGGCAGTGGAGCTGGTCCACTGACAACCCATCAAGCGAGCGGAATCCACGCGATGATGGGTCGGCAGAAGGCAGCGCAGGCGCCCTTGTTCTACG
>JBMOOW010000176.1:0-33651 GCA_049323195.1 Pseudomonadota bacterium | reverse complement strand
GCCGCCTGAGGCGGCCAGGCGCCTTTGCGCCGATGAAACCGATCGCTCTTATCCGCCGGTTCGACTGATCAGGTCGGAGCCGATGACCATCCGGTTGGAAAACACGAGTTTTTCAACGGAATAGATCAGCAGCGGGCCGTGCCAGACCCGGCGCAGCTCGCGCAGGGCGTCCAGCCCGTCGCCGTCGGGCAGGCCCAGGTCGAGCAGCAGGATGTCGAAGCGGCGGCGGTGGAGCTCGCGCGCCAGCTCGCGCGCGGACTGGATGACGCGCACGTCCAGTCCACGGCTGCCCAGGTAGCGTTCCAGGAGCATGCCGATGTCCGGGTCGTCGTCGACGACCAGGACCCGGGGGCGCGTGCTTCCCGGCGAAATGTGATGGGTTTCGTCCATCTTTTGTGACAACAGTCCATTTCTCAGGGCCGAGATTACGGCCGCCCGGCGCAGGCGCACGACCGCTCGTCGCCTGCCGCGGGGCGTCCCGAGCGATGCGGGCCGCGCAATCCGGCCCGGGCTCCGACCCGGTTTATCCCGCGCGGGGGCGGGCGAGGGCCGGAGGGGGCGGGTTCGAGGGCAGGGGCTCATGGCGTGTCCACTCGCGACGGGCGGTTGCGGGGCATCGGCCCGGCCACGCGGCGGCCACCCGTGTCCCCGCCCCGCGCCCGCCGGCCTCAGCGCACCGGCGGGCAGCCGCCGGGAACCCCGTGCGGCGAAAGCAGGACCTGCCAGACCTGGGCCCGGCGCGTGCGGAACAGGGCCGTGCTGGCAGCGAGGTAGTAGCGCCACATGCGCCGGAAGCGTTCGTCGTAACGGGCCGGAAGGCTGGCCCAGGCGGCCTCGATGTTGCGGCGCCAGGCCTGCAGCGTGCGCGCGTAGTCCGGACCGAAGCCGTGCCAGTCCTCGAGCACGAACAGGCCCTCGTAGGCCCGGGTGATCTGCGCGGCGGAGGGAAGCACGGAGTCGGGAAAGATGTAGCGCTCGATCCACGGGTCGGTGTGCCGGGTGGAGACGTTCGCGCCGATCGTGTGCAGGAGGGTCAGGCCGTCGTCCTTGAGGCAGCGGCGGACCGTCTCGAAGTAGGTGCGGTGGTCACGCGCGCCCACGTGCTCGTACATGCCGATCGAGAAGATGCGGTCGAACCGGCCGTCGAGGTCGCGGTAGTCGCGCAGCTTCACCGTGACCGGCAGCCCCTGGCAGAGGCGGTGCGCGTAGTCGGCCTGCTCCTTCGAGACCGTGATGCCCGTGATCGTCACGCCGTGGCGCAGGGCCATGTGGCGCAGCGCCTCGCCCCAGCCGCAGCCGATGTCCAGCACTTCCATGCCCGGCTCCAGCGCGAGCTTGCGCGCCACCAGTTCGAGCTTGTCCACCTGGGCCTGTTCGAGGCTGGTCGCGTGCGCCCAGTAGCCGCAGCTGTAGATCATACGCCCGCCCAGCATGGCGGCGAAAAGCTCGTTGCCCAGGTCGTAGTGCACGCGTGCCACGCGCGGGGCGCCGCGCGGATACAGCCCGGGCAGCCGTGCGCGCAGCCAGAGCAGCAGGTCGTGCGGCGAGCGCACGCGCTCGTCCAGCCGCGCGCGCAGGATGTGCTCCATGCAGCCCTCCAGGCTCTTGGCATCCCACCAGCCGTCCATGTAGGACTCGCCCAGCCCGAGCGAGCCCTCGGCCAGCACGCGGCGGTAGAAGCGCGCGTCGTGAACCTGCATGTCCCAGGGCGCCGCACCGCCCACGCGGATGCCGGCCGACTGCAGCAGCCGTTCCACGCGCCGGCGCTCGGGCAGGGGAGCGGTTGGGGCGCCTGTGCCGCGCAGGGGCGAGGTCGCGCTCATCGGGTCCTCCGCGGTCCGCGACGCGGCAGCAGTGTGCCGCCCAGGAAGGCCGCGGCCATCACGGGAAGCAGGCCGATGGCCACGCCACCGGGCGAGATGCCGCGCAGCAGCGGCAGCACGGGCGCCAGGTAGAGCTCGTGCACGAACAGCCGCAGCAGGCCGGAGAGCGCCTGCGGTGCGCCGGCGGCGGGCAGGGCCAGCCCCAGGTAGGCGATGCCGGCCACGCCGGCGAAGCGGAGCCCGCGCGGAACGTCGGGCGGGGCGTGCAGCGGTGGATTCGCCATCGGCATGGGGTTCGGCGCTCCCGGCCTGCAAAGGGCTCCTTTACGTTCGGCGACGCGGGCAGGCGGATGTTGATGCCGGTCAACAAGGCGGCCGCCACCCGCGTAGCGCCGCCGCTGCGGCCGCGCCCATCGCCCGGACATTGACCGCCATCAAGGTGGTGCCGCGGCGCTGCACCACGCTGCGAGGTAACCAGGAGGTGCCGCCATGACCCCATTGCCCTTCATCGATCGCGAGGACGCGGGCCGGCGACTCGGCCTGGTACTGGCGAAATACAGGGGCCAGCGACCGCTGGTGCTGGCGATCCCGCGCGGCGCGGTGCCCATGGCCCGGGTGATCGCCGACGCGCTGGAAGGTGACCTGGACGTCGTGCTGGTCCGCAAGCTGGGCGCCCCCGGCAACCCCGAGCTGGCCATCGGCGCGGTCGACGAGCAGCGCCAGGTGCATCTTGCCGAGGGGGCCGCCTATGTGGACGTGGACGATGCCTACCTCGCCGGCGAAGTGGCCACGCAGATGCGCAGGATCGAGGAGCAGCGCCGCCGCTTCGGCCGTGGCCGTCCGCCGCGGCCGGTGGAAGGCCGGGTCGTCATCGTGGTCGACGACGGCCTGGCGACCGGCGCCACGATGGCAGCCGCGCTGCGCGCGGTACGTGCCGGCCGGCCCCGCAGGCTGGTCTGCGCGGTACCGGTGGGCGCGGCGGCGGCCGTGCGGCAGGCCGCGGCACTGGCCGACGAGGTGGTCTGCCTGGCCACGCCGTCCCCGTTCCGGGCCGTCGGCCTGTACTACCTCGGGTTCGACCAGGTGACCGACGAGGAGGTCGAGCGCGCGCTCGCGCGGCGTGACCCGGGCGAGGCCGTCGTCCAGCGCGAGGTGCGCATTCCCGCGGGTGACGTCGCGCTGCCGGCCGACCTCGACATGCCCCCGGACCCGCGCGGCCTGGTGATCTTCGCGCATGGCAGCGGCAGCAGCCGCCACAGCACGCGCAACCGCGCCGTCGCGGCGGTGCTGCAGCGCCGCGGCATCGCCACCTTGCTGCTGGACCTGCTGACTGCGGACGAGGATGCCGACGTGGCCTCGCGCTTCGACATCGCGCTCCTCGCCCGCCGCCTGCGCGCGGCCATCGACTGGGCGCGCGCCGACCGCGACACCGCGCCGCTTCCGCTGGGCCTGTTCGGCGCCAGCACGGGCGCGGCGGCGGCCGTCGTGGCCGCGGCGCAGCCGGGCGCGGCGATCGCCGCGGTGGTCTCGCGCGGCGGGCGGCCCGACCTGGCCGGCGCGGCGCTGGACTCGCTGCGCACGCCCACGCTGCTGCTGGTCGGCGGGGCCGACAGCCACGTGCTGGAGCTCAACCGCGAGGCGCGCCGGCGGATCGGGGCGAACGTCACGCTGGAGGTGATCCCGCGTGCGACGCATCTGTTCGAGGAGCCCGGCGCCCTCGGGCAGGTGGCCGACCACGCCGCCGACTGGTTCGAGCGCCACCTGGGCCGCGAGCACGGCCGCGTGCAGCAGGCAGGTTGACCGAGGGTCGGGAGGCCGGCCGCCGCTGGCGCCCAGCTCGGCGCAGCAGGCCGACGAAGCGCGCGACGCCGTCCGTGCCGCAGCCCGCGGCGTCGCCCTGCGAGGGTCGGCATCGAGGGGCGCGGCTTCGCGCCACGCCGGTTTCAAGTGGAGCGCGGGCTGGCGCCAGCAGCGACGTCCATGGACGCCACCATTCGCGGGGATGACCCCCGCAGACGACTGTGCATCCGTCTCAGGGCGCGGCAGGCACCAGCGCGAGCCGATGCCGCGCGGGGCCGGGAAGGAACGGCGTCGCACGCCCGTGCACCCAGTCGTCGTGGCCTGCGCCCCAGAACGGGGAGAGCGGATGCCCGCTCTGGCCGCCCGGCATGTGCGCGATCCCGCGGGCCTCGGCCCCCGGGGCGACGACCATGCGCTGCGAGGCCCCCATGTCGGGGCCCTGCGCACGCGGCGTGAGCGTGTCGCCCGACAGCGGCTCGGCGGGCATGCACAGGGCGCGGCCTGCGAAGGGCAGTGCGGCCGCGAGCGGATGGCAGATGGCCGCGGTATTGCGTTCGCCCCAGCTGCGCGCATGCAGCGGGGCCCCGAGGTCGTCCTGCACCGCGCGGGCGGCGTCCTCGAACAGCGCGTCCCAGGACGCATGGCGCGTCGGCAGCAGGTGGGCGGGGCGCGCGGAGGCGATGGGCCAGGCCACGCCCTCGGGTTGCCGCAGCGTCGGCAGCTCCGCGTCCTTGCCCAGGGCGGCGCGTGCCGGCGCCAGCAGGCCGTCGGCGATGCGGTCGTGCACGCGCTCGCGCCAGGCCCGCACCAGCCGGTAGGCGACCGCATCGGGTGATGCGCGCGGCTCCAGCCGCGCGGCCGCCGCGGCCAGGGCCCTGAGCGAGGCCCCGGCCCCCGGGCGTGCGGCCTCCCGCTGCAGGAGCGCATGCCAGCGCTGCAGGAACAGGCTGCGGTCGTCGAGCTGCACGGCGAGCAGGTCGCGCTCGGCAAAACGCGGGCGGGCCAGCAGGGCGTCGCGGATCATGCGCGCGCGCACGGCGGTGACGTAGCCGCCATCGCCGATCGTGCGCAGGAACGCACCGTCCACGGCGCGCGCGTTGGCCGTCCACAGCCGGCCGGCGGGCGGATCGACCAGCGCCGGCGCGCCCTGCGCGTGGATGGGCCAGGGCGGGCAGGTGCGGGCGTCGGAAATCGCATGCGCCACGCAGCCGGGTGCGCGCTGCGGCACGGGGCCGATGAGCCGCCATGCGATGCGTCCCCGCCGGTCGCCCACCACCAGGTTCTGCGCCGGCAGGCCGCTGCGGTCGGCCACGGCCAGCGCGTCCTCCACCGATGCCGCACGGGCCATGCCCAGCAGCCCGAGATTCGCCGAGCCGGGCAGGTGTGCCACCCAGCGTCGTGCCAGCGCCGAGCCATCCTTCGCGTAGTGCCCGATGGGGCCCCAGTCCGTCTCGTCCACGCGCAGGCTGACGGCATCGCCGCCCGCCACCTCGATGCGCTCGTCGATGCGGCGCCGGCCCGCGCAGCGCGCCGGCGTGCAGTCGGGAATGCGGATCCAGTCCACCCAGTCGCCATAGCTGTTGGTGAACCCCCAGGCCACGTGCCCGTTGCTGCCCACGACGATGCCGGGCACGCCGGGCAGGCTGAAGCCGCTGACGTCGACGCGTCCGCCGGGCGCGGCGGGGTCGGGATAGCGCAGGCGCGCGCGGAACCAGATGTTGGGCACGCGCAGCGCCAGGTGCATGTCGTCGGCCACCAGCGCGCGGCCGTCGCGGGTCAGCGCGCCGGAGACGGCGAAGTTGTTGCTGCCCAGCTCCGGCGGCCGCGCCTGCTCGCGCACCGTGCCGCCCGCGCGGGCGAGGGCACGCAGGTCCACGTCGGCCGGGCCCGGCAGGCGCGCATCGCCGCGCACGGAGCCCTGCAGGGGCGCGTCCCAGCTGCTGCCGTCGTGCATGAGCAGTGCGACCAGCGCCGGTGGCAGCGCACGCGCCGCCTCGGCGCGCAGGCGCTCCTGCTTCGCCGACGCATCCTGCAGGTCGTAGTACATGGCGTAGACGACCAGCAGCGAGTCCTCCGCACGCCACGGGACCGGCCGCGCGCGCAGCAGCAGGTAGGGCCAGGGGCGCACGCGCAGTGACCGCAGCCCGGCGTTCACGCCATCGACATAGGCCGACACGCGCCGGCGATCCTCGTCCGGCAGCGTCGCCCAGTGCGCCCGGCTGCGCGCACGCAGGCGGTCGACCCGATGCCGGCGGTCGACCTCCAGCGCGCGCTCGCCGAACAGCGCGGAAAGTTCGCCGGCCGCCATGCGCCGCATCAGGTCCATCTCGAAGAAGCGTTCCTGGCCGTGCACGTAGCCGAGCGCGCGGGCCGCGTCGTCGGGCGTGGACGCGCGCAGCGTCGCGATGCCCAGCGCGTCGCGCTCGATCGTCGCCGGTGCCGACAGGCCGGTCAGGGCGGCGTCGCCATCCAGGGCCGGCAGGCTCGCGCGCAGGGCCAGCCACGTGCCCGATACAAGGAGTATGGCCAGGCCGAGCAGGACCATCGCCAGGCGGGCGAGGCGCTTTCTCATGCGGGATCCCCGGTCGTGGCGTGCATGCCCGATCCTAGCGCCGGCGCGCCGCCACGGGGTGCCGACGCGACACGCGGCATGCGCAGGTCGCAATGCGGCAGGCCGCGGCCGCCGCACCTTGCCGGCGTGGGCCATGCATCCGGCCGGCAGCCACGGCCGGGTGGCCGGCTGCCCGTCTCAGGCCCCCGGGATCGGCAACTGCCGATGCGACTTCACCGCCTTGAGCGAGAAGCTCGAATGCAGCTCCTTGACCCCGGGCAGGGCCTGCAGCGTGCCGCGCGCGAACTCGCCGTAGGCGGCCAAGTCCACCGCCACCACTTCCAGCAGGAAGTCGTAGCGGCCCGAGACGTTGTGGCAGGCGATGATCTCGGGAATGTCGTGCAGCTGCGCCTCGAAGGCCCGCGCCACCTCCTGCGAGTGCTCGCCCATCACCACGCTCACGAAGGCGGTGATGCCAAAGCCCAGCCGCGCGGCCGACAGGCGCGCCTCGTAGCCCTCGATGTAGCCGGCCTGTTCCAGCTGCCGCACGCGGCGCCAGCAGGGCGAGGGCGAGAGCGAAACACGCTCGGCCAGCTCGGCCACGGTGAGCCGGGCGTCGCGCTGGAGTTCCATCAGGATCTGGCGGTCGACGCGGTCCAGGGGCGCGCTCATTGGAAATGTTTTCCCGGTTTCATGGCATGGGTGGATGGATCATCCACGCAAACCCCGGCTGCCGGGAACCATCGCAAGCACTTTCGAGGCCCTGCTCCCTAGCATCGAAGGCCCGACCCTGCGGCGCCCCGCCATGTCCACGCCCGGCTTCTCGACCCTCGCCATCCACCACGGCTACGACCCGGCCGAGCACCACGGCGCCCTGGTTCCGCCGGTGTACCTGACCTCCACCTTCGTCTTCCCCAGCGCCGAGTACGGCGGGCAGTGCTTCGCGGGCGAAGCGCCGGGCCACTTCTACACCCGCATCTCCAATCCCACCCTCGCGCTGCTGGAGTCGCGCATGGCCGCGCTGGAACACGGTGCCGCCGCGGTGGCCTTCGGCTCGGGCATGGGCGCGATCACCTCCACGTTGTGGACGCTGCTGCGCCCCGGCGACGAGGTCCTCGCCGACACCACGCTCTACGGCTGCACCTTCGCCTTCCTGCACCACGGCATCGGCCAGTTCGGGGTGAAGGTCCGCCACGTGGACATGACCGACATCGCCGCGGTCGAGCAGGCGCTGCATGCCGGCACGCGCGTCGTGCTGTTCGAGTCGCCCGCCAACCCGAACATGCGCCTGGTCGACATCGCCGCCGTGTCGGCGCTGGCGAAGACCCATGGCGCCACCATCGTCGTCGACAATACCTACTGCACCCCCTACCTGCAGCAGCCGCTGGCGCTCGGCGCGGACGTCGTCGTGCATTCGGCCACCAAGTACATCAGCGGCCATGGCGACGTGACCGCGGGCATCGCCGTCGCGGCGAGCGCCGAGCTGGCGCAGCGCATCCGCCTGCAGGGCCTCAAGGACATGACCGGTGCGGTGCTCTCGCCGCAGGACGCCGCGCTGCTGCTGCGGGGCCTCAAGACGCTCTCGCTGCGGCTGGACCGGCATTGCCGCAACGCCATGGCGCTCGCGCGCGTGCTCGCCGCGCACCCGGAGGTGGCGCGCGTGCATTTCCCGGGGCTGGAGACCGACCCGTTCCATTCGCTTGCCAGGCGCCAGATGCGCCAGTTCGGCGGCATGCTCGCGTTCGAACTGCGCGGCGGGGCCGAGGCCGGCAAGCGCTTTATGAACGCCCTTCGGGTGGTGTCACGCGCGGTGAGCCTGGGCGATGCGGAGAGCCTGGCGCAGCACCCCGCCAGCATGACGCACTCGACCTACACGCCCGAGGAGCGCGCCGCGCACGGCATCAGCGAAGGCCTGGTGCGCCTGTCGGCCGGGCTCGAGGACGAAGCCGACCTCGTTGCCGACGTCCTGCAGGCACTGGAGGCGGTGGCCTCGACGCCGGCAGCCATGGCGCGGGCCGTCGCGGCCTGAAGGCGCATGCAGTCGCCGGCGCCAGCCACCTGCACGGCGACCGCGGCGGCGCGGTCCTGCGTATTCGACGCGGCCGATACGCGCGGTCGCGCACGCGTGATCGCGACCGCTCGCGGCTGCCCTCAGCGCCGGTCCAGGCGGTAGACCACGGTCTCCAGCCGCGTCACGCCCTCGGCCACGAAGCCCGGCTGCTCGGCGAGGATGTCGCGACGCTCGAGCACGTCGACCGACCAGGCCGGCGAATACAGCGCGCGCACCTCGTCCTCGGGCACCGCGAACGGCGGCCCGGCCTTTTCCTGCTGCGGGTATTCCAGCGTGATCAGCAGCCCGCGGCAGCCGGCGGGAAGCCGCGGATACAGCTCACGCGCATAGCGCTCGCGCAGCTCCGGCGGCAGGGCGATCAGCGCGGCGCGGTCCAGCACGGCGCTGCAACCGGCCAGCGCGTCCGCGTCCAGCCCGAATGCATCGCCACAGACGATGGTCACCGGCCCGGCCCGGTACTCCAGGCCGTAGCGGGTCTCGACGACCTCGGGCGTGAGCCCGTTCTCGGCGAAGAAGGCCTCCACCGCCATCTGCGAGATCTCGACACCCAGCACACCGAGCCCCTGCGAGGCGAGCCAGGCCATGTCCAGCGACTTGCCGCATAGCGGCACGAACACGCGCTCACCCGCCGCAACCGCGAGCGCGGGCCAGTGCTTGAGCATCAGCGGCGTGGGCCGGTCCTGATGGAAGCCGATGCGGCCTTCCTGCCAACGCGAGTGCCAGAAATCGGGATGCATACGATCGACGAACTCCCTGAAGCCGGTGATTTGCGCCGCGGAAACGACGGGTGACTCGCATCCACGAACGCGCATGTGGATCCGGACGCGGATGCGGATGCGGATGCTACGCCGTTATCCCTACGTCGGGAGCAAAGCTCGGCCCGCGATGCCCCAACCCCCCTCGCCGCAACCCCAAGCCCGTCGTCCCCGCGAAAGCGGGGACCCAGCGTCTTGAAAGGTAGGAGCCAACTCCCTCGCCGCGACGCCCCAACGGTCGTCACGCGTAGAGATCAACCCGCTTACCGCGATACCCAGATCCGTCGTCCCCGCGAAAGCGGGGACCCAGCGCCTTAAAGGGTCAACGACTCGTCGCAACCCCCCAAGCCGTCATCCCCCGCGAAAGCGGGGACCCAGTGCCTTGAAAGGTAGAAGCCAACCCGCCCGCTGCGACGCCAGCCGTCGTCACGCGATGGCGATCAACCCGCTTACCGCGCTACCCAGATTCGTCGTCCCCGCGAAAGCGGGGGCCCAGTGCGTTAAAGGCGAACCCACTCGCCGCAACCCCCAAGCCGTCGTCCCCGCGAAAGCGGGAACCCAGTGCCTTGAAAGGTAGAAGCCAACCCGCCCGCTGCGACGCCAGCCGTCGTCACGCGATGGCGATCAACCCGCTTACCGCGCTACCCAGATCCGTCGTCCCCGCGAAAGCGGGGACCCAGCGCCTTACCCCATCGCAGCAGAGGGCAACCCAAGCGCGTCACGTCGCACTGTCGACCGAAGGCCGTCCGCCACCTCATAACGGCCCAGCAAGCCACGGCCACCTTCAACGCCGTCACGCGACCCGCCGCGCCCTCACTCCACCAGCAACCCGTCCACCTTCTGCCAGCCACGCGGCAGCAGGCCGCCACGCGCGCCGCGCTGACCCATGTACGTCTCCAGGTCCTTGTACGACAGCGTCATCGTGCGCGCGCCCGACAGCACGACCAGCGACTGCTCCGGCCCGAGGACCACCGCATCCACCACGCGCTCGGTCCCCAGCTTGGCCTTGGGAATGTCGATGATCTTGTTGCCCTTGCCGCGTTCCATCTCCGGCAGCTGGCCGATGGGGAAGGCCAGCAGGTGCCCGGCGCTGGTCGCGGCGACCACGCGGTGGCCCTTGCCGGTCTGCGCGGGCGCCGGCTGCAGCACCGACGCGTTCGGCGTCAGCGACAGCATGGCCTTGCCCGCCTTGTTGCGGCTGACCAGGTTCTCGAACCGGGTCACGAAGCCATAGCCATGGCTGGTGGCCAGCAGGAAATGCTGCTCGGCCTCGCCACTGGCCACCGCCTGGAACGACGCGCCGGCCGGTGGCGAGAAGCGCCCGGTCAGCGGCTCGCCGTTGCCGCGTGCGCTGGGCAGCGAATGCACCACGGTCGAGTAGCTGCGGCCCGTCGAATCCAGGAACGCCACCTGCGCGGTACTGCGCGTGCGTACCGCGGCCAGCAGCTCGTCGCCCTCGCGGTAGGACAGCCCGGCCGCGTCGATCTCGTGGCCCTTGGCCGCACGCACCCAGCCCTTGGCGCTCACCACCACCGTCATCGGCTCGCTGGGGACGAGTTCGGTCTCGGAAATCGCCTTCGCCTCGCCGCGCGCCACCAGCGGCGAGCGCCGGTCGTCGCCGAACTTCTTCGCGTCCGCCAGCAACTCGTCCTTGATCAGCTTGCGCAGCTTGGCGCGGCTGCCGAGGATCGCCTGGATGCGTTCGCGCTCGGCGGCCAGCTCGCTCTGCTCGCCACGGATCTTCATCTCCTCCAGGCGCGCCAGCTGGCGCAGCTTGGTCTCGAGGATGTAGTCGGTCTGCTCCGCGGTCAGGCCGAAGCGGGCCATCAGCACCGGCTTGGGCTCGTCCTCGGTGCGGATGATGCGGATCACCTCGTCCAGGTTGAGGAAGGCGACCAGCAGGCCTTCCAGCAGGTGAAGGCGGCGCTCCACGCGCTCGAGGCGATGGCTCAGGCGACGCGTCACCGTGTCGCTGCGGAACTGCAGCCACTCCGCCAGCAGCGCCTTCAGGCCCTTGACCTGCGGCTTGCCGTCCAGGCCGATGACGTTGAAGTTGACTCGGTAGGTGCGCTCGAGGTCGGTGGTCGCGAACAGGTGGCCCATCAGGGGCTCGACGTCCACGCGGTTGCTGCGCGTCACCAGCACGATGCGGGTGGGGTTGGTGTGGTCGGACTCGTCGCGGATGTCCTCCAGCCAGGGCAGCTTCTTGGCGCGCATCTGCTGCGCGATCTGCTCGATCACCTTGCTGGGCGAGACCTGGTAGGGCAGTGCGGTGACGATGACGTTCTGCCCGTCCTTCACCCACGTCGCGCGTGCGCGCACCGAGCCGCAGCCGGTTTCGTACATCTGCAGGATGTCCGCGCGCGGCGTGATGATCTCGGCCGTGGTCGGATAGTCCGGGCCCTGCACGTGCTCGCAGAGGTCGCGGGTGGTGGCATCCGGGTCGTCGAGCAGGCGCACGCAGGCGCTCACCACCTCGCGCAGGTTGTGCGGCGGCACGTCGGTGGCCATGCCGACGGCAATGCCGGTGGTGCCGTTGAGCAGCAGGTGCGGCAGGCGCGCGGGCAGCCAGCTGGGCTCCTCCAGCGTGCCGTCGAAGTTCGGGTCCCAGTCCACCGTGCCGTGCGCCAGCTCGCCCAGCAGCACGTCGGCGATGGGCGTGAGCTTGGACTCGGTATAGCGCATGGCCGCGAACGACTTGGGATCGTCCTGCGAGCCGAAGTTGCCCTGGCCCTCGATCAGCGGATAGCGGTAGGAGAAGGGCTGCGCCATCAGCACGAGCGCCTCGTAGCAGGCCGAGTCGCCATGCGGGTGGAACTTGCCGATCACGTCGCCGACGGTGCGCGCCGACTTCTTCGGCTTGGCGCCCGCATTCAGGCCCAGCTCGCTCATCGCATACACGATGCGGCGCTGGACGGGCTTGAGGCCGTCGCCGATGAAGGGCAGGGCGCGGTCCAGCACCACGTACATCGAGTAGTCGAGGTAGGCGCGCTCGGCGTACTCGCGCAGCGGGATCTGCTCGAAGCCGTGGAAGGTGGAGCGGGGGGATTCGGTCATGGACGTCCGGGAGGCGGCGCGAGCGGCGCTCGCGATGGCGCGGGCGCGGCCCGCGGGGGTGCGATTTCGCATGGGATTCTACGTGCGCGCTGGACCCGTCCAGCATCGCAACGGCAGGTCTCAGCGGCCGCGACCGCAGCCCGCGCCGAACTCCCCGCGCGCGGACCGTTGACATCGCGTCCACCGGCGGCGAACATACGCGCCCTCGCCGGTGATGACCTCGCCGGCCGGGCCCAGGTGGCGGAATTGGTAGACGCACTAGTTTCAGGTACTAGCGGGTAAAACCGTGGAGGTTCGAGTCCTCTCCTGGGCACCACTACATGGCCTATGGCCGCCCCGATCCATGGATCGGGTGAACGGGAAGCCCGCCAACCGGCGGGCTTTTCCGTTGTGCGGCGCTTGGGCTCCTGCCTGGCTTGGCCGATGCACGAGCCGCTTGGGGCAGGTGTCGGCCGATGAGTCCCGCCAATGCGAGGCTCGAAGCAGCTTCCGTGCGCGTGTGGATCGTGGGTCGCTTCGCGGCAGCGCAGCGGTCAGGCTTCGACTGGACCCGCTTCCTGTCCCGGATGGGAGTGGAAAGCGGCAAGGAAGAGGGCGGCGCCATCGACCGGTGCGGATGCGCCTGTATCGACGTTGTCGCCCCCGCGCCGCGCCGGTGGCTGGCGCGGGTCAGGTGCGGGCAGCACCAGCATGAGCCGGTGCCGCGGCTGGCCGAAGCCGGGGTCGAAGCGGTAGTAGGCGCCGAGTGCGTGCGCACGGTCGCGGATGCCCTGCAGGCCGAGCCCGCCGTTGCCGTCGTTGGCCACCACGATCTGGCCGGCGCTGTCGGAGATCGACAGATCGACCTTGCGGCTGCCGCCGTCGTCCCATATGCGCAAGCCCACGTGGATGCGCCCGCCGCATCCGTGGCGGACGCCGTTGGTCACCGCCTCCTGGCAGATGCGGTAGATCGCGGTCGCCACGTGCAGCGGCAGCTCGTCGATGGGGCCGTCGATCTGGCAGCGGTAGTCCACGTCCGCGTCGCGCGCGATCTCGGCCAGCGGCCCGTCGGAGAGCGCGCGGCTGAGGCCGAACTGCTCCAGGGCGATCGGATGCAGGTGGAGGATGACGCTGCGCAGGTGCTCGTGCGCCGTGGTGACCATGCGCTGAAGGAGCTGGAATTCCTCGCGGCTGGCATCGTCGGCGGCCTTGCGTTCGGCGATGCGAAGGCGGGTGGCGAGCGCGGTCATGTCCTGGCCTACCTCGTCGTGCAGCTCCAGCCCCAGCTGGCGGCTCTCGGCCTCGCGCTGCGAGGAGATGCGGGTGGCCACGTCGCGCAGCGCCTGCGTCTTCATGCGCAGCTCGTCGATGTTGGCCAGCAGCCGCTCGCGCTGGCGGTGCATGGCGTCGCGCCGTGCGCCCAGCAGGAGCGCCGCCGAGCCGGCGATGGCGAGCACGCGCTGCACGTCGTCGGGCGTCCACGCGCCGATGTCCACGGACGCGAAGGCCAGCGCCAGCAGCGAGAGCGCGAGCACGGCCGGGCGCCGCCCGGCTATCGCGCCGATGGCGATCAGCGGTGCCGACACGAGGAACCAGTCGAAGCGTGGCGGAAAGCCGATGGCGGGCGATAGGGTGATGGCGAGCCCCGCGAGCGGCGCGAACACCCAGCCACGCTGCAGGTAGGCGCCTGCGCTCAATGGCGCCTTCACGTGCTCGGCCGCGAGTACGAGCAGCGGCGCCAGCGCGATGATGCCGGCGTAGTCGCCCAGTGCGAATCGCAGCAGCATCTCCAGCGGATCGTCCAGCGCCGCATGGTCCAGCCATTGCAGGCCCGTGAGCAGAAGGCCGTTGCCTGCGGCGCCGATCAGGCCCGCGACCACCGTGAAGGGCACCCAGTAGGACGTGCCCTCCACCTCGCGCTGCGCGGCCAGCCGCTTCACCTCGAGCACGGCCGCGGCGTAGACGAGCCACGGCATGAAGCTGCCCACCAGCTTGGTGGCCAGCGACGTGTGCACATCGGTCGTGGCGGCCATGGCCAGCGTGGCCGACCAGTCGGCCGCCGCCAGCGCGGGCCAGTAGCGCGAAGGCATGAGCCACAGCGCGGCCACGCGCAGGCCGGCGGGGAAGAACCCGTCCATGGTGGAGACCACGAAAAGGGCGATCCAGGCGAACGGATACACCACGACCGTCGCCACCGTCGCGGCCGGGACTCGACGGGCGCGGGCCAGAAGCGCTCCAATACCGCTGCGTCCTGCTCGAGCTACCACGGCATGCAGCCCCTGAAGATCGTACTGGTCGACGACCACCCCATCGTCCGCGCCGGCTTCCGGCAGCTGCTGGACATGCAGCCCGGCTGGCAGGCGGTCGAGCTCGGTTCGGCGGCGGAACTGGCCGCGCACATGCGCGGCGAGCCGCTGGACGTGCTCGTGCTCGACCTCTCGCTGGCCGATGCCGATGGCCTGGTGCTTCTGCGCCACGTGCTCACGGTGCGGCCCTCATTGCCGGTCATCGTGCTGTCGATGCACGACAGCGCGCTTTACGTGCAGGACGCGATCGCCGCCGGTGCGGACGGCTACGTCACCAAGCGCTCCGGCCCCGACGAGATCGTCGACGCGGTGCACGCGGTGCTGGCGGGCCGGCAGTACCTCAGCCGCGACGTGCGCGCGATCGCGACGCGCGGCGGCGCCGGGGGCCAGGCGCCCGAACTGACCGCGCGCGAATCGCAGGTCTGGCTGCTGATCGCGCGGGGCCACTCGGTGGCGCGCGTGGCCAAGACCATGGGCGTCAGCCCGAAGACCATCTACGCGCATCGCAGCAGCATCTACGCCAAGCTCGGTGTGGCCACGGACCACGAGCTTCGCCAGCTGGCGGCGCGTCGCGGGCTGGTGTAGGCGGAAGGTGGGAGGGCAGGGCATGGGCTCGCCGGGCGGAAGGGGCGCGGCGGCTGCACAGGCCGCCGGCCGATATCGTGGCGCCGCATGCCGGCACGCGCCTCGGAACAAGTCCTAGCGGCCGGAGCCGGCCGACGGCTCAGGCGCAGTGCTCGAATGCCGGCGCGCCCGCGGGCGCAACGCGGTCGCGTCCGCCGCGCTTGGCCGCGTACATCGCCCTGTCGGCATCGCACAGGAGCCGCTGGTAGTCGTGGCCCGAGTGGTGGCTGCAGGCCACCCCGACGCTCGCGCTCACGGACAGGTGGCATCCCCCGGCGAAGGCGTCGATCGCACGCACGCTGGCGCGCAGCTGCTCGGCGATCTCGACGGCCTGGACGGCGCTGAGCCCGCGCAGCGTCATGGCGAACTCCTCGCCGCCGATGCGGCCCACCACGTCGCCGGGCGGGCAGACCGACTGGCAGGCCAGCGCGACCTTGCGCAGCACCCAGTCGCCCACCGCGTGCCCGCACTGGTCGTTGATCTGCTTGAAGTGGTCCACGTCGAGCAGGAGCATCGACACCGGGCGCTTGCGGCGCGCGCAGTCGAGGATGATGGCCTCGGCCTCGGCGGCGAAATGCCCGCGCGCGGCCACGCCGGTGAGCGCGTCGCTCTCGCTGAGGCGGCGCAGCATGTGATGGGTGCGGCGGTACTGCCAGGCCCAGTAGGCGATGACCACGACGACCAGCGCCAGCAGCACCACCGCCAGGCGCAGGCTGCGGCCGCGCTCGACGGCGACGCCCTGCTGCAGCAGGAGTGCACGGTTCTGCTCCCGCAGAGCCCGCGCCTGCTGGTCGCGCTGCTGCGCGTCCAGGCGCGACATCAGGAAGGCGTACTCGCGCGCCTTGACGTCGTCCAGCCGCGCGCGCTCGGTCTCGTGGTAGGCGCGGTAGTGCGCGAGCGCGGCCCGGTAATCGCCTCGGCGCTCCGCGACGGAGTACAGCACGCGGTGCGCGGTGATGAAGGGCGCCCAGTGCGGCTCCTCGCGCCCCATTCGCAGGACTTCGTTCGCCGCCGTGGCCGCGGCCGCATCATGGCCCAGTGCGAGCCGGCTTTCGGCGAGCGTTGCCAGCAGTTCGCCCGTCAGCCGCGTATACCCCGTCGCGCGTGCCGCAGGCAGCGTGGCGGTGGCACGCCGCACCGCCTCCCGATGGCGACGCGAGGCGGCCAGGAAGCGCGCCTCGTTGCTCCGCACCAGGCTGAGCGGCAACTTCTCGTCGATCCGTTCGCAGACTTCCGCGGCGCGGGCGAAGTCGTCCGGTGCCCCGCGCCTGAGCTCGACCAGCGCACGCGTGCGGTTCTCGTGGGCGAAGCATGCGATGCGCGGCGACGGATCCGCCGCGAGCACCCGCTCGGCATAGCGCAGGGCGAGTTCGGGCTGCCCGAACTGCGTGTAGAGCGTGGCGGCCACCACCTCGCCTTGCTGGCGCCGCTGGGCCGACTTCACCTGCCCCGCCATGCCGAAGGCCAGCGTGAGATAGCGCAGCCCGGTGGCATGGTCGCGCGTGATGGCCGTGGTGTTGGCCACGAGCAGCGCGGCCCGGTGGCGGATGTCGGGATCACGCGCCGTCCCGTACAGGCGCTGTGAGTCGCGGATGGCGTGGGCATAGCGCCCGTCGAGGGCAGCCTGGTAGGCGAGCAGGAGATCGAGCAGGTCGCGTTCGCCGTTCGTGGCCTGCGCGCGCAGCCCGCGTGCCTTGGCAAGCAGTGCATCGAACTGCTGCCGGTCCGCGCTGCGCACCGCATCGGCGCGTGCCAGTACATCACACGCCGGGCCGGCACGGACGGTGGGAATGACGGACGACAACAGGAGAACGCCTATACAGAGCGCGGAAACAAATCTGGGCAATGCCACGCCTCCCCCTGAGGACCATGCGCACGACTGGCCGCACGCCGCAGAGTATGACGGCAGGTGCCTGCCGGTCGCGGCCTTCACCACGGCTTCACACATTGCGTGGCCCCGCTTGCCCGGGCGGGTTCAGGAAGGTTTACAGGCACGCCTCTTGCAATGGAGGTGGCAGCCATATCGCCTGCGCACGCGCTGAATTGTCGGCGCTTTCACCGCGGGTACGCGAGATTCGGGCCACATCCCCCAGGACCGAGCGTCATGACCAAGCGAGAACTCATCGAGCCCACCCCTGGCGACAAGCGCTACGTGCGCCGCGACGAGAAGGGTCGCTTCAAGGAGGTCGACGACGTCGGCCGTTCGCTTTCGCAGGATCGCAAGCGCCACGCCAGGAACGATGCCGGCCCGGGGCAGGGCGACCGGGGCGACCGCAAGCACTGAGCACCGGCTGCCGGATGCAAACAAAAAAACCCGCGGATTTCCGCGGGTTTTTTGTGCTCATGGCCGGCTCAGCCGCCGATGCGGCGCAGGCGTTCGTCCAGCGTCATCGTACGGACTTCCACCTGCTGCAGCAGCGGCGCGTCCACGTGCGCGGGGTTGATCAGCACGTTGCAGGCACCTTCGCAGAGGGCGCTGGGCACCTGCAGGCCGAGCGAGCGGTGCGAACGCACCCACTCGTCGCCGATCGCCTGAACATCCGCGCGGTATGGCCGCTCGCGCCACTGCGCAGGATAGGAGGTGAGCTCGGTCAGCCGGTCCTTGGGCAGGTGCGCGGAGGCGATGTGGATCTCGGCCGGCGGCGCGGACTCGCAGTGGGCGAGGAACTCCAGCAGCGCGGTGCCTGCCGTGGTGGAGGCGTAGACCGCCGGCGCGCCCTTGCTGGTCCAGCGGCCCGAACCCTGCGCCGCGCCCGCCCCGAAGGGCTTTTCGCGCTGGTCCTCGCCCACCACGCGGTAGATGGTCACCGTGGACTCGGCCGTGCGGGCCGCGTGGTCGACCGTGGCCGCGGTCGGGGCCGCGGTCGAGCCGGACATGAAGCTCGGCGGATCGCTGGCCGGAAAGGTGTCCTTGACGGCTTCGTCGATGTCCTTCTCGGACCTGGGCGTGGTCGTATCGGGATTGTGCATGGGCGGCTCTCGGATTCGCGGCTGCCGCGCAGCCGTCACAGCCGCTAGTCATATCAGCGCGAATGCTAAGGATTCGAGAAGCCCGGACCCCCGCATGACCGCCCAGGACCAGGACGAACGTGAGTCGCGTGATGGCAGCCGCGCCGCCGCCCCGGAGCCGCGCCTGCGCGTGCTGCTCTTCGAGCGCGACCGCGACGCGCGCGAGCTGCCCGGCTCCGAACTCGAGCGCTGGGCCGAGCCTTCCGACGAGCAGCTGCTGTGGGTGGACGTGGTGGCTCCCGACGCGCCGCCCGACGAGCTGCGCGTGCTGGGCGTGGACCTTCCGGCCCTGCAGCCCGAGCATGGTGGCGCCGTGGGCCTGCTGCTGGAAGGCCGCTGGCGCCACCTGTATGTCTGCGCGATCAACTGGCGGCCGACCCGGGCGCCGGTGGCGATCCCGCTGTCGGTCGCGCTGGCGCGCAACATCGTGGTGACCGTGCGCCGCATGCCGGTCAATTTCGTCGACGAGGTGCTCGACAACGAGGCCGACCACCTGCGCGTCGGGCAGCTGGAATCGACGGTGTTCGCCATGGCGCTGCTCGACCGCATGCTCACCGACTACCTCGACGCCCGCGACGCCTTCGAAAGCGCACTCGACCATCTCGAGCTGCTGATCCTGCAGCAGCCGCGCCCCTCGCACCTGGCCGAGCTGCAGCGCCTGCGCCACCTGGCATCGCAGCTGCGTCGGCACCTGGCCGCCCAGCGCGACCTGTTCGACGCGCTGGCACGGCCGGACTTCGAGCCCGGGCAGTCGCACGATGCGGCACGCGCCTGCCGCGTGATCAGCAGCCGCTACTCGCGGGTGATGCAGTCCATCGAGGCCGGGCGCGAGCTGGTCAACGGCAGCTTCGACCTCTACACCTCGCGCGCGGCCGAGAGCACCAACCAGGCCATGCACACGCTCACGGTGGTGACCGTCGCGATGGGCCTGGCCGCGACCATCGCCGGCGTGCTGGGGATGAACTTCGACGCGCCGGTATTCGAGTCGGGCACGCGCGGCTTCGTGGCCGCGCTGGTGGGCATCGGGCTGATCGTGCTGGGCGCCGTGGCCTGGGCCGTGCTGCGCATCGTGCGCGCGGGGCGGCGGCCCACGTCGTCTTCATGAACGTGTGAGACCATCCTGTTCATGAAGAAGAAGACACCCAAGCGAGGCGGTTCCGCCGCGGGCGCCGGCGGCGGCAAGCGGGGTTCCGGCGCAGGTTCCACCTCCGGCCGCGGCGCCACGTCGAAGGCGCGCAAGACCACCCCGGGGCGACGCCCGGGCCCCGCAGGCAAGCGCCCGCCGTGGATGCCCGAGGCGCCCGCGCCGCAGCGCGCAGGCCACGGCCGGCCGGCATCGGACCCCTATGCAGGCCGCGAAGCCGCGCGCTACGAGAACCCCATCGCCTCGCGCGAGATGATCCTGGCGCTGCTGGTCAACGCGGACGGCCCGCTGCCGATGGAGGTGATCGCCGAGCAGCTGGGCATCGACGATGGCGAGCGCTTCGAGGCGCTGGGCTTCCGCCTGCGGGCGATGATCCGCGACGGCCAGCTGCTGCAGAACCGAAAGGGCGGGTTCGTGCCCGCGCAGGCGGTCGACCTCATCCCCGGCGTGGTCATCGCCAACCCGGACGGCTTCGGCTTCCTCAAGCCCGACCCCGGGCATGGCGACGACCTGTTCCTGCCGCCCTTCGAGATGCGCAAGGTCATGCACGGCGATCGCGTGCTGGCCAACGTCACCGGCATCGACCGCCGCGGTCGCCGCGAGGGCGGCATCGTCGAGATCCTCGAGCGGCGCCTCACGCGCCTGATCGGCCGCTTCGACGTGCGCGCCGGCATCGGCTTCGTGATTCCCGACGACCGCCGCATCCAGCAGGACATCCTCATCCCGCCCGATGCGCGCGGCGAGGCGCAGGACGGCCAGCTGGTGGTGGCCGAGATCACCGAGATGCCCGACGGCAAGCATTCGCCGATCGGCCGCATCCTGACCGTGCTGGGCGACCGCCTGACCGCGTCGCTGGCGGTGCAGGCCGCCATCCACGGCCACGACATCCCGCACGAGTTCCCGCAGCCCGTGCTCGAGCAGGCCGCGGTGATCCCGCTGCACGTGGACGAGGAAACCGCCCTGGGTCGCGTCGACCTGCGCGGCCTGCCCCTGGTCACCATCGACGGCGAGGACGCCAAGGACTTCGACGACGCGGTCTATGCCGAGCCCAATCGCGACGGGTTCCGGCTGGTGGTGGCGATCGCGGACGTCTCGCACTACGTGCGCGTGGGCACGCCGCTGGACGAGGAGGCCTCGCGGCGCGCCACCTCGGTGTATTTCCCCGGCTTCGTGGTGCCGATGCTGCCGGAGACCCTGTCGAACGGCATCTGCTCGCTCAAGCCGAAGGTCGACCGCCTGTGCTTCGTCTGCGACATGCAGGTCGACCGCAAGGGCGTGGTCACGTCCTCACGCTTCTACGAGGCCGTGATGCATTCGCATGCGCGCCTGACCTACACGCAGGTGTGGAATGCGATCGGCGACGACGTGACCGACGAGGCGCGCGCGGACGCCCGCGAGCGCATCGGCGCGCTCATGCCGCACGTGGAGAACCTGTACGACCTGTTCCACGTGCTGCTGCGCGCCCGCGAGAAGCGCGGCGCGATCGAGTTCGAGTCCGGCGAGGTGCGCTTCGTGCTCGGCCCGCAGGGCGAGGTGGTGCAGGCCGGCATGCTCCAGCGCAACGATGCGCACAAGCTCATCGAGGAGTGCATGATCGCCGCCAACGTGGAGGCGGCGAAGTTCCTCATCGAGCGCGACATCCCCGCGCCGTACCGCATCCACGAGCGCCCGCCGGAGCAGAAATACGAGGACCTGCTGGAATTCCTGAAGGAGTTCGGGCTGTCGCTGCCGGCCTGGGCCAAGGTGCGGCCGAAGGACTTCACCGGCCTGCTGCGCAGGATCCGCGACCGCCCCGATGCCGCGCTGCTGGAATCGGTGCTGCTGCGCAGCCAGTCGCTGGCGGTCTACGCACCCGCGAACGTGGGGCATTTCGGCCTGGCGCTGGATGCCTATGCGCACTTCACCTCGCCGATCCGCCGCTACGCGGACCTTCTCGTGCACCGCGCGATCAAGCACGCGCTGAGCGGGATGCGGCCGGAGAAGTTCCGCTACTCGCCGAGCGCGATGGCGCAGCTGGCGCTGGAATGCTCGGAACGCTCGCGCCGTGCGGACGAGGCCCAGCGCGAGGTGGACGAGCGCTACCGTGCAGCCTGGATGGAGCAGCACGTGGGCGGCGAGTTCGAGGGCGTGATCGGTGGCGTGACGAGCTTCGGGCTCTTCGTCGAACTGGACGGGTCCAAGGTCAACGGCCTTGTCCACGTGACGCAGTTGCCCAACGACTTCTACCACTTCGACCCGATCCGCAAGACGCTCACGGGCGAGCGCCGCGGCCGTGAGTACCGGCTCGGCGACCGCGTGAGCATCGTGGTACTCAAGGCCAGCGTGGAGGACCGCCGCATCGATTTCCGCCTGCTGGAGGAGAGCGGCACCAGACCCCTCCCGCCGCGCGGGAAGCCGGCCAAGCGCGTGAAGCAGCCCTACTGACCACGCACGTGACCGCGTAGCCGCGTAGCCCGGGTAAGCGCAGCGCACCCGGGTCGCGCGCCACGAGGTGTTGGACGCGCGACCTCGCATGTCGCGCAGCCGCTGCGTGATGGATATGCCCATTGGCCGCGTCACCCACGTCGACCGTAGCCCGGGTAAGCGCAGCGCACCCGGGTTGCGCACGTGTCGCGCGGCGGTCGGCCCCCGGGTGCGCTTCGCTTACCCGGGCTACGGTTTCACGGAGCCGGGCACCTTCGCGGGGTGCGTCGGCCGGGCCGGCGCGTCACAATGCCCGGATGAGCAAGCAGAACCAGTGGATCGCCGGCATCAATGCCGTCTCGGCCGCGTTGCAGAACGACGCGGAGCACGTACGCGAGGTGCTGCTGGAGGCCGGGTCGAAGAATCCGCGCATCCAGGAGATCGAGTCGCAGGCACGGCGGCTGGACATTCCCGTGCGTCGCGTGGCCCAGCAGGCCCTGGACGGCGTGGCCGGCGGCCTGCGCCACCAGGGCGCGGTGGCGCGTTACGTCGCGGCACGCACGTGGTCGGAGAACGAACTGCAGGGGCTGGTCGAGGCCGCCGAAGGGCGCGCGCTCGTGCTGGTGCTGGACGGCGTGCAGGATCCGCACAACCTCGGCGCCTGCCTGCGCAGCGCCGCCGCCTCGGGCGTGACGGCGGTGGTCATCCCGAAGGACCGCTCGGTGCAGGTGAACGCGACCGTTCGCAAGACCTCCGCCGGTGCGGCCGACGCCGTGCCGGTGGTGCCGGTGACGAACCTCTCGCGCGCGATGCGCGACCTGCAGCAGATGGGCGTGTGGCTGTACGGCCTCGCCGGCGAGGCGCAGGGCTCGCTCTACGACGTCGACCTGCGCGGCAACGTGGGCCTGGTGCTCGGCGGCGAGGGCGAAGGCCTTCGCCGGCTCACGCGCGAGACCTGCGATGGCCTGGTGGCGATCCCCATGCCGGGTGCGGCCGCCACCGGCGTCGAGAGCCTCAACGTGTCGGTCGCCACGGGCATCACGCTGTTCGAAGCCGTGCGCCAGCGGGTGTCGGGATGAACCTCGAGTGGTACGACCTGGTCGGGCTCGCCGGCACGCTGGCCATCCTGCTCGCCTTCCTGCTGCTGCAGGCCGGGCGCCTGGCCGGCGACGGCCTGCGCTACCAGCTGCTCAATCTCTTCGGCGCGGCCGGCGTGCTGGTCTCGCTGTGGGGCAGTTTCAACCTCTCGGTGTTCCTGCTCGAGTTGGCCTGGATCGCGGTAAGCCTGTACGGCATCACCCGCTCGCTGCGCGCGCGGCGCGATCGCGCAGGACGCGGCTGACCGGTCCGCGATGCGCCGGCGGTGCCGGTGCTGCCGGGAGTGCAGATGCGCCGTGGCGACGACCGCCCGGCGGCGCCGGCCAGCGCCTTGAAACGAAGGAAATACGTCACGGCTGACGCCGCGCGCTGACGGCACGCCGCAGATGCGCCCGGTATATGGCGCCGGGCCATGCGGCGGCGGCCCGCCGTGTCAGGGAAGCGGCGGCGCGCTCTCGTCGTCGTCGGGCGAGGGCCCCGTGCCGCCCGTGGCGGGGCCGGCGTCGGCCTGCACGCCGGTGAGCATGGGCCAGGCATTGACGATCTGGCAGAACAGCTCGGCCGTGCGCTCGGCGTCGTACACGGCCGAATGCGCTTCGCTCGCGTTCCAGGCGATGCCGGCCGCCGCGAGTGCGCGCCCCAGCACCGTCTGCCCGTAGGCCACGCCGGCCAGCGTTACCGTGTCGAAGACGCTGAAGGGATGGAAGGGATTGCGCGGATGCTTCGATCGCGCGACCGCGGCATTGAGGAAGTTGAGGTCGAAGTGCGCGTTGTGGCCGACGAGGATCGCGCGCTGGCAGCCGTGCCTGCGCATGGCCGC
This sequence comes from Pseudomonadota bacterium, assembly GCA_049323195.1. Lineage (GTDB taxonomy): Bacteria > Pseudomonadota > Gammaproteobacteria > Xanthomonadales > Xanthomonadaceae > Cognatilysobacter. The sequence continues at coordinate 10,211 of JBMOOW010000176.1, read as the reverse complement.
GCGCACGGGGGCGAACACCACGTCCAGCGCCTGCCGCTCGTTCTTGGCATCGCGGAACGGATGGCCGATGTCGATGCCGGTGACTTCCAGCGACTTGGGGTCGACGTCGGTTCCCGGCGCGGGCATCACGTGCGAGCTGGCGGTCGGGCCGGGGACGAGGCGGCCTTCGGCATCGAGGTCGAGCGGCACGGCCGCGATCTCGAGCAGGGCATGGCGATTCCAGTCGAAGCCGCCGGTCTCGACGTCGACGACCACGGGCAGGAACCCGCGGAAGCGGGTGGCGAGGCGGGGGGACTCGGGCACGGTGGGGGGACGTGGCGCCGCTGAAAACGATGGCAAGCCTAGCAGACGCCGCGGCGCCTGCCGGTGGCGCGCCTCAGCGCCGCGCGTGGACGCCCAGCAGCGTGCCGTCCTCGCGCCAGGCCTCGAGCATGCGTGCGCCCTCGGCGACGAATGCCGCGGTGTCGGACGCGGCGGCTTCGGCCGCGAGGGCCTGCAGGTGCTCCAGGCCGCTGCGCGCGGGTTCGTCCCCGATCCGCTGCAGGAGCCTGAAGGCCAGCGGGCTCAGCTGGCTGAAGGCGACCTCGCCATCGGGAAGGCGCCGCACCAGCAGCAGCGTCGGCAAGGCGTCGGGAGCGTCGGGCAGGTGGTCCGGCCCGATGCGGTGCACCGGCCAGGCGTAGGCCAGCGGCCAGGCCAGCGGCGAGAGCGCGGGCGCCTGCGCGAGCAGGTCGCCGCCGGGATCGTGCGCGATGTCGCCCTCGGCCGCGTCGCTGACCTGCAGCGCCAGCTCCACCCATTCGTAGTGTGCGAGTTCCGGCAGCCATGGCGGGTCGCCGCGGTCCTGTCCGGCGCGCAGCTCCAGGTAGCGCAGCATCTCGCGCGCAACCTCCGCGAACAGCGGCGTGCGCGCCGGATGCTCGCGCAGGAAGCCCCGCACAAGCCCGTGCCAGGCCGTGTCGCCCAGCGTGCGCCGGATGACCGGAAAGGCCGAGGCGAGCAGGCCTTCGACATTGCGGTAGAACAGGTCGGCATAGACCTTCAGCCGGCGCGGCTCGATGCCATCGGGCGGCGTGGCCGACTCCGGATCGCGGATCCAGGCGCCGAGGCGGAGGTGTGCGGGAACCGGGTCCACGGCTCAGGCCGCGTGCCGGGCCGATGCTGCCCGGGAGACGCGCCGGCGGATGCCGTCGACCTCGGCCAGCAGGTCCTCAAGGGGCGGGAGGTCGAAGTCGCGCTCGAGCAGCGTGGGGCGTGGTCCGAAGAGGGCGTAGGCGCGCTCCAGCAGCGCCCAGACCGGATCGCTGACCGGCGTGCCATGGGTGTCGATCTTGAGATCGTCCGCCTCGTCGTGGTGGCCGGCGACGTGGATGCAGGCGATGCGCTCGCCGGGCAGCGCCTCCAGGAAGGCCTGCGCGTCATAACCGTGGTTGGTGGCGTTGACGACGATGTTGTTCACGTCGAGCAGCAGGTCGCAGTCGGCCTGCTCGAGCACGGCGTTGACGAAGTCGGCCTCCGGCATCGCGTCGGGCGCGGGCAACGTCGCGTAGTACGAGATGTTCTCGATGGCGATGCGGCGGCCGAGCACGTCCTGCACGTGGCGGATCCGTTCGGCCACGTGGCGCACGGAGGCGGCCGTGAAAGGCAGCGGCAGCAGGTCGTAGAGCTGTCCCTGCGTGTCGCTGCAGGCCGACAGGTGCTCGCTGTAGAGCGGGCAACGGTAGCGGTCGAGGAAGCGCCGCAACTTGAGCAGGAACGTCTCGTCCAGCGGCGCCGGGCCGCCCAGCGAGAGCGAGAGGCCATGGCAGGCGAGGGGATGGCGCGAGGCGAGGTCCTCGAAGGCCTCGCCCAGCGCGCCGCCGATGCCGATCCAGTTTTCCGGCGCGGCTTCCAGGAAGTCGAAGCGGCCGGCCGGTGCGGCCCGCAGCGGACCCAGCAGGGCCCGCCGCAGGCCCAGGCCCACGGCGTCGGGTGCGAGCGCGCTCACCGGCTCGGCGTGCGATGGATCAGGCGGCGCCGCCGCACTTGCCCTCGCCGCACTTGCCTTCGCCCGACTTCATCTTCGGCGCGGGCTTGGTCGGCTTGGGCGCCTCGGGCTTGGTCATGCCCGCACCGCTCATTCCTTCGCCGCACTTGCCTTCGGCGGCCTTGGGCTTCTCGTCCTTCTTCGCCTCGGCGTCTTCGGCGTCCTTGGCGTCCTTCGCGCTGGCCGCCTGGGGGTCGGAGCCGAGCATGTAGCCCTGCACGAGCGGCGTGGAGGCGAAGGCGGAGCCGGCGAGGACCAGGCTGCCGGTGACGGCGGCGGCGAGGGCGGGGGTCTTGATCGAGCGGAACATGGGGTTCTCCATGACGGGCGACGGCGGTGGAGCGGCGATGCTAGCGGCATCGCGACGCGGACGATACGCGGCCGCGCATGAACCCCGCCGGTCGCACGGCATCGTGATCCCCGTGTTCCGCCGGCGCCCCCGGGCGGCCCCGACGGGGCCGGTGCGGCGGGGTGCGGGGCGCTTGCCGGGCGCGGCGCTCAGAGCGTCGCCGTATTGCTCTCGTCGGCCTTCTCGCGCGGCGGCAGCGCTTCCTCGCCACGCACCAGGAACCAGACGTTCTCGGCGATGTTGGTGGCGTGGTCGCCGATGCGCTCGATGTTCTTGGCCATGAACAGCAGGTGCGTGCAGGGCGTGATCGCGCGCGCGTCCTCCATCATGTAGGTCAGCAGCTCGCGGAACAGGCCGGTATAGGCGGCATCGAGCTCGGCGTCGGCCGCGCGCACGCGCTGGGCGGCCTCGACGTCGTTGTCGCGGTACGCGGCCAGCACCGCCCGTACCTGCTGCACGGCGAGCCGCCCGATGAGCTGCAGGCCGGCCACGTGCGGCAGCGCGGGCGCGGTATTGAGCGCCATCGAGCGCTTGGCCACGTTCGCGGCGTAGTCGCCGATCCGCTCGATGTCGGAGGCGATGCGGATGGCGGCGAGGATCTCGCGCAGGTCGCGCGCCAGCGGGCCGCGCAGGGCGAGCTTCATGACGTCGTGGCTGACCTCGTGCTCGAGCGCATCGATGGCCTCGTCGTTGGCGACCACGCGGGCTGCGGCCTTGTCGTCACGGCGCTGGACCACGTCGAGCGCGGCCTCGAGCTGGCTGGCGGCCATCTCGCCCATGCGCAGGGTCTCTTCCAGCAGGCGCTGCTGCTCGGCGTCGAAGCTCTTGAGGATGTGTTCTGCCATGGCGGCGTGCCTCTGCTCTGCTATGTCCCTTCGCCCGCCGGGAGAAGGTGCCCCGAATGGGCGGATGAGGGTGGTACGGGCGTGGGGTGAAGTGGCTACGTCGAGCCCTTGCCCCGACCCCTCTCCCGGGGGAGTGGGGGCATGAGCATCACCCGAAGCGACCGGTGATGTAGTCCTCGGTCTGCTGCTTGCCGGGGTTGGAGAAGATGGTCTCCGTGGTGCCGTGCTCGACCAGCTCGCCCAGGTACATGAAGGCGGTGAAGTCGGAGATGCGCGCGGCCTGCTGCATGTTGTGCGTCACGATGACGATGGTGAAGTCGCGCTTGAGTTCCTCGATCAGCTGCTCGATGCGGCTGGTGGAAATCGGGTCCAGCGCGGACGTCGGCTCGTCGAGCAGCAGCACGCCCGGGCGCAGCGCCACGGCGCGTGCGATGCACAGCCGCTGCTGCTGGCCACCCGAAAGGCCCAGCGCGCTCGCATTGAGCTTGTCCTTGGCCTCGTCCCACAGCGCGGCCTGCCGCAGCGCCTGCTCGACGCGGTCGTTCATGTCGGACTTCGACAGGCGCTCGTGGTGGCGGATGGCGTAGGCGACGTTCTCGTAGATCGTCATCGGGAACGGCACCGGCTTCTGGAACACCATGCCCACCTTGGTGCGCAGGCGGTTGAGCGGGTATTTCGGGTCGAGGATGTTCTCGCCATCGAGCAGCACCTCGCCGCTGGCGCGCAGCTTCGGGTAGAGCGCGTAGATGCGGTTGAACACGCGCAGCAGCGTGGACTTGCCGCAGCCCGAGGGGCCGATCAGCGCCGTGACCTTGCGCTCCGGGATCTCGAGGTCGATGCCGCGCAGCGCGTGGTAGTCGCCGTAATGGAAGTCCAGCCCGCGCGCGGCGAGCTTGACCGGGGCCGCGGACGTGTCGCGGTGCGGCGTGGCGACGTGGAGGCGGGTGTCGTTCATGGCGGGGGCGGCGGCCAGGTTAGTCATGGGTGATGCGGTTGCGGAGCACGATCGCGCGCGCCAGCAGCGCCACGACGAGGACGAAGAAGGTGAGCACCAGCGCGCCGGCCCAGGCCAGGACCTGCCAGGAGTCGAACGGGCTGCCCGCGAACTGGTTCATCACCACCGGGACGCTGGCCGTCGGCTCGCTCACGTCGGCATTCCAGAACTGGTTGCCGAAGGCGGTGAACAGCAGCGGCGCGGTCTCGCCGGAGATGCGGGCCAGGGCCAGCAGCACGCCGGTGACGATGCCGGCCGAGGCGCTGCGGTACAGCACCTGCACGATCACCTTCCACTGCGGCACGCCCAGGCTCAGGGCCGCCTCGCGCATCTGCGCGGGCACCAGGCGCAGCATCTCGTCGGTGGTGCGCACGACGACGGGGAGCACGATGAAGGCCAGCGAGATCGCGCCGGCGATGGCGGAGAACCCGCCCACGGGCTCGGCCTGCGCCACGATGAGCGTGTAGACGAACAGGCCCAGCACGATGGAGGGCGCCGACAGCAGGATGTCGTTGACGAAGCGCACCACCGTGCCGATGCGGCGCGCGCCGCCGTACTCGGCCAGCCAGGTGCCGGCTGCGATGCCCACTGGCGTGCCGATCAGGATGGCCATCAGGCACATCACCGCGCTGCCGAAGAAGGCATTGCGCAGGCCGCCTTCCTGCATGGGAGGGGGGGTGTCCTGCGAGAACAGGGCCCAGTCGATGCCCGCCATGCCCTTGGCGACGAGCGTCCACAGGATCCAGCCCAGGAAGAACAGGCCGAAAAGCGCGGCGGCGCAGGCGAGCACCACCGCGACGGCGTTCTTGATGCGCCGCGCGCGGTAGAGGCGGTCGACGGCGGCCATCAGCGGCCCTCCTTGCGCGAGAGCTGCATCAGCATGAGGCGGGCGAGGGCGAGCACGATGAAGGTGACGATGAACAGCACGAAGCCCAGCAGCAGCAGCGCGGAACGGTAGGTCTCGGTGGCCTCGCCGAAGTCGTTGGCGATGAGCGCCGCGATGGTGGTGCCCGGCTCGAGCAGCGACAGCGAGAAGTTCACGCTGTTGCCCACCACGAAGGCCACCGCCATGGTCTCGCCCAGCGCGCGGCCCAGGCCCAGGAAGACGCCGCCGATCACCGCCGAGCGCGTGTAGGGCAGGACGATGTCCCAGGTGACTTCCCAGCGCGTGGAGCCCAGCGCGTAGGCCGATTCCTTCAGGCGCGTGGGCACGGTGAGGAAGACCTCGCGCATCACCGAGCTCACGAACGGGATCACCATGATCGACAGCACGATGCCGGCGGTGAGCATGCCGATGCCCAGCGGCGGACCCTGGAAGAGCCGACCGATGACCGGCCAGGTGCCGACGTTGTCGTTGAGCCAGGGGGTGACGTGCTCGGTCATCACCGGCACCAGGACGAACAGGCCCCACATGCCGTAGATGATCGACGGGATGCCTGCCAGCAGCTCGATGGCCGCGCCGATCGGCCCACGCGCCCATCGCGGCGCCACCTCGGTGAGGAAGAAGGCGATGCCGAAGCTCACGGGGACCGCGATGAGCATCGCGATCAACGCGGTCACAACCGTGCCGTAGATGGGCACCAGCGCACCGTACTGGTCCTCGACCGGGTTCCAGTCCGTGGTGGTGAAGAAGTCGAGCCCTTCCTTGGCCAGCACGTCGCGCCCGCCCCAGAGCATCGACAGCGCGGCGGCCGCGAGCGCGACCAGCACGAAGGCGACGGTCGCGCCCAGCACGTAGCGGAAGGCGCGGTCGGCGCGGGCGTCGGCGACATCGCGCCCGGAGGCGGCGGCGGGCAGGGTGGTGGAGTTCATTCGGGCCAGTGGGGAAGAGGCGCTGGGCGTCCACCGTCATTCCCGCGCGTGCGGGAATCCATGGACGTTGCATCGACGCGGGTCAGATCTGGATGGCGGGAAGCAAGGTCCATGGATCCCCGCGTTCGCGGGGATGACGATTTGGCAAAGCCGTGGACGCGTTGCGTCCACGGGCCAAATCGTCACTTGAATTCCGCCGCCCAGTAGGCCTTCACCTGCTCCACCAGTTCCGGCGGGAGCGGCACGTAGTCCAGCGACTGCGCCTGCTGCTGCCCGTTCTCCAGCGCCCAGCGGAAGAAGGCCAGCGTCTGCTTGCTGCGCTCGGCGTCCTTGGGCTGCTTGTGCATGAGGATGAAGTTGGTGGCGGTGATCGGCCATGCGCCCTGGCCCGGGGCATTGGTGATCACCAGCGAGAAGTCGCGTGCGTTCTTCCAGTCGGCCGATGCGGCCGCGGCCTGGAACGATGCCGCACCCGGCTGGACCCAGTCGCCGGCCGCGTTCTGCAGCTGCGTGTGGGCCATCTTGTTCTGCAGCGCGTAGGACAGCTCGACGTAGCCGATGGCGCCCTTGATCTGCTTCACGTAGGAGGCCACGCCCTCGTTGCCCTTGCCGCCCACGCCGGTCGACCACTTGAGCGTGGTGCCCTCGCCGAGGCTGGCCTTCCACTCCGGGCTGACCTTGGAGAGGTAGTTCGCGAAATTGAAGGTCGTGCCCGAGCCGTCGGAGCGGTGCACCACGGTGATCTTGGTCGCCGGCAGCTTCACGCCGGGGTTGAGCGCGGCGATGGCCGGGTCGTTCCAGGTCGCGACCTTGCCCATGAAGATCGAGGCCAGCAGCGGGCCCGTCAGCTTGAGCTGGCCAGGCGCGATGCCCTCGACATTGACCACCGGCACGACACCGCCGATGGCCGACGGGAACTGGCCGAGGCCGGCGGCGGCGAGCTCGTCGCTCGACAGCGGCTTGTCGGACGAGCCGAAGTCCACCGTGCCGGCCTTGATCTGCGCGATCCCGCCGCCCGAGCCGATGGACTGGTAGTTGATCCGGCCGCCGGTGGCCGCCTGGTAGTCCGACGCCCACTTCGAGATCAGCGGATAGATGAAGGTCGCACCGGCGCCGGTGATCTGGGCGGTGGCCTCCTGAGAGCCGTCGGCGGGCGCATCGGCCGCGCCCGTGGGGGCGGAAGCGGCGGTGTCACGATCTCCGCCACCGCAGGCCGTGAGAGACAGCGCGAGGGCGAGCGGGAGGGCGAGGGTACGCGTGGCGAGGCGCATGCGCGGCTCCGGAGGTTCGTCGGGAGCGCCCATGAAATGATGTTTTTGTTACACGCCCATGACAGCCCCGGCCGCCGTTGACGCCCGGGCCAACGAGGAACGGGCCCGAAGGCCCGTCCGCGTGGATCGGTGAAGGGCTCAGCGGCTGTTGGCCGCCATGGCCGCCTCGACCTGCTTCACCAGCGCATCCGGCAGCGGCACGTAGTCCAGCGAGCGCGCCTGTGCATCGCCGTTCGCGTAGGCCCAGCGGAAGAACTCCATCGCGGCCTTGGCGCGGGCGCGGTCCTTGGGCTTCTTCTGCATCAGGATGAAGTTGGTGGCCGTGATCGGCCAGGCGTTGGCGCCCGGGGCGTTGGTCATGACCAGGAAGAAGTCCTTGGCCTTCGCCCAGTCGGCCGAGGCGGCCGCCGCCTGGAAGGTCTCGTCGGAAGGCAGCACCCAGTTGCCGGCCGCGTTCCTCATGCGGGCGTACGAGATCCTGTTCTGCAGCGCATAGGAGAGCTCGACGTAGCCGATGCCGCCCTTGATCTGCTTGACGTAGGCCGCCACGCCCTCGTTGCCCTTGCCGCCCACGCCCGCCGGCCAGTTCACCGCGGTGCCTTCGCCGACCTTGCTCTTCCACTCCGGGCTGACCTTGGACAGGTAGTTGGTGAAGTTGAAGGTGGTGCCCGAGCCGTCGGAGCGGTGCACGACGGTGATGCGCTGCGCGGGAAGCGCCACGCCGGGGTTGATCGCGGCGATGCGGGCGTCGTTCCACATCTTGATGTCGCCCAGGAAGATGTCCGACAGCACGGCCGCGTCCAGGCGCAGCTGGCCGGACTTCAGGCCCGCGACGTTGTAGATCGGCACCACGCCGCCGATGGCCGAGGGGAACTGGAAGAGGCCGCCCTGCGCCAGCTCCTGCGGTGACAGCGGCTTGTCGGAGGAGCCGAAGTCCACCGTGCGTGCCTTGATCTGCGCGATGCCGCCGCCGGAGCCGATGGACTGGTAGTTCACGCGCGTGCCGGTGGCCTTGGCATAGTCCGCCGACCACTTGGAGATCAGCGGATAGATGAAGGTCGCGCCGGCACCGGTGATATCGGCGGCGGAGGCGGGGAGGGCGATCACGCCGGCGAGGGCGAGCGCGACGAGGCGGGTCTTGAGCGAGGTGAACACGTGCGGCTCCTGGAAGTGGATGCCGGCGCGGCCGGCACTTCGGAGCCGCATTCAAGCGGCGGTCCATGACACCGCCGTGTTGGGTCGATGACAGGGCGATGACAGCCGCCGGGCGGGCGGCATGGCCGGGCCCGGCCACGCGCGCATGACACCGTGGGGCCCGCGGCGAGCCGGCCTGTCACTTCGCTGTCAGAATCCGGCGTCACTCTGGCGCCGCTTCACCGGGCCTTAACGCCCCGGGCGAACCCGGTCGAAACATTCCCTCCAGGAGTCCATTCCCATGCGTCTTACGGTCCTTGCGCCCGCCGTCGCGGCCGCTCTCTCCCTCACCAGCCTTGACGCTTCGGCGCAGTCGTCGCGCGACGACGAGATCGCGGCGCTCAAGGCGCAGCTCGAAGTGCTGCAGGCCAAGGTCGCCGAGCTCGAGGAGCGCAGCGACGCGCAGTCGGACGTCAACATCGACACCGCGCAGGCGATCGAGAAGGCGACCACGGGCGCGCCGAAGGTCGATACCAAGGGCGGCATCAAGGTCACCAGCGCCGACGGCAAGTTCGAGGCGCAGCTCGGCGGCCGCATCCAGTTCGATGGCTACGCCTTCGACCGCGACATCGCGTCGACCACGGGCACCACGGAGTTCCGCCGCGCGCGCCTGACGCTGTCGGGCAAGGCCTACGGCTGGGACTACAAGATGGAGCAGGATTTCGCCGCCGGCAGCAACCTCGACGGCCTGCGCGATCTCTACATCAGCAAGGCGTTCGGCAAGAACCGCGTCACCATCGGCCACTTCAAGCCCTACCGCGCGATGGAGGAGCTCACCAGCTCCAACGAGATCCTGATGATGGAGCGCCCCTTCGCCTCCGCTACCGGTCTCTTCAACGGCCGGCAGTTCCAGCAGGGCATCGGCTACCAGTACTCGGGCGCCAACTACACCGCCAGCTTCGCCGGGTTCAACCTGCGCTCGGCCGCGGGGGCGCGCAACGAGGGCATGGGTGCGTCCGGTCGCGTGACCTTCGCGCCGATCAACACCGAGCAGGGCACGCTGCACTTCGGCGCCTGGGCGAGCACGGAGAACCTCAACCTTGGCTCGCCGGACCTGAGTGCATCCGCGGCCTATGCCGGCCGCCGCGGCCCGTCGCAGACCATCGCCACCGTCACCGGTGCCAGCGGCGACAGCATGACCGCCGTGGGCGTTGAAGCCGCCGGCTCGTTCGGCCCGCTGTTCTTCCAGGGCGAGTATGCGACCGCCGACTTCGGTCGCCCGGTGGGCGGCGACCACGAGGTCGAAACCTGGTACCTGCAGGGCGCCTGGATCATCAACGGCCACCGGGCCTACAAGGCCGGCACCGGCCTGTTCGGCGCGCCGAAGTACGTCGACAAGGGCATCTGGGAGCTGACGGCCCGCTACGACTCGATCGAGAACAAGGACATCCTCAACCGCGAGGCGAAGTCGATGATCCTCGGCGTCAACTACTACCTCAACCCCGCCATGCGCCTGATGTTCAACTACACGCGCGGCGAGAACGAGGTCAACGGCGACGAGACCGGCCAGTACGCGGCGCGCCTGCAGTACGCCTTCTGATCCATCGCGCCACCGTCATCCCTCTCCTCGGCCCCCGGACTTCCGGGGGCCTCTTTTTGGCTCTGTTCGCGTTGGGTAGTGACAATCTCAGCGGGTGATTCGGTCTCCCCGCAGATTGACTCCTGCGCCCGAGGGTTTCGGGCGGCAGGAGCCGGCAATGCGTGCACGTGAACTCAAGCG
>JBMOOW010000175.1:0-1803 GCA_049323195.1 Pseudomonadota bacterium | reverse complement strand
GTAGAACAAGGGCGCCTGCGCTGCCTTCTGCCGACCCATCATCGCGTGGATTCCGCTCGCTTGATGGGTTGTCAGTGGACCAGCTCCACTGCCGTCGATCAACCGACTTTTTCAACAGAATAGACCCAAAGCGGACGTCAAGGCGGGAAAGGCGGCTCGTTAACAGTCAGGACTCGATGCGCCTCTGTCGACAACGAAGTCAGCGGGTCGCATCAGCGCCCACGTCGGATCCGGACTTCCAGTCATGCCAAACCGCCTCAGCACCGTCTGCGCTGTGATGCATCCGCTACCGCGCGGGGCGCTCACGTCTCGCGTGGTCGAGGCGCTCATCGCGTACTGCGCGCTCCTGCCCAAGAGTCGCATCACGCGCACTGCGGCCGGCGTCGATCGCTGCATCCCGCTCGGCGCGCGCCGGCTCGATGATCCTGTCGCGCTTGGCCCTGGCGAGTTCCAACGCGCCATCGCGTAGCTCGGCGTCGACGCGTCCCGCATTGCGATCGAGGTGTACGGTGCGGCTAATGTCGTTGTACTCGCGATGCGCGGCGGCGCTGAGGCAGTTGTAGCGCGCGTGGTGCGTGGCGGAGGTCGTGTTGTAGGCGCCGTGCTGTTCGCGGGAAGCGCAGTTGTAGCGCTTGTGGGCGTCCGCGATCCGCCGGTTGAACAATGCGATGAGTGCTGAAGCGGTATCCGCCGCCAAGTATTCGCCGCCACCAGCGGCAGCAATCGGGCGTAGTTGCGCCGCCGCCTTCCCGTCGACTCCGAAGCCGATCACGTTGACCGTCACCGCGATGCCGGACTCGCGCAGGGCGCGCGCCGCCGCCGCCGGATCGCCGCCGCAGGTCTCCTCGCCGTCGGAGACCAGGTAGACGACATTGCGTCCGCCGGTGTCCTTCGGGAAATCGCCTGCGGCGGCCTGCAGCGCCGTGGCGATCGGGGTCCAGCCACGCGGCTGGAAGCTCGCCACCGCGCTCCGGAATCCTGCGACATCTAAAGGTGAGAACGGATGCACGAGCGCCGTGCCGCGGCAGGACTCGGGCTTGCCGGCAGGCGTGTTGTCGCCGGTATGCCCGTAGACCCGCAAGGCCACCTGCGTCTCGCCACCGAGCCCCTCGACGAACTCGGTCAGGGCGCTGCGGGCGGCGTCCATCTTGGTCGACGCGCCCAGGCGGGCGGCCATCGAGCCTGACGCATCGAGCATGAGCAGCACGCGCGTCGGGCCGGGCGCCGCGGCCTTGCCGTCGGCACATGAGCCCACCTGCGCGTTCACGGCGGCCGGGCAGGCGTCGTAGTCGCCCCCGAAGCGCTGCACCAGACTCGCGTAGTACGCCGCGGCGTCGGTCCTACTGTGCTTAGCAGCCTCGCCCGCCCGCGGCGCGGTCGTCGCCTCGGGCGCGGGCTGACGCGAACATGCAGCTACGGACAGGGCGACGAGGGCAACGTAGAAGCAAGCGCGGGACACACGTTCCATCCGGTGAACTCCTGTTCGGGGACGAGCGCATTGTCGCGGCGCGCCGTTAGCCGGGGATGAGGCGCCTCGCGCCAGCTAAGAGACTGGCCGGTGGCGCGTCATCAGGAGCACGTCGGTAGTCGAGCCCTAGCCAATCGTCCGATTCGACGGCGGGCTGCCCCGCGGCTCAGCTCAGGCGTTGCCCCGAGGGCCTATGTCCGCTTCTGGCCTATTCCGTTGAAAAACTCGCTACGCGCGGAGGTGCTCTGAAAAGTGAGCCACGAGAGTTCAGTTCTGAGGAATTTTTAGGTGAAATTGCCTCAGAAAGTGCCTCTATCGCAGGTGTCCTGAGCGCC
>JBMOOW010000174.1:0-1825 GCA_049323195.1 Pseudomonadota bacterium | reverse complement strand
CGCCGGCAGGCTGAGCCCCGCCTGGAACTGCACCATGTTCTTGGCCATGACCACACCCCTCCTTGTCAGGTGGGGTCAGCATGGAATGGCCGCGTATCATGGGATGCGACAGGTGGGGAATCAGGTGGTTTCTTTCCTTGGAGCCCCGAATGGGCCGTGCAAGGAAAATTTACCAGTCTATTTTTTCCTAAGGAAGGAAAAATCGACTCGAAAGGAAAGAAATTCGCGCCCTACCAGACCACTTCCGCCATCGAGCAGTTCAGCCCCGAGCCGATGCCCAGGAGCGCGACGCGGTCGCCCTTCTTCAGGCGGCCCATTTCGCGCAGCTTGGAGAGCACGATCGGCACCGAGGCCGGGCCGATGTTGCCGTGCTCGCCGAAGATGGTCAGCACCTTCTTCGGGTCGATGCCCATGGCGCGGGTGAAGGCGGCCGTGTGCACCTTGCTCACCTGGTGGACGACGAACTCGTCGAGTTCCTCCACCGCCCAGCCCAGCTTCTGCTTGGCGACCTGGAAGGTCTTCTGCGCGAGCTTGACGCCCTCGATCAACAGCTGGCGCGTATCCGTGACCATGCCGTCGAGGTTGCCGCGGCAGAGCCTGTTCCACTCGGTGGCCGCGCGGGTGACGCCGCCGCGGTAGCGCGGCGCGCCGGGCGCGAGCTCCGAGCGCGCCATCACCATGGCGGCGGCGCCGGAGCCGAGGGTGAGGGTGGCCAGCTCGTTCTTGAAGTCTTCCTCGGTGACGTCGGCGCGGGTCATGCGCTCGATGGTCTTCTCGTAGGCCAGGTCCGCCGTCTCGCCGTCGACGATCAGCGCGTAGTCGATCTCGCCGCGCTCGATCATGCGCGCGGCGATGTCCATGCCGTTGATGAAGGCCAGGCAGGCGTTGGCGACGTCGAAGTTCTGGCAGGTGTCGGGCAGGCCGAGGTTGCCGGAGACGATCGAGGCCGTGGACGGCTCGAGGTAGTCGCGGCTCACCGAGGTGTTGACCAGCAGCCCGACGCGCGCAGGCTCGATGCCGGCATCGCCCAGCGCCTTGACCGCGGCGAGCGTGGCCGCGTCGGAGGCGAGCATGGGGCCGTCCCACAGGCGGCGCTCCTCGACGCCCGCGATGTCCTTGATCACGTCGGTGCGGATGCCCAGGCGCTCGAGCGTGGGACGCAGGCGCGCGTTGATCTCGTCGGTGGTCAGGCGACGCGGGGCGTCGATATGGGCGAGGCCGGCGATGGCGACGTGTTGGAACAGCATGGCGGCGGCTCGTATCGGGCGTGCGGAACACGCTAGCTTAACGTCCACTGCCGTACGGCGCACCCGCGGCGCCGGGACAGGGCATCCCGCCCGCATCCCTCCGTTCAGGCCGCCCGTTCAGCCCACCGTTCAGGCTCGCGGGCACCGCCAGCCGGTGAAACGCTGGCTGCCGTCGCGCGGGTCGGCCATGGGCTGCACGGTGTCGGCGCCCAGGCCCACGGCCTCGTTGCGCGCCATGGTCTCCAGCTCCTCCCGCACGCGCAGGGGATTGCGCTCGTAGAAGGCGACGTTGTCGGTGACCTCGACCTCGATCTCGCCCAGCTTCGTGCAGCCCGCCGGCGGCGCGCCCGCGGCGATCACACGCACCGATGCCGCGCCGGCCTGCATGGGCACCCAGGTGCACCCGGCGACGACGAAGGCGAGGACGAGGGCGACGGGCAGTCGGCGCATGCGGGCTCTCCGGAAAAGACGACGCGCGGGATTGTCGCCCCGCGCGTCTGAATCGTCATGCATGGCCCGCCCGCGCATGCGGGCGGGCACCCGCGCATCACTTCGCGACCGGCTTGCCGTCGGCGTCC
>JBMOOW010000173.1:0-34880 GCA_049323195.1 Pseudomonadota bacterium | reverse complement strand
GCCGCCGCCGCGAAGGCGCGTGCCGCGGGCACGTCCACGCCCGCGCGGCCCGCGCGCCCACCGGTGCAGGTGGCGAGCGCGCCGGCGCCGCAGGTGGGCGGGCTCGGCTGGCCGGTCTCGGGCGCGCTGCTGGCCGGCTACGGGCGCACCATGCCCGACGGCCGCCGCAGCGACGGCCTGCTGATCGCCGCCGGCGCCGGCAGCCCGGTGCGTGCCGTGGCCGACGGCACCGTCGTCTATGCCGAATGGATGACCGGCTACGGCCTGCTCGCGATCGTCGACCACGGCAACGGCTACATGTCGCTGTACGCGCACAACGACTCGCTGCTCAGGGACGCCGGGGCGACGGTCAGGCGCGGCGACCCCATCGCCACGGTGGGCACGTCGGGCGGGCAGGGGCGCGCGGCCCTGTATTTCGAGCTGCGCCGCAATGGCGCGCCCGTCGACCCGGGCGTGTGGCTGCGCCGCTGACCTGCACGCTGGTTGACGCGCCGCCGCGCTACCGTGCTCCACTGGCCCCATTCCCGGCCCCTGCGCCGGAACGTTCCGGAGCTTCCATGCCGCGCCGCCGTCTCATCCTGCCCGCCCTGCTGCTCGCCTGCCTGCCCGCGTTCGCGCAACAGGCGCCCGCGCCCGCGCAGCCCGCCGGCCCGGCGCCGCAGTCGCCCGCCCCGCAGCTGGCACGGCCCGCGCCCGCCGCCAAGGACGCAGCCGGCGACCAGGTGCCGCTGGACGAGATCCGGCGCTTCGTGTCGGTCTTCAACGCGGTCCGGCAGGCGCACGTGGAGCCCATCAGCGATGCGCAGCTCATGCAGTCGGCGATCCGTGGCCTGCTGTTCGACCTCGACCCGCACAGCGTCTACTTCGAGCGCGAGGCCGCGGAGAATTTCGAGGAAGGCGCGCGCGGTGCCTACGAGGGTGTGGGCGTGGAACTGCAGCGGCAGGACAACGGCACGCTGAAGGTCATCGCCGCCATCGACGACACGCCGGCGGCGAAGGCCGGGGTGAAGGCCGGGGACCTCATCGTCGCCATCGACGGCAAGCCGCTGCGCGCGGGCGAGGCCGACAGTTCCTCGCCCCTGCGCGGCCCGGCCGGAAGCGCGGTCAGGCTGACCATCCTGCGCGAGGGGCAGCCGCGTCTGCTCGAGATCACGGTGGTGCGCGACACCATCCGCGTCACCAGCGTGCGCTCGCGCCTGCTCGAGCCGGGCTTCGGCTACGTGCGCATCGCCGCCTTCCAGGCCGACACCGCCGCCGACTTCGAGAAGGCGCTGGAGCGCCTGCAGGCCGGCGGCGCGCTGCGCGGGCTGGTCATCGACCTGCGCAGCAACCCGGGCGGCCTGCTGACGTCCGCGGTGCAGATCGCCGACGACCTGCTCGAGCGCGGCGGCATCGTGTCCACGCGCGGTCGCCTGCCCATCACCGAGGCGCAGTTCACCGCCACGCCGGGCGATCGCCTGGATGGCGCGCCGGTGGTGGTGCTGGTCGACGCGGGCTCGGCCAGCGCATCGGAGGTGCTCGCCGGCGCGCTGCGCGACAACGGCCGCGCGCGCGTGGTCGGCAGCCGCACGTTCGGCAAGGGCTCGGTGCAGACGCTGCTGCCGCTGGACAACGGCGACTCCATCAAGCTCACCACGGCGCGCTACTACACGCCCAAGGGCACCTCGATCCAGGCGCTGGGCATCGTGCCCGACGTCGCCTTCAAGCCCGCCGGGGACGACGCGGCGCGCCCGGGCTTCACCGAGGCCAGCCTGCCCGGCCACCTGCGCGCCGAAGGCGAGGACGGCCTGGCGCCGGGCGACGTGCTGGAAGGCGAGGCCTACGTGGCGCAGGCGCTGGCGGAGCTGAAGAAGCTCGCGGCCGCGCGCTAGGCCTACGGCAACGGGCGCCCGCACCCCGGTCCGGCCTCAGCGCGGCTTGTGCGGCAGCGGGAAGGGCGTGACCACCTTCTCGCCGGTGGTCGCGTCGCGGATCGCCGACTGACCCTTCCGGTCGACCTCCTCGATGCGCACGATCGAATGCATCGGCAGGTGCAGGACGCGGGTATTGCCGAACTCGTCGCGCAGGCGCTCCTCGGTGGGGTCGATCACCACCCCGTCGTGCACGTCGAACACCAGCTCGCCCACCTCGGTGAAGCCCCAGAGCGCGCCGCTGCCGACATGGCGGGCGTAGAGCTCGTAGACCTTGCCGGCGTTGAGGAAGGTGACCTTGTAGAGCGGCTTGGGCATGGGGCGGGCGACGTGCTGGAATGGAGCACAGGTGGGGCCGGGCATCGCGCACTTCAATGCTGCGCCGCGGCACAAACGGCTCAGAACCCGCTTCGACGCCGCAGGCGCCGGGCGATCCCGCGGCGCGCGAGCAGGCCGAAGACGCCACCGAAGGCGAAACCGGCCAGGTGCGCCGACCAGGCCACCGCACCGAAGGCCGGACCCACGAAGGTGAAGACCAGCTGCAGCCCCGCCCAGACGCCGATCAGCACGGCCGCGGGCATCTTCACGAACTGCAGGAACAGCCCCAGAGGCAGCACCAGGCCCAGCCGCGCGCCGGGAAACAGCACCAGGTAGGCGCCGATCAGCGCCGATACCGCCCCGCTGGCGCCGATCACCAGGCGGTCGGGCGCGCCGATGGCCAGCACCGCCGCCAGGTTCGCCACCATGCCGCCGGCCAGGAACAGCGCGAGGAAGCGCCAGGGGCCCATCGCGCGCTCGGCCGGCGCGCCGAAGATCAGCAGGAACAGCAGGTTGCCGATCAGGTGCGTCCAGTCCGCGTGCAGGAACATGGCCGTGGCCAGCCGCGCGAGCCGGCCGTCCCGCAGCGCCTGCAGCGTTTCCGGCCAGGAGCGCAGGCCGCCGGTGAGCGCGCCCCAGTCGGCCAGCAGCCGGCGATGCGCGTCGTCGGGCAGCAGGCTGGCGGCCACGAAGGCACCCCACAGCAGCACGAAGACCAGCGGCATGGCCCAGCGCAGGGCAGGTTTTTTGCGGGGCGGAATGGCGACGAACACGGCGGGCGCGGCAGTCGGGGCAGGCCGATCATGAACGAGCCGACCGCCGCTTCGCATCCTGCCCGGGTGTTGTTAACGGGGTTCTAACGGATATATTCGGCCCCGCATGGTGCCGGGCACCAGACGAAGGCCGGCCCGACCGGCGATGCAACTTCCCTTTTGGAGAGAGACATGCAGGTACACGGCTTCACGCGCCTGACGGCGCTCGCGCTGGGCATCACCGGCGCGCTGGCGATGGGCAATGCCCAGGCTTCGGGCTTCCAGATCCGCGAGAACAGCGTGCAGAACATGGGTCGCGCCTTCTCGGGCACGGCCACCAGCATCGGCGACGCCTCGGCCGTCGTGAACAATCCGGCCGCGATGTCGACCTTCGAACAGAGCACCGTGCGTTCGGACCTTTCGCTGATCGACCTCACCGCCGACTTCCAGGGCGGCGGCACCACCGCCATCGGCACGCCGCTTTCCGGCAACGACGGCGGCGACCCGGGCGACCTGACCGCCGTGCCGGCGCTGGCGGCGGTGTTCCCGATGTCGGGCGCGCTGGACAACCTCACCTTCGGCGCGTCCGTCTCCGCGCCCTTCGGCCTGAAGACCGAGTACGACCCGACCTGGGTCGGCCGCTACAACGCGATCACCTCGGACGTGAAGATCGTCGACCTCACGCTGGCCGCCTCGCTCGCCATCACCGATCGCTTCTCGGTCGGCCTGGGCCTGATCACCGAGCGCGCCGACGTCACCCTGACCAACGCCATCGACTACGGCACCGCCGTCTGCGCCGGCTCGGGCAACCCGGCCAACTGCCTCAACCCGGCCTATCCGTTCCGTCCGCAGCAGAACGACGGCTTCCTCGAGGTCACCGGCGACGACACCAGCATCGGCTGGCTGGTCGGCCTGCATGCGCGCCCGACCGACCGCCTGACCATCGGCCTGTCGCACCGCTCCGAGATCGACCACGATCTCGAGGGCACCGCCGACTTCACCGCACCGTCCGCCGTCGCGGCCGTCCTCGGCCCGGCCGTGGCCGACACCGCGGTCACCGCGCCGCTGACCACGCCCAGCGTCACCACCGTGGGCGTGCGCTACGAGTTCACCGACAGCTTCCGCATGCTGCTGGACTACCAGCGCACCGGCTGGTCGTCGCTGGAAGCCGTGCGCATCTACCGTCCGAACGGCGCGCTGCTGGGCAACGAGACCTTTAACTGGAAGGACAGCGACCTCTGGGCCCTGGGCGCCGAGTTCGACATGGGCGAGGCCTTCACCTTCCGTGCCGGCGTGGGCAGGGACGAGACCCCGACCAACGACGCGGACCGCACGCCGCGCCTGCCCGACAACGATCGCATGCTGTACTCGCTGGGCCTGAGCTGGGCGTTCTCCGACAGCATCACCGTGGATGCCGCCTACACGCGCATCGAGATCGACACGCCGACCATCAACGGCGTGCGTTCGAGCAGCGGCTCGCGCCTGACGGGCAGCTTCGACGCCTATGCGAACCTGTTCGGCGTCTCGGCGCAGATGAAGTTCTGATCGCCAGGCCCGTGCGTCACCGGAAAAGCCCCGCTTCGCAGGCTGTGTAAAAACTCAGGATGGCGATTCAGTTGATCAAGAACTGATCAATTTTCGACCTCCTCAATGAATTCTGGGGCTCGCGACATCCGTCCGAGCCTCAGAACATCACTGGCGCGGACTTGCCGCGAAGTTTTTACACAGCCTGTTCTGCGGGGCTTTTTCTTCGCGTTCGTCGCCTGCGCATTGCCGCGCGGCGCGCTTGCTGCTAAGACGATCGAAGCCGCATGGACAGGGCGATCACACGGTGCGGCGCCACGACACGATCGATTCAAGGAGGGAGTGCAGATGAGTACGAGCTCGACCCCGGCGCGCGCGCCGGCACGCCACTCACTGGCCAGCGGCGTGCGAATGGCGCTGGCCGCCATGCTGCTGGCCGCGACGGGTGCGGCCGCGGCACAGTCACAGCCACCCGCGTCCGGCGAGGACGACAGCGAGGACACCACCACGCTCGACACCGTTTCGGTGCTGGGCTCGCGCACCAAGCCGCGCTCGGAGTCCACGTCCGCGGTGCCCATCGATATCCTCGACGGCGAGGAATTCCACAACCAGCCCGCGGTCGACGTGCTCGACAAGATGCGCACGCTGGTGCCGAGCTTCAATGTCAGCACCGTTCCCATCGACGATGCCGCCACCCTGGTGCGCCCGGCCAACCTGCGCGGCCTTCCGCCCGACAACACGCTGGTGCTGGTCAACGGCAAGCGCCGCCACCGCGCGGCGGTCATCACCTTCCTCGGCCGCGGCCTGTCCGATGGCGCGCAGGGCCCGGACATCTCCGTCTTTCCCTCGCTCGCGCTCGAACAGGTGGAGGTGCTGCGCGACGGTGCGGCCGCGCAGTACGGCTCGGACGCGATCGCCGGCGTCATCAACTTCGGCCTGAAGAAGCGTCGCGAAGGCGGCACGGTGGAGGCCTTCGCCGGCCAGTACTACGAGGGCGACGGCTTGGCGCGCCAGATCAGCGCGCAGCTGGGCACGGGCCTGGGCGCGGACGGCTTCGCCACCTTCACCGCCGAATGGCGCGACGGCGAACCCACCTCGCGCAGCGTGCAGCGCGACGACGCGGCGGCGGTGGCCGCGGCCGGCTACCCGGGCGTCGCCAACCCCGCGCAGGTCTGGGGCAGCCCGGAGGTGAACGAGGACGGCAAATTCGTCGCCAACCTCGGCCTGTCGGGCGAGAACATCGACTTCTACGCCTTCGGCAACCTCGCACGTCGCGACGTGGAAGGCGGCTTCTACTACCGCAACCCGACCACGCGCGCGGGCGTGTTCTCCAACGACGGCGGCAACACGCTGCTGGTCGGCGACACCAACACGGGCAATGCCATCACGTGCCCGGCGATCGCGCTGCGCGACGCGAGCGGCAACCTCATCCCGTATGCGACGGTGAATGCGGCGGTCAACGCGTTGCCGGCCGAATGCTTCACCTTCCTGCGCCAGTTCCCCGGCGGCTTCACCCCGCGCTTCGGCGGCGAGATGAAGGACGCCGCGTTCACCGCCGGCCTCAAGGGCCTCTGGGGCGGTAGCTGGCACTGGGACCTGTCGGCGAGCTATGGCCGCAACGAGATCGACTTCTACATCCTTAATACCGTCAACGCCTCGCTCGGCCCCAACCAGCCCGCGGGCCTGCGCTTCAAGCCGGGCGGCAACGTGCAGACCGAGACCAACGTCAACTTCGACGTCGGCCACGACATCGAGACCGGTTTCACCGTCGAGCCCATCAGCCTGGCGATGGGCGCCGAATGGCGCCGCGAGGAGTTCGAGGTGATCGCCGGCGACGGGCCATCCACCGCCATCGGCCCGCTCACGCCACAGGGCTTCGCACTGGGCTCCAACGGTTTCAACGGCTTCAATCCGCGCACCGCCGGCAGCTTCGACCGCGACAACTGGGCGGTCTACGCCGACGCCGAGGCACGCTTCACCCAGCCGCTGCTGCTGGGCGCGGCCGTGCGTCACGAGGACTTCTCCGACTTCGGACGCACCACCAACTGGAAGCTCACGGGCCGCTTCGACTTCAACGAGGCCTTCGCGTTGCGTGCGGCCTTCGGCACCGGCTTCCGCGCGCCCACGCCGGGCCAGTCGAACGCCGAGCAGGTCACCACTTCGTTCATCAGCGGTGCCCTGCGCGACACCGCCGTGCTCTCGCCCAACAACCCGATCGCGCGGTTCTACGGCGCCGAGCCGCTCAAGCCGGAGGAATCGAAGAACGCCTCGCTGGGCCTGGTGTTCGACCGCGACAACTGGCTGGTCACCGCCGACTGGTACCGCATCCGCACCGAGGACCGCATCGCCTTGAGCGCGTTCTTCACCGTGAGCGATGCCGACCGTGCCGCGCTGGTGGCCGGCGGCAACCCGGAGGCGGCGTCGATCTCGGAAGTGCAGTTCTTCGTCAACGACTTCGACACCACCACCACCGGCTTCGACCTGGTCGCCAGCTACGACAGCGAGCACTTCGGTGGAAAAACGGTCTACTCGCTCGCGGCGAACTGGAACCGGACCGAGGTCGACGACTTCACGCCCGGCATCATCACGCCGGTGCGCATCCAGAAGCTGGAGGAATCGCTGCCACGCACCAAGGGCTATTTGTCGGTCAGCCACCAGCGCCAGGTGTTCTCCGCCAACCTGCGCGTGAACTACTACGGCTCGTTCTTCGAGGACCACCTCGACGACGGCGGCCTGCCGATCTACGAGGGCAGCGCGGTCACCGTGGATGCCGATGTGGGCTGGAAGTTCGCGTCGGGGCTGTACTTCAACGTCGGCGCGCAGAACCTGTTCGACAAGGTGCCGGACGAGAATCCCTGGCGTGGCATCGCCGGTGCGCGGTACCCGGTGCACGCGCCCTACGGGTTCAACGGCGGCTTCTACTACGCGCGGGTGGGCTTCAACTTCTGACGCTCCGGCATGGACGAAGAAGCCCCGCGGATGCGGGGCTTCTTCTTCGCAGGACAGTGGCCGGCCTGCACGACGCCGCATCCCGCGGCGGTCGACGCGTCAGTCGCCCAGCGTCAGCAGCGAGGCGTTGCCGCCGGCCGCGGTGGTGTTGATCGTGATTGTCTTCTCCGTCGCAAAGCGCGGCAGGTAGTGCGGGCCGCCGGCCTTCGGGCCGGTGCCCGACAGGCCCTGCCCGCCGAAGGGTTGCACGCCGACCACCGCGCCGATCTGGTTGCGGTTGACGTAGCAGTTGCCCACCTTGATGCGGCTGGCGATCTTCTCGATGGTCGCGTCGATGCGCGAGTGCACGCCGAGCGTCAGGCCGTAGCCGGTGGCGTTGATCTGGTCGATGACCGCATCGAGCTGGTCCGCCTTCCAGCGGATCACGTGCAGCACCGGGCCGAAGACCTCGCGACGGAGCTGGTCGAGCGAGTGCAGCTCGTAGGCGCGCGGAGCGAAGAAGCTGCCATGCGCCGTGGCCTCGTCCAGCGGGATCTCGGCGATCTTCGCGCGCGCCTCGCGATCCATGCGTGCGGCATGCTCGGCCAGCACGCGCAACGCGTCGTCGTCGATCACCGGGCCGACGTCGGTGGACAGCAGGCCCGGGTCGCCGACCACGAGCTCGGCCATCGCGCCGGCGAGCATCTTGACCACCTTGTCGGCGATGTCGTCCTGCACGAACAGCACGCGCGCGGCCGAGCAGCGCTGGCCGGCCGAGGTGAAGGCCGAGCCGATCGCGTCCTTGACCACCTGCTCGGGCAGCGAGGAGGAGTCGGCGATCAGCGCGTTCTGGCCGCCGGTCTCGGCGATCAGGATGCCGATCGGCGCGTTCTCGCGCGCGGCCAGGGCGCGGTTGATCGCGCGCGCGGTCTCTGTGGAACCGGTGAAGGCCACGCCGGCGATGCGATCGTCGCGCGTGAGCGCAGCGCCCACGGTGGCGCCGTCGCCGGGCAGGAACTGCAGCACGGCCTCGGGGATGCCGGCCTCGTGCAGCAGCTTCACCGCGGCATGCCCGATGAGGTTGGTCTGCTCGGCCGGCTTGGCGATCACGCAGTTGCCTGCCGCGAGCGCGGCGCAGACCTGGCCCATGAAGATCGCCAGCGGGAAGTTCCACGGGCTGATGCAGACGAACGTGCCACGACCGGACAGCTGCAGCGTGTTGGACTCGCCGGTCGGGCCGGGAAGCGGCTCGGGCTTGAACAGCACGCGCGCCTGTTCGGCGTAGTAGCGCAGGAAGTCCACCGCCTCGCGCACTTCGGCCACGCCGTCGGGGATGGTCTTGCCGGCCTCGCGGGTGCACATCGCGATGAACATGGGCATGCGCTGCTCGAGCAGGTCCGCGGCATGCTCGAGGATCGCGGCGCGGCTGGCGGCGGGCGTGGTGTTCCAGCCGTCGTGCGCGGCCGTGGCATTGGCCAGCGCACGCTCGACCAGCGAGGCGTCGGCGGCGATCCAGTGGCCCACGACCTGCCGGCGGTCCGCCGGGTTGGTCACGGCGATGCGTTCGCCCGACACCGACGCGCCGGCCACGAGCGGCTCGGCGGACCACGGCTGCGCGGCCGCGGCATTGACCTGGTCGGCGAGCGTGCGCAGCGCGTCGTCGTTGGCGAGGTTCACGCCCATCGAATTGCTCCTGGAATGGCCGTAGCTGCGGAAGAGGTCGACCGGCAGCGGGATGCGGGGATGCGGGATCGGGTCGAAGCCGGCGACGACCTCGATGGGGTCGCGCACCAGCTCCTCGACCGGGATCGACTCGTCGGTGATGCGGTTGACGAAGCTGGAGTTGGCGCCGTTCTCGAGCAGGCGGCGCACGAGATACGGCAGCAGGTCCTCGTGCGAGCCCACCGGTGCGTAGACGCGGCAGGGCACGTCCAGGCGGTCGGCCGGGATGACCTCCGCGTAGAGGTCGTCGCCCATGCCGTGCAGCTTCTGGAATTCGAACGGGCGGCCCGCCGCCATGCGATGCACGTGCGCGATCGTCTGCGCATTGTGCGTGGCGAACATGGGGTAGATCGCGTCCGAGGCGTCGAGCATGCGCCGCGCATTGGCGAGGTAGCTGACGTCGGTGTTGGGCTTGCGCGTGAACACCGGATAGCCCGGCATGCCGTCCACCTGCGCGCGCTTGACCTCGGCGTCCCAGTACGCGCCCTTGACCAGGCGCACGGGGATGCGGCGCCCGCTGCGGCGGGCAAGGTCGGCGATGAAGTCGATGACCTCGGGGCAGCGCTTGGAATAGGCCTGCACGGCGAGGCCGAAGCCTTCCCAGCCGGCCAGCGACGCATCCGAATACGCGCCGGCGATGACGTCCAGCGACAGCTCCAGGCGATCGGCTTCCTCGGCGTCCACCGTGAATCCGATCGCGTACGACCGGGCCAGCTGCGCCAGTTCCAGCACGCGCGGGGTCAGCTCGGCCAGCACGCGCGCACGCTTGGCATGCTCGTAACGCGGATGCAGCGCGGAAAGCTTCACCGAGATCGACGGCGCGCCGAACACCGCCGCGGCATCGGACGGGTTCACGGTGCCTTCGCCGCGCGAATGCCGGCCGATGGCATGGATCGCGCCGCGGTAGGCCTCGAGGTAGCGTGCGGCGTCTCCGGCGGTGAGCGCCGCTTCGCCGAGCATGTCGAAGGAATAGCGGTAGGCCGCGTTCTCGCCCTTGCGCGAGCGCGCGAGGGCTTCCTCGATGGTCCGCCCCATCACGAACTGGTGGCCCATGATCCGCATCGCCTGGCGCACCGCCAGGCGGATCACCGGCTCGCCCACGCGGCCGATCAGGCGCTTGAAGGCGCCGTGCACGTCGCGGCGGGTCTCGTCGGCCAGGTCGACCAGATGGCCGGTCAGCATCAGGCCCCAGGTCGAGGCGTTGACGAGCACCGAGGGCGACTGGCCCATGTGGCGCTTCCAGTCGGCCTCGCCCAGCTTGTCGCGGATCAGGCGGTCGGCGGTCTCGGCGTCGGGGATGCGAAGCAGGGCCTCGGCCACGCACATCAGCAGCACGCCCTCCTCGGAGCCGAGGTCGTACTGCCGCATGAAGGCCTCGATGGCGCCCTGGTTGCGGGCGCGGCGGCGGACCCGGGTGACGAGGTCGGCGGCCGTGGCCCGGACCGCCTCGCGGTCGGACTCCGGCAGGCGGGCCTGCTCGAGCAGGGCGCGGACGTGGGCGGCCTCGTCGCGGACCCAGCCCGCGGTGATGGCGGCGCGCGGTCCGGTGGGCGGGGGCGGGAGTTCCGGGCGGAGCAGTGCGCCGCCGGCGACGCCAGGGGAATCGGGAGTCATCATCCGTGCAACGGGGAAGGGATGCGCATAGTCTAGCGGCGCACTCCCGCGCGGCCCGCCGGCAGCGCGCCCGCAGCGTGTCGGCTAGCACGCCACGGGCGGCCGAATCTTGCCGCAGATCAAGGCGGGGGCTACCATTCCGTAGTTACAGCGGCGCTTTCCGTGGCGCCGCCTGCGTCCCGCCCGCCCTCCGTCCAGGATCCCACCGGCCCGCGCCGGGCCCGGTCCGTCGCGGTATGCACCCCGCGGGTACCCACCAATTTCAGTATCTGTTTTTTCGGGGCTCGATCTGATGAAAGCCGGTCGTATCAAGCAGTGGGCTGCGGGCCTGGCCGCCGCCGCCCTGCCGGTCCTCGTGTCTGCGCAGCAGGTCCTGCCCAACGATCCGGATCCGGAGCGCTGGCAGCTGAACATGCGCCGCGGCGTCACCCTGATCTCGGACAACGCCTACGACGCGCACATGATCGCGCTGTGGATCTGCGTGGGCATCGGCGTGCTGGTCTTCGCGGCCATGGGCATCGCCATGTTCAAGTTCCGCAAGTCGCGCGGCGCGGTCGCGGACGTGAACTTCACGCACAGCACCAGGCTCGAGGTGCTGTGGACGGTGATCCCGATCGTCCTACTCGTGGCCATGGCCTTCCCGGCTACCAGCAAGCTGATCCAGATGTACGACATCCGCGAGTCGCAGATGACCGTCAAGGTCACCGGCTACCAGTGGATGTGGAAGTACGACTACCTCGGCCAGGACGTCTCGATCACCTCGCGCCTGAAGCGCGAGAGCGACGACATGCGCCAGAGCGGCGGCGTGCCGACGATGGAGTCGCACCCGGACTACCTGCTCGAGGTCGACAACGAGCTGGTCGTGCCGACGGGCACCAAGATCCGCTTCGTGGTCACCGCCGACGACGTGATCCACTCCTGGTGGGTGCCGGCGCTGGGCTGGAAGCAGGACGCGATCCCCGGCCTGATCAACGAGGCCTGGACCCGCATCGACCGCCCGGGCGTCTACCGCGGCCAGTGCGCCGAGCTCTGCGGCAAGGACCACGGCTACATGCCGATCGTCGTGCGCGCCGTCGGGCCGGAGGAGTTCCGCCAGTGGATCGCCGCGCGCCAGCCGGCCCCGGCGGCCGCCCCGGTCGCCGCGCCGGCCCCGGTCGATACGCCGGAAGCGCCGGCGACGACCTCGCCCGAAGGCGCGGTGACCCCGAATACCGACACCCCGGCCGTGACCGCGGGCTGATCGAACCGAATACGCAGAGGTAGTCATGGCCGTCACGCATCCGCACCACGCCCAGCCGACCGACGAGCACGGTCACGAGCAGGGCTTCATCGAGCGCTGGTTCTTCTCCACGAACCACAAGGACATCGGGACCCTGTACCTGGTGTTCTCCTTCATCATGTTCATCGTGGGCGCGGCGTTCTCGGTCGTGATCCGCGCCGAGCTGATGAAGCCGGGCCTGCAGTTCGTCGACCCGATGTTCTTCAACTCGATGACGACGATGCACGCGCTGGTGATGATCTTCGGCGGCGTGATGCCGGCCTTCGTGGGCCTGGGCAACTGGATGATCCCGCTGCAGATCGGCGCGCCGGACATGGCGCTGCCGCGTATGAACAACTGGTCCTTCTGGATCATGCCGTTCGCGTTCACGCTGCTGCTGATGACGTTCTTCCTGCCGGGCGGCGCGCCCGCCGGCGGCTGGACGCTCTACCCGCCGCTGTCGCTGCAGGGCGGCGCGAACGTCGCGTTCGCGATCTTCTCGATCCACCTGATGGGCATCAGCTCGATCATGGGTGCGATCAACATCATCGCGACCATCCTCAACATGCGCGCGCCGGGCGTGGACCTTTTGAAGATGCCGATCTTCTGCTGGACCTGGCTGATCACCGCGTTCCTGCTGATCGCGGTGATGCCGGTGCTCGCTGGCGCGGTGACCATGCTGCTGACCGACAAGTTCTTCGGCACGTCGTTCTTCAACGCGGCCGGCGGCGGCGACCCGGTGATGTTCCAGCACATCTTCTGGTTCTTCGGCCACCCCGAGGTCTACATCATGATCCTGCCGGCGTTCGGCGTCGTGTCGGAGATCATCCCGACCTTCAGCCGCAAGCCGCTGTTCGGCTACCAGGCGATGGTCTATGCGACCGCCGCGATCGCCTTCCTGTCGTTCATCGTGTGGGCGCACCACATGTTCACGGTGGGCATGCCGCTGGGTGGCGAGATCTACTTCATGTTCGCCACGATGCTGATCTCCATCCCCACGGGCGTGAAGGTCTTCAACTGGGTCACGACCATGTGGCGCGGCTCGCTGACCTTCGAATCGCCGATGAAGTGGGCGATCGCCTTCGTGATCCTGTTCACCATCGGGGGCTTCTCGGGCCTGATGCTCGCCATCGTGCCGGCGGACTTCCAGTACCACGACACCTACTTCGTGGTGGCGCACTTCCACTACGTGCTGGTCACCGGCGCGCTGTTCGCGATCATCGCGGCCGTCTACTACTGGTGGCCGAAGTGGACGGGGCGCATGGTCAACGAGAAGCTGGCCAGCTTCCACTTCTGGTGGTCGATGGTCTTCGTGAACCTGCTGTTCTTCCCGCAGCACTTCCTGGGCCTGGCCGGCATGCCGCGCCGCATCCCGGACTACAACGTCGTGTTCGCCGACTGGAACCTGATCAGCTCGTTCGGCGCCTTCGGCATGTTCGCCACCCCGTTCATCATGGCCTTCGTGCTGTGGCACTCCAAGAAGCACGGCGCGCCGGCCACCGCCCGCGTGTGGGAAGGCGCCAAGGGCCTGGAGTGGACCGTGCCGAGCCCGGCGCCGCACCACACCTTCACCGTGCCGCCGGTGGTCAAGGACGGCGACCTCGCCCACGGCGACATCAGCCACTAAGACGCCGCGCCCGAGCCCATGACGCCGTCCAGCCACCCCCGCCAACCGGATGACGCCGCCCGCCGCGCGCGGGCGCGTCGCACGGCCGTGGTGGTCGCGCTGGTGGCCGTGGCGGTCTACGCGGGCTTCCTGCTGATGGGAGTGCTCGGGCGATGAACGCCGGGCGTTCCCGCCGCGCGGGCTGGCTGAAGCTGCTGGGCGTCTCGCTGGGCGCCTTCGCCTTCACCTTCAGCCTGGTGCCGCTGTACCGCATCGCCTGCGAGAAGGTCTTCGGCATCCGCCTCTCGCAGGAGGCGCAGCCGGGGGCGAAGGTCGCGGCGGCCAAGGGCGAGCGCTGGGTCACCGTGCAGTTCGACGGCGGCGTGAACTCCAGGCTCGCCTGGGACTTCCGTCCGCACCAGCAGGAAATGAAGGTGCGGGTCGGCCAGCCGTACGAGATGCGCTATTTCGCCCGCAATGCCGCCGCCTCGCCGGTGGTCGGCAGCGCGGTGCCGTCGGTGGCGCCGGCGCGCGCCTCGCGGTACTTCGTCAAGACCGAATGCTTCTGCTTCACCGCGCAGACGCTCGCCGCCGGCGAGTCGCGCGACATGCCGGTGCGCTTCATCGTCGACCCGGCGCTGCCGGCCGACGTCAAGACGCTCACCCTGTCCTACACCTTCTTCCGCAACGATGCGCTGACCGCGCGCCTGGGCACGGCCAAGGGGCCGGACGCACCGCGCGCGGCACCGTGATCGCCGATCCATCGCCGTACTGACCCACGGAACGCTTCGCCATGGCCCACGCCTCCAGCACGCACGATCCCAACGTCTACTTCGTCCCGCACAGCAGCAAGTGGCCGTTCTTCGGCTCCATCGCGCTGTTCGTGATGATGATCGGCCTGGCCAGCTGGCTCAACGCGGCGAGCTGGGGCAGGCCGGTGTTCTTCGTCGGCGTGGCGCTGACGCTGGCCGTGCTGTTCATGTGGTTCGGCGACGTGATCCGCGAGTCGGTGCGCGGCAACTACAACCGCCAGGTGGACGTCTCGTTCCGCATGGGCATGGTGTGGTTCATCTTCTCCGAGGTGATGTTCTTCGCCGCGTTCTTCGGCGCGCTGTTCTACGCCCGGCAGTTCGCGCTGCCCTGGCTCGCGGGCGAGGGCGACGGTGCCGCCACCCATTCGCTGCTGTGGCAGGGCTTCTCGAGCGGCTGGCCGAACAACGGCCCGGCGGCCGTGGGCGGGTCCTTCCAGACCATCCCGGCCTGGGGCCTGCCGCTGCTCAACACGCTGATCCTGCTGACCTCGGGCAGCACCGTGACCGCGGCGCACCACGCCCTCAAGGCCGGCCACCGCAAGCAGCTGCTGCTGTGGCTGGGCATCACCGTGCTGCTGGGCGGCCTGTTCCTGTTCTTCCAGGCGGAGGAGTACATCCACGCCTACCGCGAGCTCAACCTGACGCTGGGCTCGGGCATCTACGGCTCGACGTTCTTCATGCTGACCGGCTTCCACGGCCTGCACGTGACGCTGGGCACGATCATGCTGGCGATCATCTGGCTGCGCTGCCTGAAGGGCCACTTCGATCGCGACAACCACTTCGCCTTCGAGGCGGTGGCCTGGTACTGGCACTTCGTCGACGTGGTCTGGCTGGCACTGTTCCTGTTCGTCTACGTGCTGTAAGGCACGCCAGCACCGCAGGGACGACGGGCCGGCACTGCCGGCCCGTCGCGTGTCCGGCGGCTCAGCCGTTCGGGTTCGAGCCCACGCCGTGGAAGTCGATCCAGCCCATCCAGGCCGCGAACACCACGCCGAGGATCAGCACGATCGACAACACGATGCGGCGGGTCAGCGCGTTCACCGTGCGCTTGCTGCCGCCCTTGTCGGTCAGCATGTAGTACAGGCCCGCGCCGAGGTTCCAGATGATCAGGATCAGGAACGCGACGATGACGAGTGTCTTCAGCGAATCGCTCACGGCTTTCTCCTGCCGCGACCGGATGCGGGCGGCGTTTGGCGCCGGATTATCGCGCGGGACGGCGGGCGCCCGGTGAGCCGGCACACGCGCCTGGTGATCGGCTGGACCGCGGCACTGCTCGCGGCGGCGCTGTTCGCATGGCTGGGGCTGTGGCAGGGCGGCCGTGCGGTGGAGAAGGAGCGCATGCTCGCCGAGGTGGCCGGCGTGCTGGCCCGGCGTCGTCCGGTGCCGCTCGCGGCCGCGCACGAGCGCGCCCGGTCGCAGTCCTATGCCTGGGCCGCCGGCCGCGGGCGTTTCACCGGTGAGGTGCTCTGGCTCGACAACCAGCAGCGCGACGGACGCGTCGGCCTGCGCGCCTACGCACCGTTCCGGCCCCGGGCCGGGGATCCGCTGCTGGTGGACATGGGCTGGGCGCCGGGCGCGCCGGATCGTCGTCGGCTGCCGCGCCTGCAACTGCCGACGGGCGAGGTGGAGCTGCGCGGCCTGCTCGCGCCGCCGCCGTCGCACGGGCTCGACCTGGGCGCGCCCTTGGCGCGGCAGGCCGATGGCTGGCTGATGCTGCGCGTCGACCCGGCCGCGATCACCACGGCCCTCGCTTCGCCACGCCCGTTCGCGCCGCGCGTGCTGCGCCTGGATCCCGCGCTGGGCTACGGCCTGCCGCGCGACCTGCGCCTGCTCGCCAATACGCTCCCGCCCGAGAAGCATCGCGGCTACGCGCTGCAGTGGTTCGGCCTGGCTGCCACGTTGCTCGTGATCGCGCTCGTCCTCACCTTCAGGAAACCCCGCCGATGAACGCCGTCGACGACTCCCAGCGCCGGCGCAACCGCCGCACCCTCGTGATCATCGCCGTGTTGTTCTTCGGCAGCATGGCCCTGGCCGGGCTGCTGCGCTTTGCCGACATCCACCCGGCCGCCTCGCGCCAGAAGGGCGAACTGCTCGATCCCTACGGCGACCTGCGCGACTACACGCCGCGCCTGCTCGACGGCGGCAGCTACCCCTGGAACCCGGCCAGCCGCCAATGGCGCGTGCTGGTGGCCGCACCGGCCGACTGCGGAGAGGAGTGCCGGCGGGTGGCCCGCGACGTGGGCACGGTCTGGCAGCTCATGAGCAAGGACGCCGACCGCGTCGACGTGCTCTGGTGGTGCGCGAGCACGCGCTGCGCCTGGCCCGCCGAGGGCACGCCGCCGTCCACGCTGCGCCTGCTCGCGCCCGATGCCCGCGCGCGGGCGCGGTTGCCGAAGGTGGACGCCGGCGCCGGCGTGCCGGTATACGTCGTCGACCCCAACGGATTCGTCATCCTGCGCTACGCGCCCGGCAGCGACCTGGCCGGCGTGCGCACCGACCTGTCCCGCCTGCTGAAGCTGCGGTGATCCCATGAACACGACGCCTCGAAGCGACTCCAGTCGCCCCACGCACCGCCACTTCCACCGCATCGCCTGGCTCGCGGTGGCGCTGGCGCTGGGCGTGATCGTCTTCGGTGCATTCGTGCGGCTCTCGAACGCGGGACTGAGCTGCCCGGACTGGCCGACCTGCTACGGCCGCGCCACCTGGCCCTCGCATGCCGGCGAAGCCGCGGACCATGCCGCCACCGCGGTGCGCGTGTTCGAGGACAGCAAGGCCTGGCGCGAGCAGGTGCACCGCCATCTCGCCGCGATCCTCGGCCTGCTGGTGCTGACGCTGGCGCTGCTGGGCGCGCGCCGCCGCCGTCATGGCATCGCGCAGGTACTCGCCGCGGCTGCGCTGGTCGGCCTGTCGATCCCGCTGTACATGCAGGCCAATTACACGATGGCCGTGGTGCTCGCCGTCGCGGGCGAGCTGATCCTGCTGGCGGCCGCGGTGCGCTGGAGCAATGCCGACCTCGCGCGCATCGCGGCGGTCACGCTGATGGTGATCGTCTTCCAGGCGCTGCTGGGCATGTGGACGGTGACCTGGCTACTCAAGCCGATCGTGGTCATGGGGCACCTGCTCGGCGGGCTGACCACGTTCTCGCTGCTGCTGTGGATGGCCTGGCGCGCGACCGACCTGCCGATCCGCCTGGCCGATGCGGGCGTGCTGCGTCGTTGGCTGTGGGTGGCGCTGGCCGTGCTGGGTCTGCAGATCGCACTCGGCGGCTGGACCAGCGCCAACTACGCCGCGCTGGCCTGCGGTACGGACTTTCCGACCTGCGTGGGCAAGTGGTGGCCGCCCACCGACTTCCAGGAAGGCTTCGTGCTCTGGCGCGGCATCGGCGTCGACTACGAGGGGGGCATCCTCGACGGCGCCTCGCGCATCGCCATCCAGATGGCGCATCGCATGATGGCGCTGGTGGCTTTCGTCGTGCTGCTCGCGCTCGCGCTGCGCCTGCTGCGCACGCCGGGCATGCGCGGCTGGGGCGCGCTGCTGGCGCTGCTGACGCTGGCGCAGGTCGCCCTCGGCATCGCCAACGTGCGCCTGGGCCTGCCGTTGCACGTGGCGGTGGCGCACAACGCCGGTGCCGTGCTGCTGCTGGCGGTGCTGGTTTCGCTGATCGCGCGGGTCAAGCCGCCGCGCGTGGCGGCGGCCTGAGCGATGACGGCAACGCTTCGCCAGTACTGGGCGCTCACCAAGCCGCGCGTCGTCGCGCTGATCGTGTTCACCGCGCTGGTGGGCATGTTCCTCGCCGTGCCGGGCCTGCCGCCGTTGAAGGAGTCGCTGGTCGGCTTCGTGGGCATCTGGCTGGCCGCCTCCAGTGCGGCGGCGATCAACCAGCTGCTGGATTCGCGCATCGACGCGAAGATGGCGCGCACCTCGTGGCGGCCGATCGTGGTGGGGCAGATCACGCCGGCGCGCGCCCTGGTGTTCGCGCTGGTGCTGGCCGCGCTGTCGATGGCGCTGCTCGTGGCCTTCGTCAACACGATCACGGCGGTGCTCACCTTCGCCTCGCTGATCGGCTATGCGGTGGTCTACACCGTGTTCCTCAAGCGCGCGACGCCGCAGAACATCGTCATCGGCGGCATCGCCGGCGCGGCGCCGCCGCTGCTGGGCTGGTCGGCGATCACCGGCATGCAGGGCGAATGGGACTGGGCGCATGCCCTGCTGCTCGTGCTCATCATCTTCGTCTGGACGCCGCCGCATTTCTGGGCGCTGGCGATCTTCCGCCGCGAGGACTACGCCCGCGCGCTGGTGCCGATGCTGCCCGTTACCCATGGCGTGGACTACACGCGCTGGCAGATCCTGATCTACACCGTGCTACTGGTGGCGGTGACCGTGCTCCCCTGGGCGGTGGGCATGAGCGGCGTGTTCTACCTCGGCGGCGCGCTGGTGCTGGGGCTCGTCTTCCTCATGCACGCCTGGAAGCTGATGGACCCGCCCGATGAGTTCTACGCGATGAAGGTCTTCAACTACTCCATCGTCTATCTCATGGCGCTGTTCGCCTTCCTGCTGGTGGACCACTGGCTCGCGCCACTGATGGCGCCGGCGCCCGCATTCGAGCTTCAGCCCATGGCTTGAGGCCTGCCGTGTGCGGCCCCATCGAGACGGTGGACCTTTCAAGGGAGCCGTGCCGATGATCCGGCTGCGATGGCTGTTCGTCCTGTGCTGTGCTCTTGCATTCGCCCGCATCGTCGCGGCGGCGCCTCCATCGCCCGAAACCGCGCGCGACGAGCGCGAAGCGGTCATTCGCGCAGCCGACGTCGTCCGGTCCGTCGCCGGCGCCCGGCGCCTGGTCCTGTTGGGCGAGCTGCACGGCACGCGCGAGGTGCCGCAGCTGGTCGCCGCACTGGCCGACGCCTACGGTGACCAGGGCCCGGTGCTGGTCGCGGTGGAGATCGACCAGGCCGAGCAGCGCGCCATCGACGCCTTCCTGCGCTCCGACGGTGGCCCGCGCGCCCGCGCGGCGCTCACCGGCCGGCCCTACTGGACGATGCCGGCCCCGCGCAACGACGGGCGGCGCAACGAGGCCCTCGTCGACCTGTTCGAGCACGTGCGCCGCATGCGACGTGCCGGGCGCGACATCGCTGTCCTGGCCATGGACGTGCCCGGCACGCCCGACCATCACGCCCGCGATCGCGGCATGGCGGCCGTGCTGCGCGCCGCGTACGCCGCGCTGCCGCGTGGCAGGCTGCTCGTGGTCACGGGCAACGTCCACGCCATGCTGGAGCGGCCCGCGAACGCGCCGGCGCTGATGCAGGTGCCGATGGGCGCGTGGCTGCGCGACCTCGACCCGGTGTCGTTCCGCATCACCGCGCGCAGCGGCGAATTCCGCGCCTGCCGCGAGCGCTGCGGCCCGGCGCCCGCGGACGGCACCGGCCAGCGCACGGGCGCGACGTCCGGCGCCTACCACCACGTCGTCGTGCTGCCGCGGCATCGCGCCGCGCCGCTCATCGGCGCCGCGCCCCTGCCGTGAGGCACATCGGCGGCCGCGCCACGCTGCCTATACTCGCGGCCCGCCCCCGCATCGCGACCCGCCATGTCCGCCGCCCGCATCGCACCGCTCCTGCTCGCCCTCGCCTCCGCGCTCGCGCCTGCGACCGCCGCGGCGCAGGCGCCGGCCACCGTGGTCACCGCCGAGCGCATGCTCGACGTGCGTACGGGCCGCTTGGTGGATCAGCCGCAGCTGCTGCTGCGCGATGGCCGCATCGTCTCGGTCGGGCGCCGGGGAGACGCCGTGCCCGCCGACGCACGACGCATCGACCTGCCCGGCATGACCCTGCTGCCCGGCCTGATCGACATGCACGTGCACCTGGACAGCGACCCCAGCTACGGCGGCTACAGCGGCCTGCAGTTCGGCGACCGCTTCTGGTCGATGCTCAGCGTGCCCAATGCCGAGAAGACGCTCTTGGCGGGCTTCACCACCGTGCGCAACGTCGGCGCCGACGCCTGGAACGACGTCGGCCTGCGCCAGGCCATCGACGAGGGCAAGGTGCGCGGCCCGCGCATCGTCACCGCGGGCTACTCCTTCGGCGCCACCGGCGGCCACTGCGATTCCACGTTCTTCCCGCCGTCGATGGACGAGAAGAGCCCGTTCAATGCCGACGGCCCCGACGAGGCCCGCCGCGCCGTGCGCACGCTGCGCAAGTACGGCGCGCAGGTCATCAAGATCTGCGCCACCGGTGGCGTGTTCTCGCGCAATACCGAACCCGGCCAGCAGCAGATGAGCCATGCCGAGATGAAGGCCGTGGCCGACGACGCGCACATGCTCGGCCTGAAGGTGGCCGCGCATGCGCACGGCGCGGCGGGCATCCGCGATGCGATCCGGGCGGGCGTCGACACCATCGAGCACGCCAGCCTCATCGACGACGAAGGCATCCGGCTGGCCAGGCAGCACGGGGCCTGGCTGTCCATGGACATCTACAACACCGAGTACACGCAGGCCGAAGGCAGGAAGAACGGCGTGCTCGAGGACAACCTGCGCAAGGACCGCGAGATCGCCGAGATCCAGCGCGAGAACTTCCGCCGGGCGCACGCGGCGGGCGCGCGCATGGTCTACGGCACCGATGCCGGCGTGTATCCGCATGGCGACAACGGCCGCCAGTTCGCGGTGATGGTGCGCTATGGCATGACCCCGGTGCAGGCGATCCAGAGCGCCACCGTCAATGCCGCGCAGGCCCTCGGCCGCGAGGACGTGGGCGTGCTGGAGGCCGGGCGCCTGGCCGACCTCGTCGCCGTCGCCGGCGATCCCACCGCCGACGTGCACCTGCTGGAAGACGTGCCTTTCGTGATGAAGGGCGGCGACGTGGTGAAGGACACTCGCTGAACCACGGCTTCCGCCCGTCCGCGCGCCTGTCGCGGAGCCTCGCAAGCGGCGCTAGGGTGTAGGCATGGCCTTCGACCGCCTGCTTTCCCGCGACCCCGCCACCCGCCTGCGGTTGTCGCGCCAGCTCATGGGGCAGGCCAGTTACCTCATGTTCCTGGCCCCGGGGGCGCTGGCGGTCCACTGGGGCTGGGTGGACGGTGGCTGGTGCGGCCTCGGTGCCCTGGCGGCCGCCGCCCTGCTGATCAACGGCGGCTTCTTCCTCGCGATCCGCAGCGGCTTCAGCCGGCGCTTCGCCGACCCGGCACTGCTGGTCCCGCAGATCGTGGTGGCCATCGCGCTGGCGCTCGTCACCCTGCATGCGATGCGTGGCGAGGCCCGCAGCATCATGCTGATGCTGTTCGTGGCGGTGTTCTTCTTCGGCCTGTTCGGCCTGAGCACGCTGCAGTTCCTGCGCCTGGCGCTGCTGGCGGCGGGCGCCTATGCCCTGCTGGTGCTGCTGGAATTCCACGACCGCCCGATCGATACGCCCGCGTTCCGCGTCGAAGTGCTGCGGATGGTGGCGCTGGCGATGATCCTGGTCTGGCTCTCGTTCCTCGGCGGCTACTTCGCCCAGGTACGGGCCAAGCTCGCCCAACGCAAGCGCGACCTGCAGGCGGCGCTGGCGCGCGTGCAGGAGCTCTCCGAGCGCGACGAGCTCACCGGCGTTCGCAATCGCCGTTTCCTTCTGCACGCGCTGGATACCGAGCGCGCGCGCGCCGAGCGCTTCGGGCTGCCGTTCTCGGTGGCGATCATCGACATCGACCACTTCAAGCGCTTCAACGACACCTACGGCCACCACGTCGGGGATGAGATCCTGCGCGGCTTCTGCGACTTCCTGCGCGCGCAGGCCCGCACGCTCGACCTGCTGGCGCGGCAGGACATGGACGACGCCTTCGGGCGCTATGGCGGCGAGGAATTCCTGCTGCTGATGCCGCATACGCGCGTCGATGGCGCCTGCCAGGCCGCGGAGCGCATCCGCGTGGCGGTGGAAGCGCACCGCTTCGACACCCGTGCCGGCGCGCTGGCGGCGACGTTCTCGGCCGGCGTGGCCGAATACGCCGCGGGCGAGTCGTCGGCGGAACTGCTGGCACGCGCCGACCGCGCGCTCTACGCGGCCAAGGCGGCCGGGCGCAATCGCGTGCAGGCGGCCTGACGCCGCGTCGCATCGCGCGCCGCGGCCGCGCACCGATGCCGGCCACGGGCCGGCGCACGGCACTCAGGCGCGCCGCGATTGCAGGTCGCGCAGCTCCGCCTTCTCCGCATCGCTCAACCCGGACATGCCCACCTCGGCGATGCGCGCCTGCAGCTCCTCCACGCGCTGCGCGAGGGTGAGGCGCTCCAGCTGCGCCACGTTGTCGAGCAGCTCGGCCTTCCAGGTCGCGTCGACGCCCGGGAGCGTCTGCGTCATGAGCTTCTGCAGCGGCTCGTATTCCTCGCGGCCGACGAAATGCTCCACCAGCGCGGCCACGCCGATGTCCGGCCGCGCATGCACCAGTTCGATCAGCTCGATGAGCAACGGCACGCCGGGCTGGCGCAGCGCGGCGAACGACGGCGGGCAGGCGACCTCCAGCGCGAGCGAGGGCGCGTGCAGCAGGTAGAGGATCGCGCTGCGCACGAGGCTTCGCTTGGGCGGTGGTGCGTGGCGGCCGGCCGAGGCGCGCGCCCGCTGCGCCGGCACGTGCGTCTCCGGCTGCGCGCTGCGGGCACCCACGCCGGTGAGCTCGGTGAGCCGCTGGCGCATCAGGTCGGCGAACGCGCCGTCGGGAATCTGCGCCAGCAGCGGCTTGGCGCGCTCGGCCAGCCGCCCCTTGCCCTCCAGCGTGGAAAGGTTCACGCCGTCGGACAGCGAATCGAACAGGAACTGCGACAGCGGCGTGGCCGACTGCAGGCGCGCCTCGAAACCGTCCCGTCCTTCGCTTCGCACGATCGAATCCGGATCCTCGCCTTCGGGCAGGAACAGGAAGAAGGCCTGGCGTCCGTCCTTCATGCGCGGCAGCACCGATTCCACCGCTTTCCATGCCGCCGCGCGTCCGGCGCGGTCGCCGTCGAAGCAGAAGTACACGTCCGGCGCGTTGCGGAACAGAAGCTCGGCATGGTCGGACGTGGTCGCCGTGCCCAGCGTGGCCACGGCCTGCGTCACGCCGTTCTGGAACAGCGCGAACACGTCCATGTAGCCCTCCACCACGATCAGCCGCTCGATGCGCTGGTTCGCGCCGCGTACCTGCCACAGGCCATAGAGCTCGCGGCCCTTGTGGAACAGGCGCGTCTCGGGCGAGTTGAGGTACTTGGGGCCGTCGTCCTTGTCGATGACGCGGCCACCGAAGGCGATGGGCCGGCCCCGGCGGTCGAAGATGGGGAACATCACGCGGTCGCGGAACTTGTCGTACACGCGCCCGGCATCGTTCTTGGAGAAGAGCCCGCCGCGCTCTAGCAGCGCGAGCCTGCGAGCATCCGTGCCCAGCGTGTTCTTCAACGCCTCGAAGCCGTCGGGCGCGTAGCCGAGCTGGAACTGCTCGCGGACCGCCTCGCTCACGCCGCGCGCGTCGAAGTACGCGAGCGCCTTGGACGAGGCGCGTAGTTGCTGGCGGAAGAACTGGCTCGCCGCCTCCATCGCGCCGTACAGCTCCTGCAGCTGCGGGTCGGCCACGCGCTGCTGCGTCTCGCGCGGCACCTCCATGCCCACGCGCTTGGCCAGCTCCTCCACCGCGTCGAGGAATTCGAGGCGGTCGTAGTTCATGAGGAAGCTGATCGCCGTGCCGTGCGCCCCGCAGCCGAAGCAGTGGTAGAACTGCTTGGTCGGCGAGACGGTGAAGCTGGGCGAGCGCTCGTCGTGGAAGGGGCAGCGCGCCGAGAACTCCTTGCCCTGGCGCTTGAGCGGCACGCGCGAGCCGACCACTTCGACGATGTCGGAGCGGGCGAGGAGGTCGTCGATGAAGGCGTCGGGGATGCGGGCCATGGTCAGGCGGTGGCGTACGCCGCGGCCGGGCAGGGCCGGCGCATGGCAGCGCGAAGGATGCGTCGCGGACGAGATGCGTCCCTGCGCAGTCTAGCCCGCGCGGCGGTGCGGCCGCGGGCGTGGTCCGGGCGCCTGGCGTGGCGGGCGACGGCGCGGGCTCCCGCTGCCTGTCGTGGCCATCCTGACATGCGCCGGTCGCAGCGCCTGCGCCGCGCCGGTCACCCCGTGGCCGGCGCGCCGTCCGCGGGGCCGGCCGGCGGCAGCACGCCCAGGCGTTCGTCGATGGTCGCCGTCAGCACCGCGCCGGCGTAGAGGATCACGGCCGCGTAGTAGACCCAGAGCATCGCCAGCACCAGCGCGCCCATCGCGCCATAGGCCGAGGCGGTGGTCGCCCGGGCCAGGTACCAGCCGATGAAGGCGCGACCGGCCAGGAACAGCGCCGCGGTGAGCGTGCCGCCCCCGAAGGCCAGCGGCCAGCGCACGCGGCGGTCGGGCAGGTAGCGGTACATCAGCGCGAAGGCCAGGGTGTAGACGACCAGCCCCGCCAGCGTCGCCACCACCGACTCGCCCTGCACCAAGCGCCCGACGGTGAGCTCCAGCAGCGTGGATACCGTGAGCGAGATTAGCAGGAGAAAGCCCAGCGCCAGCAGCAGGCCGAAGGAGAGCAGGCGCTTGCGCAGCCAGTTCCAGACGCTGGCCAGCGCCGTGGCGTCGGTGCGGAAGATCGCGTTCAGCGCCTCCTGCAGCTGCGCGAACACGGCGCTGGCACCCACCACCAGCAGCGCGATGCTCCACCAGCCCGCCAGCGAGCCGGTGTCGGGCATGGCCTGCGCATGCTCGAGCACGGTGCGCGCCACCGTCTGCGCCTCGGGGCCGGCGAGCAGGCCGATCTGCCCGACCAGCGCGGCCTGGGCGGCGTCGCTGGAGGCGGTGGTCCACAGCGCCAGCAGCATCAAAGGCGCCAGCGACAGCACCGCGTAGAAGGCCAGCGCCGCCGCGTGCGTCACCACCTGGGCGTCGATGAAGCGCCGCAGCAGTGCCATCGGCAGGGTGCCGATCCCCGCGCGACGCACGCGCGAGCGCACCGTCGCCGGCGGCGGTGCGCCGTCGGCCTGCGTGATCGAGGCGGGAGCGGTGGGATCGAGCTGGTCGGCCACCGGGGGCGGGGTGGCCGGGCGCTTGGGGTCGGTCGACGTCGGCGAAGCCATGCGCGGACGATGCCACGCGCCCCCGTCATGGCGCCGCGAGCGCGGCCGGGTGGCTCAGCCCAGGCGCTGCTTCACCAGCTTCGACACCAGGCCCATGTCGGCCTGGCCGGCAAGGCGCGGCTTGAGCACGCCCATCAGCTTGCCCATGTCGGCCGCGGAGCTCGCGCCGGTCTCGGCGACGGCGGCCTCGATGGCGGCAGCGATCCCGGCCTCGCCCATCTTCTGCGGCAGGTAGCGCTCGATCACCACGATCTCGTCGCGCTCGGCCTGGGCCAGGTCCTCGCGGCCGGCCGATTCGTACTGCGCCACGGAGTCGCGGCGCTGCTTCACCATCCTGTCGAGCACGGCCACCACCGCCGCGTCGTCCAGCTCCACGCGCTCGTCCACCTCCTTCTGCTTGATCGCGGCATTGACCAGGCGGATCACCGCGAGCGTGCCCTTGTCGCCGCCCTTCATGGCGGCCTTCATGTCGTCGGTGAGGCGTTGCTTGAGGCTCATGGGCGGGCTCCGCGATGCGTGGGGCGCATAGGGTAGCCGCGCGGGCGGCCCGCGGCATGGCGTGACGCGGCCGTCGCCAGCCGCTACGCTAATGCCGCGGCGCCCGGGGCGGGCGCCAAGCGCGGAAAGGAGGCCGCCATGCACGACATCAGCCCATATTCCCGTGGCCCCTACCGGGTCCTCGACCTGCGCGAGGACGACCGCCCGCGCCCCTGGGTGGTGGTCGACACCGCCGGCAGCTGGCTGCACGAGGACATCAGCCTCGAGGCCGCGCGCGACTGGATCGACCGCCGCGAGGCGCAGCGCCCCGCCGCGCCCGTGCATGCCGTGTTGCGCCCGCGGGGGCTGCGCTGATGCGCGCCCGCCTGCTGTTCGCGCTCGTCGTGCTGGCGCTGGCCGGCATGGCCGGGCTGTTCCTGTCCGGCCGCTTCACCACCATGCTGCTGGGCGTCGACGGCGCCGGCGCGGGCTGGGCGGTCTATCTGGACTACCTGCGCACGCTCGACCTCCCGCAGGTGCGCCCCTACGCCGGGAAAATCAAGGCCGCGGGCGTCATGGGCTTCGGCCTGCCGGCGCTGGCCTACGTCGGCCTGCTGGCCATCGCGCTGCGAACACCGCGGCGCGCCCTGCACGGCGATGCGCGCTTCGCCAAGGCCTCCGACCTCGCCCGCCACGGGCTGTTCGACGACGGCCCCGGCGCGCTGGTGGTGGGCCGGTTCAACGGCAGGCTGCTGCGCCTGCCGGGCCAGCAGTTCGCGATCCTCGCCGCGCCCACACGCTCGGGCAAGGGCGTGGGCGTGGTCATCCCGAACCTGCTCGAGTACGGCGAATCGGTGGTCGTGCTCGACATCAAGCAGGAGAACTTCGACCTCACCTCCGGCTGGCGCGCCGCCCAGGGCCATGAGGTGTACCTCTTCAATCCGTTCGCCGAAGACCGCCGCACGCATCGCTGGAACCCGCTGACCTACGTCTCCCGCGACCCGGCCTTCCGCATCTCCGACCTGCAGGCGATCGCGGCCATGCTCTACCCCGACACGGTCGACGAGCAGAAATTCTGGGTGAGCCAGGCGCGCAACGCCTTCCTCGCCTTCGCGCTGTATCTCTTCGACAGGCACGACCACGAACAGGCGACAGGCTTTCCGGGCGCGCAGGCGCCAACGCTGGGCGCGATCTACCGCCTGTCCTCGGGCGACGGCAGCGACCTGCGCGCCTGGCTGCGCACGCTGTCGCAGCAGTCCTTCCTGGGCGCGCCCGCGCGCATGGCCTTCTCCACGCTGCTGAGCCAGGCCGACGAGACCTTCGCGTCGATCATCGGCACGTTCAAGGAGCCGCTCAACGCCTGGATCAATCCCGTCCTCGACGCCGCCACCGGTGCCGACGACTTCCTGCTCACCGACGTGCGCAGAAAGCGCATGAGCATCTACATCGGCATCCAGCCCAACAAGCTGGCGGAGAGCCGGCTGATCGTGAACCTGTTCTTCAGCCAGCTCATCGGCCTCAACACCCGCGAGCTGCCGCAGAACGACCCCTCGCTCAGGCACCAGTGCCTGCTGCTGATGGACGAGTTCACCTCCATCGGCCGCGTCGACATCATCGCCAGCGCCGTGGCCTACATGGCCGGCTACAACCTGCGCCTGCTCCCCATCGTGCAGAGCATGGCGCAGCTCGACGCCACCTACGGCAAGGAACTCTCCCGAACGCTGATCACCAACCACGCCCTGCAGATCGTCTACGCACCGCGCGAGCAGCAGGACGCCAACGACTATTCCGAGATGCTCGGCTACACCACCGTGCGCCGGCAGAGCGTGACCCGCGGGCGCGACGTCAGCCGCAACGAGGTGCTGGAGCGGCGTGCCCTCATGCTGCCGCAGGAACTCAAGGCGATGGGCCCCGACCGCGAGATCGTCATGTACGAAGGCGTCGCGCATCCGGTGATGTGCGAGAAGATCCGCTACTACAGGGACCCGTACTTCACCCGCCGCCTTC
This sequence comes from Pseudomonadota bacterium, assembly GCA_049323195.1. Classification (GTDB taxonomy): domain Bacteria; phylum Pseudomonadota; class Gammaproteobacteria; order Xanthomonadales; family Xanthomonadaceae; genus Cognatilysobacter. The sequence goes on along the minus strand of JBMOOW010000173.1, from coordinate 6,881 downwards.
TGCCCAGGATCGACGTGCCGCGGCTGCGGACGTGACGACCGCGTCACGTATTGACGCTGTGGCAATGCCTCGCTAACGTACGCCGCGAGCCCGTCGGGCCCGCAATGCTCGGGGATGAGCGGGCCCGCCACGCGGGCCGCTGACGAACAGCGTCGAACAGGGAAGGGGGAGCAAGGACAGCCACCGCGGCAGGACGCCGGACCATCGTCGAACGCGCCGCCGCGCCACACGCATCGATCTCACTGCCGGGACCGCGTCCCGATCCGCCGCATGCCGACTGCGCGTCCGCGCCGCGGCCTGCCGTGTCCAGCATTTTCCGTGGGTGCTCCGTGAACGTTCGCAAGGCATCGCTGCGTGGCCTCCCGGCCGCGTTCCTCCTGTCGTTCCTCGTCCTGCTCGCCGGCTGCGCGGCGCGTCCCGCGCCCGGCATCGGGGGGCGCTGGACGCCCGTCAACCGCTACCCGGCGCAGGCCCAGGAGATCCCGCTGCGCCCGGCGTACGCCTTCTATGCCACCCCCATGGACCGCACGCTCAAGGGCATGCTCGAACGCTGGGCACGCGACCGGCACATGACGCTCGCCTACCAGCACGCCTCGGACTTCACGCTGCACGCGCCCGTGGCCGAGCTGCGTACCGACGACCTCGACGCCGCGGTGGCGCGCCTCAATGCGCTCTACGCCGCCCAGCGCGTCGCGGTGGCCGTGGAGGGTGAGCGCATCGTCGTGCGCGCCGCCGCGCCGGAGGCCGCGCCGTGAAGCGCCGGGCCACGCAGGAAGCGGGCGGGCGCGTCGAGCTCGCGGTCGGGCGCGCCGTGAACTACGAGGTCAGCCTGGCCGACCTCGCGCGCCGCAGCGAGCGACGTGCCTGGTGGGTGGCCGGGAGCGCCGTCGCGCTTTCCGTGCTGCTGGGCGCGGGCTACCTCGTGATGCTCCCGCTCAAGGAGAAGGTGCCGTACCTGGTGATGGCCGATGCCTACAGCGGCACCGCCACCGTCGCGCGCCTTGCCGGCGGCCTCGACGATCTCAGCGTCACCCAGTGGGATGCCCTCCACCGCAGCAACGTGGCGCACTACGTGCTGGCGCGCGAGTCCTACGACATCGCACTGCTGAAGCTGCGCGACTGGACGACGGTCTACACCATGTCCGCGCCGCAGGTGGCTACCGAGTACACCACGCTCAATTCCTCGCAGAACCCGGAAAGCCCGTTCAACGTCTACGGAAAGTCCAAGGCGATCCGCGTGCAGATCAACAGCATCCAGATGCTCGGCGGCAGCGCCACGCAACGGCCGAAGGGCGCCACCGTGCGCTTCCAGCGCAGCCTGTACGACAAGTCCAACGGTTACACCGAGTTCCTCGACAACCGCATCGCCACCCTCGAGTTCACCTACAACAAGAACCTCAAGATGGACGAGAAGCACCGGATCGAGAATCCGCTGGGCTTCCATGTGACCAGCTATCGCGTCGACACCGACTTCGCCAGCACGCCGCCGCCGGCGGTCGCCGCCGCGCCGGTACCTGCCGGAACGCCGATGACGGCGGTCCCGCAGGGCGTGGCCGGAGGTCCCGCCGAAGCGCTCCCGGCGGCGATGCAGGCGCCGATGCCGACGGGACCGGCATCGTCAGCCACGCCGCAGGCCGCGATGCCCGCACAGGCCACGGCACCCGTGCAGGCGCAGCCGGCGCCCGCCACCGGTACCGTGCAGGGAGGTGCGCGATGAAGGCGCTGCTCCTTGCCGCCACCCTCGCGCTGGGCGCGTATTCCTCCTACGCGCAGGCGCAGGCCGTGCAGCAGTACGAGTACGTGCCCGACCGCATCTATCCCATCCGCACCGGCCTGGGCATCACCACGCAGATCGAACTCAGCCCGGACGAGAACGTCATCGACTACAGCACCGGCTTCTCCAACGGCTGGGAGCTGACGCGGCGGGACAACGTCTTCTACGTCAAGCCCAAGAACGTCGACGTCGACACCAACCTCGTCGTGCGCACGGAGACGCATTCGTACATCTTCGAGCTGCGCGTGGTCGCCACCGACTGGCGCGCCCTCGACCAGGCCAAGAACGCCGGCGTGCAGTACAAGGTCTCGTTCGTCTACCCGAAGAACACGCGCTTCCGCGCCGAGAACGTCGCCGAGAAAGCGCGCGCGCTGAGCACCAGGCTCGAGCCGGGCCGCGTCTACCACTTCGACTACGACTACGCCACGCGCACGAAGCTGCGCGCACTGGTGCCGGTCAACGTGCACGACGACGGCCAGTTCACCTACATCCGCCTCAGCGACATGACCGCCTTCCCCAGCGGCAGCTTCCCCGCCGTGTTCGGGCGCGACACGCAGGACGGCGAGGACTTCGTGGTGAACACCACCGTCGAGGACGGAACCATCGTCGTCCACGGCACCTACCGCTACCTCGTCATCCGCCACGGCAAGAACGTGGTCGGCCTGCGCCGGAATCCCGCCCGATGAACCCGAACGCGCCCAATCCCTATCTCTCCGGCCACGAGCCCGCCGATGCACCGCTTTCAGGCGACGGCTACGCCGCCGAGGCTCCGCGGCTGGACGACACCGGCCCGATGCTGCGGCAGGCCGAGGCGCAGCGCATCAATCGCAAGGCGCTGCTGTTCCTGGCCGGCATCGTCGGCATGCTGGTGCTGATGGCGCTGTGGATGTTCGCGCGCGCCACCGACAAGGACGCGGACAGGGCGATCAAGCCGCCGAGCGAGGTCGTGAAGATCCCCGAGCTGCCGCAGGCGGCAGCGGCCGAACCGGTGCCGCTGGCGTCGACGCCGGCCTATGGCGCGGACGCGGCCTACGCGGCCGATCCCGCCCCGCTGCCGCCGCTCCCCGAGCCCGAACCGATGCCCGCCTACGCGACCGCGCCGCCGCCCCCGCCGCCGGGCTACGGCATGCCCGCATCAGCGGAGCCGCGCCCGCTGTCGCTGCTGGAACGCCGCATGGGCGAGGACGCGGCCTCCGGCAAGCCGGCGTCGCCGCAGGAGGCCTATACGCAGGCCATGCTCGCGAGCATGCAGGCCGCCAATCCGAACGCGGCCAAGGCCGAGCCGGTCAAGGCCGCCACCCGCGACGGCGCGCGCTACATCGCCAACCCCGATGCGCTGCTCGTGCGCGGCACCTACATCCGCTGCGTGCTCGAGACGCGCATCGTGACCGACGTGCCGGGCTACACCTCCTGCATCGTCACCGAGCCCGTGTACTCGATCAACGGGCGCAGCCTGCTGCTGCCCAAGGGCTCCAAAGTGATGGGGCGCTACGAGGAAGGGCCGGACGGACCGCGCGTGGAAGTGATCTGGGATCGCATCACCACGCCCAATGGCATCGACGTCAGCATGGCCAACCCCGGCGTGGACGGCATGGGCAGCGCCGGCCATCCGGGCCACTACGATGCCCACTGGCCCAGCCGGATCGCCAGTGCGCTGCTGATCAGCCTGATCGCGGACGGTTTCGAGTACGCCGCGGCCAAGCACGGGCCGACCACGACGTACGCCACCGGCAACCTCGTGGTCGAAGCGCCTTTCCAGAGCAAGACCGCCCGGTCGCTCGAGCGCGCGGCGCAGCAGGCCATCGGCGCCGGCGCCCGTCGCAGCGCCACGCTGACGGTGAACCAGGGCGTGGTGGTGAACGTCTACGTCGCGCGCGACATCGACTTCTCCAACGTCGTCGCCCGCCGCTGAGCCATGAGCTTCGACACGCCACCGCTCGCGCAGGTGTCCAGCGAGTTCCTGGACTACCAGTACGAGGTGCTCGGCATCGCGCCGTATCTGCGCTCGCCGGACGTCACCGAGATCTGCGTGAACCGCCCCGGCGAGCTCTACCTGGAGTCGCGCGGGGGCTGGCGACGCGTGGAAGTGCCGTCGCTGACCTTCGAGCGCGCGCGCCAGTTCTGCACGGCGGTGGTCAATGAGAGCAATACCGGCCAGCGCATCACCGACGCCGACCCCGTGGTCTCGCTGACCTTCCCGACCGGCCAGCGCGCGCAGTTCGTGATCCCGCCCGCCTGCGATGCGGGCAAGGTCTCGATCACCATCCGCCTGCCGTCCCGGCAGACGCGCACGCTGGAGCAGTACGAGCAGGACGGCTTCTTCTCGCAGCTCATGGCGGCCTCGTCGGACATCTCCGAGCACGACGCCGAGCTGCTGCAGCTCAAGGCCGCGGGCGACTTCGCGGGCTTCTTCCGCCGCGCGGTCGAGTACCGCAAGAACATCGTGGTCGCGGGCGCGACGGGCAGCGGAAAGACCACCTTCATGAAGTCGCTGGTCGACCACATCCCGCAGGACGAGCGGCTGATCACCATCGAGGACGCCCGCGAACTCTTCCTCGGCCAGCCCAACGTCGTCCACCTGCTGTATTCCAAGGGCGGGCAGAGCACCAGCAACGTCACCGCCAAGACCTGCATGGAGGCCTGCCTGCGCATGAAGCCCGACCGCATCATCCTGGCCGAGCTGCGCGGCGACGAATCCTTCTACTTCATCCGTAACTGCGCCTCCGGCCACCCGGGGTCGATCACCAGCTGCCATGCCGGCAGCACGGCCCAGACCTGGGACCAGCTCGCGCTGATGGTGAAGGCGTCCGCGGAAGGCTCGGGGCTGGAGTTCTCCGTCATCAAACGCCTGCTGATGCTGACCATCGACATCGTCGTGCACATCCGCGCGCACGCCGGCGAGCGTCGCATCACCGGCATCGATTTCGATCCGCGCCGGCAGGCATCGGCATGAGCGGCGAACGCAGCCCGATCGCGTTCATCGGCGTCCGCCCGATGGTGGTTGACACCGTTTCCGGGCGCGTGGATATATGTCCGCACGCGCACCGGAGCGCATGGCGGGCAGCGCGGGCGGAGGTCGCCCGGTGCATACAGGGAGCGTGAAGCATGTTCGGCATGGAGCTGATGGACTGTCCGAACCTCGCCGTACCGCGCGAGGTCATGCAGCACGTCGTGCGGGTCGAGTCCTCGTTCAACCCCTATGCCATCGGCGTGGTCGGCGGCCGGCTGGTGCGACAGCCCCGGAACCTGGCCGAAGCGGTCGCCACCGCGCGCATGCTCGAGCGCCGTGGCTACAACTTCTCGCTGGGGCTGGCGCAGGTCAACCGGTACAACCTGGCCAGGCAGGGGTTGGCGTCCTACGAGCAGGCTTTCCAGGCCTGCCCGAACCTGCAGGCCGGCTCGCGCATCCTGGCTGAATGTCACGGGCGCTCCGGCGGCAGCTGGGGACGCGCCTTCAGTTGCTACTACTCCGGCAACTTCGTGACCGGCTACCGGCATGGCTATGTGCGGAAGGTGTTCGCCTCGATGCGACGCGATGCATCGCCCGTTGACGAGGCCCAGGCCATCGAAGTCGTCGGTGCACCGCCGCGCCGTGCGGTGTCCGCGCCGAAGCCTACGACCTCCATCCGAGCCGCTTCCACGCCGAGCGCGGCCGCCCGCCGCGTGGCAGCGCGGATCGTGCACGAGCCGGCCGCAGCCCCGACCGCCACGTCGTCGACTGCCGCAGCCGTGCCAGGCGGCCCTGCGGTTGCCGTCCTCGAGCCCGACGGCCGCCCTCCGCGCCTCGTCGGCGCCACGAGCGAGGCCGGCACCGCGCCCGCGCAGCAGGCACCCACCACCCCCGTCGCCGTGCCGGATTCCGCCTTCGTCTTCTGACCCGCCATCCGACGCCGCGCGGTATCGCGGCCTTCAACAAGGAGAACCACCATGAGTCTGTCCCGCCCCGCCACCCGGAACCCGCGCGCCGTGCTCACGGCCCTGGCGATCGCCGCCCTGTTCGCACTTCCGGGCCTGGCAGTCGCGCAGTCCGGCCTGGAAGGCACCGACAACGACGTGCGTGACTTCTTCCGCAACATCAACAGCCTGCTCAACATCGCCTCGGTGGCGGTGGTCACGATCGCGGTCATCTTCGCCGGCTACCAGGTCGCCTTCGCCCACAAGCGCATCTCCGACGTGGCGCCGATCCTCATCGGCGGCTTCATGATCGGCGCGGCCGCGCAGATCGCGAACATGCTGATCGGCGACGGCGACGACACCAATCCCATCTCGGTTGTGATGCAGTTGCTGCCCATGTATGCATAAGAACGTGCTGTTCCGGGGCTGCACGCGGCCGGCCATGTTCCTGGGCGTGCCCTACGTGCCGTTCTTCCTCGGCGCGGGGTCCTGCCTGCTGCTGGCCTTCTACATCGACATGTTCTGCCTGCTGCTCCTGCCGCCCGTCATCTTCGTGATGAGACAGATGGCGCGGCGCGACGAGATGATCTTCCGGCTGCTCGGCCTGCGCTGGCAGTTCCGCACGAGGATCCGCAACGTCGAGCAGCATGGCGGCATGTGGGTGTTCACCCCGAACAGCTATCGCGACCCGCGCAAGCCGCGCCGCTGACCCTTGCCCCCCCCTTCAGGCCGCCGCCCCCCGCGGCGGCCGGACGTCCCGAAATGTTCACGCCCGATACCTCCATCAGCGAATTCATCCCGCTGTCGACCCACGTCTCCCCACACGTCGTGAAGACGACCGGCGGGGACTACCTCATGGTCTGGCACCTGGAGGGGCTTCCGTTCGTCGGGCGCGAGGAATGGGAGATCGAGCATCGCCACAACACGTTCAACCGGATGCTCCAGACCCTGCGGGCGCCGGACTTCGCGAACCTGGCGTTCTGGGTGCACGACGTGCGCAGGCGCCGTCGCATCAGGGATTCCAGCAGCTTCCGCCAGCGCTTCAACCAGGAGCTGTCCGACGCCTACTTCGCGTCGCTCTCCTCGCAGGGTAATCCCCCCGCTTTTAGCGGACAGCAGAAGTGGAGCTAAGCGGCAAGTGCCAATTTCTGCATCGGGGTGATTCCGCCGAGCGCCATGTTCGGCCGCTCGTGGTTGTACGTCCATAGCCAGC
>JBMOOW010000172.1:0-34885 GCA_049323195.1 Pseudomonadota bacterium | reverse complement strand
TCCAGCGCTTGAGTTCACGTGCACGCATTGCCGGCTCCTGCCGCCCGAAACCCTCGGGCGCAGGAGTCAATCTGCGGGGAGACCGAATCACCCGCTGAGATTGTCACTACCCAACGCGAACAGAGCCTAGTTCAATCCCTGCACGGCGCCAGATCGCAACGTTGTTGTCACGGTTAAACGTGTATCCCCACCCAATCGTCGCCCGATCGTCCCCAATGTTCTGCGACTTCTCGTGCAGGCGCTCCGTGCCAGCAATTACGAGCCTAAAGCGCGCAAGATATTGCTCTTCCGTCAGCTTTCGATACTCCATGGCGACTCCTGTCAGTTTGGGGGAATTGCTCCACTGGCTACACACGCGGAGCGTACTCGCGCTGCGGTCTCTGGAAACCCAGACTCGCGGTCCAGGTGGTCGTCGTAAGCGAGTATGTCGATGTCGCCATTCTCCGGCGGCGAGAGCTGATTTCCGATCTTCCAGTGCATGCGCCCATCTTGGATGACCGCGGTAGCGCTGTGCACTGATCCATTGCGTCCGCTCTCGATCGTCAACCTCGCTTTGTTTCCGACAACTTTGCCTTTGACGGAGTCATCCGCACCCTCGTCAATTTGAGCGAGATTTACGCGAGCCCCAAAGTAGGTTCCGCATAGCCGGTCGCCGGACTGCAAAAGCGTCAGATGAAAACCGCCGCAGTCCAGGTCTGGCCGAGATTTGTGACACCAGCGCACGCCCCATCTCCCGTCGAACGTCAATGGATCGGCACGGGGGGTTCGAGACGCGCAGCCGGACAGGAGAAGCGCTGCGACGGTCGACAACATCAGGCCGTTTCGCAACGCTTGGTTTCGACGTTCGATTTTCATCGCGTTCCTTCGCTTCATGGAGTCAAACGTTGATCGGATTTGGCTTGTCCACATCCAGCTTGTACTGCTTGATCGCCCTCGCCACATCCTTCCCCGTCATCTTCCCCTCCGCCGCCAGCGCCGCGATGGCCGCGTGCGCGATGTGGAAGCGGTCCACCTCGAAGTGGCGGCGCAGGTTGGCGCGGGTGTCGGAGCGACCGAAGCCATCCGTGCCGAGCACGGTGTACCGCATCGGCACGTACTCGCGGACCTGGTTGGCAAACGCCCGCACGTAGTCAGTGGCGGCGATGGCCGGGCCGGGACGGCCCTGTAGCAGGGACGTGATGTAGGGAACGCGCTGGGAGTCCTCGGGGTGCAGGCGGTTCCAGCGTTCGCAGTCCACGCCGTCGCGGGCGAGCTCGGTGAAGCTGGGGCAGGACCAGATGTCGGCGGTGACGCCGAAATCCTTGTCTAGCAGTTCGGCCGCGGCGATGACCTCGCGCAGGATGGTGCCCGAGCCCATCAGCTGCACGCGCACCTCGCCCTTCTTGGGCTTGGCGCCGCCCTGCAGCAGGTACATGCCCTTGATGATGCCCTCGGCCGCACCGATCGGCATGTCCGGATGGGCGTAGTTCTCGTTCATCAGGGTGAGGTAGTAGTACTCGTCCCGCTGCTCGGTGAGCATGCGCTGCATGCCGTGCTGCAGGATGACCGCCACCTCGAAGCCGAAGGTGGGGTCGTAGGCGCGGCAGTTGGGGATGGCGCTGGCGAGCAGGTGCGAATGGCCGTCCTCGTGCTGCAGGCCTTCGCCGTTGAGCGTGGTGCGGCCGGCGGTGGCGCCGAGCAGGAAGCCGCGGGCGCGCATGTCGGCGGCCTGCCAGGCGGAGTCGCCGATGCGCTGGAAACCGAACATCGAATAGAAGATGTAGAACGGCAGCATCTGCAGGTCGTTCGTGGAGTAGCTGGTGGCCGAGGCCATCCAGCTGGCGAACGCGCCCGCCTCGGTGATGCCTTCCTCCAGCACCTGGCCAGCGGCGTCCTCGCGGTAGTACATGAGCTGGTCGCGGTCGACCGGCTTGTACTTCTGGCCATGCGGGGCGTAGATGCCGAGCTGGCGGAACAGGCCTTCCATGCCGAAGGTGCGGGCTTCGTCGGCCACGATCGGCACGCAGCGCGGGCCGACCTGCTTGTCGCGCAGGATGATGTTGAGCGCCTGCACGAACGACATGGTGGTGGAGATCTCGCGCTCGCCCGAGGACTTGAGCAGGCGGTCGAAGGCTTCGAGCTTGGGCGCTTCGAGCGACTGCGAGGCCTTGCGCCGGCGCTGCGGCAGGAAGCCGCCGAGCGCGCGGCGGCGCTCGAGCATGTACTCGACTTCCGGGCTCTTCTCGCCCGGGTGGTAGAACGGCACGGCGCCATCGGCGAACGCGCTGTCCGGGATCGGCACCTGGAAGCGGTCGCGGTACGCGCGCACGGCCTCGTCGTCGAGCTTCTTGGTCTGGTGCGTGGGATTGAGCGACTCGCCCGCCGCGCCCATGCCGTAGCCCTTCACCGTCTTGGCGAGGATGACGGTGGGCATGCCCTTCGTCTTCGTGGCGAGGTCGTAGGCGGCGTAGACCTTGTGCGGATCGTGGCCGCCGCGGTTGAGGCGCCAGATGTCGTCATCGGACAGCGAGGCGACCAGGTGCGCGGTCTCGGGGTACTTGCCGAAGAAGTTCTCGCGCGTGTACTTGCCGCCGAAGGCCTTGCAGTTCTGGTACTCGCCGTCGACGGTTTCCATCATCAGCTGGCGCAGGCGGCCGGTGGTGTCGCGCGCGAGCAGCGGATCCCAGTAGCTGCCCCAGACCAGCTTGATGACGTTCCAGCCGGCACCGCGGAACTGGCCTTCCAGCTCCTGGATGATCTTGCCGTTGCCGCGCACCGGGCCGTCGAGGCGCTGCAGGTTGCAGTTGACGACGAAGACGAGGTTGTCGAGGCCTTCGCGCCCGGCCACCGAGATCGCGCCCAGGCTCTCGGGCTCGTCCGTCTCGCCATCGCCCAGGAAGCACCAGACCTTGCGGTCGGACTTGGGCATGAGCCCACGGCCTTCGAGGTACTTCCAGTTGCGCGCCTGGTAGATCGCGCCGATCGGGCCCAGGCCCATCGAAACGGTGGGGAACTGCCAGTAGTCCGGCATCAGCCAGGGATGCGGATAGGAGCTGATGCCGCGGCCGTCGACTTCCATGCGGAAGTGGTCGAGCTGATCCTCGCTCAGGCGGCCTTCGAGGAAGCTGCGGGCGTAGATGCCCGGCGAGCTGTGGCCCTGGATGCCGATGAGGTCGCCGGGGTGGTCCGCGCTGGGGGCGCGCCAGAAGTGGTTGAAGCCCACGTCGTAGAGCGTGGCCGCCGAGGCGAAGGAGGAGATGTGGCCGCCGAGGTCGCCGGGCTTGCGGTTGGCGCGCACGACCATCGCCATCGCATTCCAGCGCAGGATCGAGCGGATGCGCCATTCCATCGCGGCATCGCCGGGGCTCTTGGCCTCCAGGTGCGGCGGGATGGTGTTGACGTACTCGGTGGTGGGGGAGAACGGCAGGTGCGCGCCGGCGCGGCGGGTGACCTCGACCATCCCCTCGAGCAGCTGGTGAGCGCGCTGCGGGCCGTCGCGGTCGATGACCGCGGAGATCGATTCCAGCCACTCGCGACTCTCGGCGGGATCCGGGTCGTCGTGCAGCATTTCGGAGATGGCGAGGGAAAGGTTGCCGATCATGCGCGTTGCGGCCCCTTGGCCGTTTTTTCGTGTGCGAGGGAAGGTTCGATTCTAGCAATGGCGACACCCCCGCCCGGCCGCTGAAAACGAATGCCGCCGCTTATTTGCGTGCGGGTGCGTATGGCCGGGTCAGGGTCTGTACGGTCGCGCCCGCAGCCGCCGGGGGTTACCGTAGGCACTGGACAGCAGGACGCCGGCCATGCCCCTCGTTTCGATCGCCCTGAGCACCTACAACGGCGAGCGCCACCTCCGCGATCAGCTGGACTCGGTGCTGGCGCAGGCGGGCGTCGACTTCGAGCTCGTCGCCGTGGACGACGGCTCGCGCGACGGTACGACCGCGATCCTCAACGAGTACGCCGCGCGCGACGGCCGCCTGCGGTGGTCGCGCAATCCCCGCAACCTCGGCCCCACGCGCAGCTTCGAGCGCGCGATCGCGCTCTGCACCGGCGAATTCATCGCCCCTTGCGACCAGGACGACGTCTGGCTGCCGCACAAGCTGCAGCGGCTGGTCGAGGCGATCGGCGAGGCGGACCTCGCCTACGCGGATTCAGCCTACGTGAATGCCGAGGGCCGCTCCTGCGGCCGGCGCATCTCCGACGACACGCGCATGCTCGAAGGCTGCGATCCCTTCGCCTTCCTGTTCGCCAATTCGGTTTCCGGCCACGCCGCGCTGGTGCGGCGCGACTGCGCGCTGCGCGCGATGCCCTATCCCGCCGCCGGCTACCACGACTGGTGGCTCGCGCTGAGCGCAGCGGGCGGTCGCGGCGTGCGCTACGTCGACGAGGTGCTGGTGCAGTACCGCCGCCACGACGGCGCGTATTGCGGCATGGGCGGCGTCACCACGCGGCGCGACGACTGGCTAGGCATCCGCCGCGCGCTGGTGGACGCCTACGCACGGCGGGGCGACCGCGGGCGCGAGGCGGTGGCGGCGCTGTCGGCCGCGCTGCAGCGGGCCGCCGCGGGCGACGGCACGGCGCCGCTGGCGCGCGAACTGTGGGCGCATCGCACGTCATGGCCACGGCGCAGCGGGCTTCCCGGGCTCGACGCCCTCGCACTGGGCCTGCGGCTGCGACGCAAGCTGCGGCGCTCGGTTCGGGACCTGGCCCGCGTGCCGGGCTGATCAGCCGCGCGCGAACACCCGGCGCGGCAGCAGCAGCTTCACCGCGCGCTCGATCGACTTCCGGCGCAGCCCCGGGTGGCGCATGCCGCGCCAGAGCGGCGCGAGCCAGTCCCGGCGCGGGCGATCGAGGATCGCCTCGCGCATGTCCGCCTCCAGTGCATACATCTCCGACAGCTCCCGGCCGAGCGCGCGGCGGTCGGCCGGCAGGTCCGTCCTCGCCTGGACGCAGCGCGCCTGGTCGGCCGCGATCTCGCGGTACATCGACAGGATGCGCCGCTGGCGCCTCTCGAAGCCGTCCCAGCCACGGCCGCTGCGGTCGAAGACCCAATCGCCGAGGTTGCTGTCGTGGCGGCGGTAGGCGAGCAGCGCGTCGGGCAGGCAGTGGCATGTGCCGGCCAGCACCGCGCGCAGGGTGAGCATGTTGTCCTCGACCTTGCCCTGCAACGCCGGGAACTCGGTGAGCAGCGTGCGGCGGATCGCCATCGACGCGCCGAGCACGGCGGCGAGCTTGCCGCGGCGGAGCAGCCAGCGCTGGTCGATGGTCTCGGGCGTGCCGCGGGTCCGTCCTTCGATCAGCGTCCCGGTGGCATCCACGTCGTCGACATGGGAGCCGACGATCTGTGCATCGGGATGTGCGGCGAACCGGTCGAGCAGCTTCTCCACGCGCTGCGGATACGACACGTCGTCCCCCGCGAAGCAGACGAGCACGTCGCCGGTGGCGAGGTGCGCGAGTTCGGTGAGGTGCGCACACAGGCCGAGGTTGCGCGGCGTTGAGCGCACCGTGACGCGGTGCGGGTCCGCGTAGCCGGCCAGCACCTCGCGCGCGACGTCGAGCGTGCGGTCACCCCCGCTGTCCTCCGAGACGATGATCTCGCAGGGCTCGGTCTGCGCCAGCGCCGAGCGCAGCGCGTCCGCGATCGTCGCCTCGTTGCGGTAGGCGATGACGAGGATCGTCGCCGTCGGGCGCATCGTCAGCGCCCGCGTGCCGCCCGGATCTGCGCGTCGACCGCCGCGATCGCGGTCATGTTGACCACGCGCCTCGGCGTCGAGGCCGGGGTGAGGATGTGCGCCGGCTTGTCCAGGCCCATCAGGATCGGGCCGATGGCCACGCCGTCGGTCATCACGCGCACCATGTTGTAGACAATGTTCGCCGCGTCCAGGTTCGGCATCACGAACAGGTTCGCGCGGCCCTTGAGCATGGAGTTGGGGAACATGCGGTGGCGCAGTTCGTCGTCCCAGGCGGTGTCGGCCTGCATCTCGCCCTCGATCTCGAGCCTGGGCGCGCGCTCGCGCAGGATCTCCAGCGCTCGGCGCATCTTCAGTGCCGAGGCGTTGTCGTGGCTGCCGAAGTTGCTGTGCGAAAGCAGCGCGACCTTGGGCTCGATCCCGAACAGCTTGAGGCGGTAGGTGGCCTGCAGCGTGGCCTCGGCGATCTGCTCGGCGCTGGGGTCGACCTGCACGTGGGTGTCGAGGAAGAACCAGGCGCCCTGGTTGTTGATGACGGCGGTCATGGCCGCGGTGCCCGCCACGCCGCGGTCGAAGGAGAACACGCTGCGCAGGTAGCCGAGCTTCTTGTGGAAGCGGCCGACGAGGCCGCAGATCATCGCGTCGGCCTCGCCGCGCTCGACCATCAGTGCGGCGATCAGCGTCGGCCGCGAACGCAGCAGGTTCTTGGCCGCCGCCGGGGTGACGCCGCGGCGCTGGGTGAGTGCGTGGTACTGCTGCCAGTAGCTGTCGAAGCGCGGATCGGAATTGATGTTGGTCAGCTCGAAGTCCACGCCCGGGCGCATGCGCAGGCCCAGGCGCTCGATGCGGCTGGCGATCACCTCCGGGCGGCCGATCAGGATCGGGCTCGCCAGGCCTTCGTCGATCACCGTCTGCACCGCGCGCAGCACGGTCTCTTCCTCGCCTTCGGCGTAGACCACGCGCTTGAGGTCGGCGCGGGCGCGGTCGTAGACCGGCTTCATCAGCAGGCCGGTGCGGTAGATGAACTGGCCGAGCTTCTCCTCGTAGGCGCGCATGTCGAGGATGGGGCGCGTGGCCACGCCGGAGTCCATCGCCGCGCGGGCCACGGCCGGCGCCAGCATCACCAGAAGGCGCGGGTCGAACGGGCGCGGGATCAGGTAGTCGGGGCCGAACGTGGGCACGTCGCCGCCGTAGGCGCTGGCGAGGTCGCCGGCCTCCATGCGCGCCAGCTGCGCGATCGCGCGCACGCAGGCCAGCTTCATCGCCTCGTTGATCTCGGTGGCGCCCACGTCGAGCGCGCCGCGGAAGATGTAGGGGAAGCAGAGCGCGTTGTTGACCTGGTTCGGGTAGTCCGAGCGGCCGGTGGCGATGATGCAGTCCGGGCGGACGGCCTTGGCGGCCTCCGGCAGGATCTCCGGGTAGGGGTTGGCCAGCGCGAGGATCACCGGGCGCTCGGCCATCGTGGCGACCATCTGGGGCTTGAGCACGCCGCCGGCGGAGAGGCCGAGGAAGATGTCGGCGCCTACGCAGATGTCGGCCAGCGTGCGCCTGTCGGTGTCGCGGGCGTAGCGCTGCTTGTCCGGGTCCATGTTCTCGCGGCCGGTGTAGAGCACGCCGTCGCGATCGACCGCGAGGATGTTCTCCGGGCGCATGCCGAGCGCGACCAGCATGTCCAGGCAGGCGATGCCGGCCGCGCCGGCGCCCGAGGTGGCGAGCTTCACGTCCTCGATGCGCTTGCCCACCACTTCCAGCGCGTTCAGCACCGCGGCGCCGACGATGATCGCGGTGCCGTGCTGGTCGTCGTGGAAGACCGGGATGTTCATCCGCGCGCGCAGCTTGCGCTCGACGATGAAGCACTCGGGGGCCTTGATGTCCTCGAGGTTGATGCCGCCGAAGGTGGGTTCCAGCGAGGCGATGATGTCGACCAGCCTGTCGGGATCGCGCTCGTTGATCTCGATGTCGAACACGTCCACGCCGGCGAACTTCTGGAACAGCACGCCCTTGCCCTCCATCACGGGCTTGCCGGCCAGCGGGCCGATGTCGCCCAGGCCCAGCACGGCGGTGCCGTTGGAGATCACCGCCACCAGGTTGCCGCGCGCGGTGAGCTCGCTGGCGGTGTTGGGGTCGGCGACGATCGACTCGCAGGCATAGGCCACGCCCGGCGAATAGGCCAGGGCGAGGTCGCGCTGGGTCACCAGCGCCTTGGTCGGCGCCACGCGGATCTTCCCGGGCGGGTCCGCGCGGTGGTAGTCGAGGGCGGCCTGCTTGAGATCGTCGGAGCTGGAAGTCTGGGTCATCGCGATACCGCGCCGGACGGGGAGCCGATTCTACCCGGGCGGCTCGTGGAGGCTCGCCGGTGGGCGGCTCTTCAGCCGCGGGTCGACGCAGGGGACGCGGATTGGCTGCATGACCGGCGCGCGGGCGGCAGTGAAAGCGGCGGGCGTGATGCGATCCAGTGGATACGGCATTTCAGCCACGGATGGACACGGATGAACACGGATCGACTGGCTGACTGGTGCGCACGCGCCTGAAGGCACTTCGCTGCATGTCGGTTGAGCGACGACGGCGCGTCCGCCCCGCGACAGCGGCGGTCCCATCCGTGTCATCCGTGTCCATCCGTGGCTGAACCCTGCTCCGCGGCGCCGAAGTCGAGGAAGCGCCCCCGCCGGCCCATCGTCCAGGTGCATGCGATTGGCGAGCAGCGGCCCCGAAAGCCCAGCCTCGCCCCTTATGCGGGATGCGCGCCAACGGCGCATCGGATCCGCGGCAGCAGCGCACCCGATCCGCGCTCATCCGTGTCCATTCGTGGCCGAACCCTGCGCCGCGACCTAGAAATCGAGGAACCCACCCTCGCTGGCCACGCTGTCCAGGCGGATGCGGTTGGCGAACAGGGAGAAGGCGAGCATGCCGGCCAGGCCGCTGGTGCGCGTGAGCCACGGCGGCAGCCAGCGCGGCGGCACCAGCACGCCGGCGTCGAACATGGGCTCGAAGCGCTGCACGTCGGCCAGCGTCATCTTGCCGGCGAACAGGGCGCGGCAGAGCGCGAGCTTGCGTTCGCGCAGCGCCCAGCGGAAGAAGGTGTGCACGCCGACCAGGCCGCGCAGGTAGACGGCGTCCTTGGTGAAGGCGCTGCCGCCGGTGGTGGGCACGCCGCGGAAGATGCGCTGGGCCGAGGCGAAGCTCTCGTGCGGCGTCTGCCCGGCATCCAGGAAGTAGCGGAACACGTCGACGAAGTCGGCGCCGTCCAGCGCCATGGCCACGGCCTCGATTCGCAGGCTGATGCGCTTCATGCGGCCGATGTCGATGGTGCCGGTGATCTGCTCGGCGAAGGTCGCCAGGCCCTCCTGCGTGGCGGTGGTGCGCGGCGAGGCCAGCGAGAGCGAGGCCAGCACCGGCTGCTCGCGGCCGTTGAGCGCGGTGAGCGAATGCACGAAGGCCTCGTGCTGCAGCAGCTGCCCGCGGTCGTAGTCGGAGAAGCCCGCGCACGAGCGCAGGCGGATGCGCGTGGCGCCGGCGGCGGCCTTGGCGATGAGGTCGGGATCGAGCACGACTTCGATCAGGCGGCCGTTGAAGTAGTCGTCCAGGTCCCCCTGCAGCTGCAGGCGCAGGGCGGTGGCCGAGATGCGCACGGTCTCGCTGGGCGCGAGCAGGCCGCGGTCGAGCTCGTCGGCGATCGAGATGAAATGCCGGGCCGCCTCGCGCGTGGTGGGGCCATTGCCCGGCAGGGTCTCGTTGGGCGCGCCGTAGAGCTCGGTGGAATAGGCGGTGACGCGGTGCGTGCCCAGCACCTCGCACATGCTCGCGGCGGTGGCCCAGCTGCGGGCCGAGTCGATCAGGTACTGGCCGAGCGGGTGGCAGGGGTCGGCCTCGCGCATGACCGCGTCGAGCTCGGCCCTCGCCTCGCGGAAATCCACCCGTCGATAGGCGACCTTCGGCGGCCGCGCATCGCCGCGCCCGAAGGCGGCGAGGAAGTCCTGCTCCATGCCCGCGGGCCAGCTGACCAGCGCCAGCACGCGGATGTCGCGCGCCACGCGCACCAGGCGGGCGTCGAGCGCGGCGTGGTGGGCGATGTCCGGCGCGGGGCCCGCCAAGTCAGCGCCTGCCGTTCTTGTCGTCCGGGCGCCTGCCCGGGGCCTTGCCCGGCACGCGCGCCTGCGCCTTCTGCGCCAGGCGCGTGGCCAGGCGGTCGCCCGCGGCGGCGACTTCACCTGCGAGCTTGCGGAAGTTGGCCAGCCGCTGTCCGTCGAGCGCGCCCGTCTCCACCGCCGCGCGGACGGCGCAACCGGGCTCCTTCTCGTGCGCGCAGTCGCGGAAGCGGCATTCGGCAGCCAGCGCCTCCACGTCGGCGAAGGTGTCGGTGACGTCCTCCTCGCCGGTGGGCTTGAGCTCGCGCATGCCCGGGGTGTCGATCAGGCAGCCCCCCTGCGGCAGCGGGATCAGCGCGCGATGCGTGGTGGTGTGGCGGCCGCGCGAATCGTGCCCGCGCACCGCGCCGGTCTTCATGCGCTCGATGCCCAGCAGCGTGTTGGTGAGCGTGGACTTGCCCGCACCGGAGCTGCCCACCAGCACCGCGGTGCGGCCCGGGCCGAGCCAGCGCGCGAGCGTGTCCACGCTGGCCGCGTCGCGCGCGTTGACGACGACCGACTCGACCCCTTCGATCGTCACCTGCGACAGCGCCGCGCGCGCCTGCCCGACCGTGGCCGCGCCGGCCACGTCGGCCTTGGTCAGCACGATCACCGCCTGCGCGCCGCTGCCGTGCACCAGCAGCAGGTAGCGCTCGATGCGGCGGGGATTGAAGTCGCCGTCCAGCCCCGACACCACGAACACCACGTCGATGTTCGCCGCGATGAGCTGCTGCTTGTAGTGCTCGCCCGCCGCGCCGCGCTTGATGGCGCTGTGGCGCGGCAGCAGCGCGAGCGCCTTGGCGGCGTTTTCCGGGCCTTCGATCAGCAGCCAGTCGCCCACGCCGGGGCGGGCCTCGGGGTCGGTGCGGCCGGCGCGGTAGCCGGGCGGGCGCAGCCAGTCGCCCAGCGACTCCACGCCGAAGGCCGCGCCCGGCGCGTCGGCCACGATGTAGCCGGTGCGGTGCTGTTCGACCACGCGCGCCGGGCGGCTGCCGGGGTGCGCGTCGAGCAGCGCCTGCCAGGCCGGGTCCAGCGGCCGGCCGGCCTCGTCCGACGGCCAGCCGATCGCCCGCAGGGCGGCGGCGTCGGGCTGGAGGGCGGCGGGATCGGGGCGGGACATGGCCGGATTCTAGCCAGAGCGTGCGCGCGGCCCCGGCCGCGGCCGCCGGTTTTGCTAGGCTGGCCGCCATTTCGCCTACCGCCGCCTGCCGTGTCCAGCCTCAAGACCCGCGAACGCCTGTCCGAAGTCCGCTACGAGATCCGGGGCGAGCTCGCCCGCCGGGCCCGCGAGCTGGAGGCGCAGGGCCGCACGCTGATCAAGCTCAACATCGGCAACCCCGGCGCCTTCGGCTTCCGCGCCCCCGAGCACCTGCAGCGCGCGATCACCGAGCGCATCCACGACACCGACCCCTACACCCACCAGCAGGGCCTGCCGGCCGCGCGCGAGGCCATCGCCGAGTTCCACCGCCGCCGCGGCACGCCCAATGCGTCGCCCGAGCGCGTGTTCGTGGGCAATGGCGTGTCCGAGCTGATCGACCTGTCCCTGCGGGCGCTGCTCAACCCCGGCGACGAGGTGCTGGTGCCCTCGCCCGACTACCCGCTGTGGACGGCGGCCACCATCCTCAACGACGGCCGCGCGGTGCACTACCGCTGCGCCGAATCCAATGGCTTCCTGCCCGACCCGGACGAGATCGAGCGCCTGGTGACGCCGCGCACGCGCGCGATCGTGGTCATCAACCCGAACAACCCGACCGGCGCGGTGTACCCGCGCGAGATCCTCGAGCGCATCGTCGCCATCGCCGCCCGGCACAAGCTCCTGCTGATGTCGGACGAGATCTACGATGCCATCGCCTACGACGGCGCGGCCTTCGTGCCGCTGGCCACGCTGGCTGGCGACGTGCCCTGCCTGTCCTTCGGCGGCCTGTCGAAGGTGCACCGCGCCTGCGGCTGGCGCATCGGCTGGGCGATGCTCAGCGGCGATCCGGTCACCGTGGGCGACTTCCACCACGCCATGGACCTGCTCGGCGCGCTGCGCCTGTGCGCGAACGTGCCCGGGCAGTTCGCCATCGAGGCGGCGCTGCATGGCGAGGACACCATCGCCGCGCTGTGCGCACCCGGCGGGCGCCTGTACGAGGCGCGCCGCGCCGTGGTCGAGAGCGTGGCGGCCAGCCCGCACCTGCGCATGAGCACGCCCGGCGGCGCGCTCTACGGTTTCCCGCAGGTGGTGGGGGACGCGGCCGCGGGCTTCGACGACCACGGCTTCGCGCTGGAGATGCTGGAGACCGAGGACGTGCTGATCGTGCCGGGAAACAGCTTCAACGTGCCCTACCGCGACCATTTCCGCGTGACGTTGCTGCCCGAGCCGGACCAGCTGCGCGAGGTGTTCGCGCGCATCGACCGCGTGCTGGCGCGCCGCGCCGCGGCGGCCGACGCCAGCCGCGCACAGGTGGCCTGATGCGCCTTCGCTACCTCGCCCTGGGCGACAGCTACACCATCGGCGAGGGCGTGGACGAGCGCGACCGCTGGCCCGCGCAGCTCGTGCGCGGACTGCGCGGGGACGAGTTCGCGCTCGGCGATCCGCGCTACATCGCCAGGACCGGCTGGACCTGCGAGGAACTGGCTTCGGCCATCGAGGCCGAGCAGCCGTTGGGGCACTGGGACTTCGTGACGCTCTGCGTGGGCGTCAACGACCAGTACCGCGGCCACTCGCTGGCCGACTTCCGCGAGCACTACGCACGGCTTCTCGACACGGCGATGGAGCTGGCCGGCCATCGCAACGACCGCGTCATGGTGCTGTCCATCCCCGACTGGGGCGTGACGCGCTTCGCCGCGCGCGAGGGGCGTGACCGCCAGCAGGTCCGCGAGCAGATCGACCGCTTCAACGAGACCGCCCGCGCGCTCTGCGAGGTGCGCCGCATCGCCTTCGTCGACGTCACGCCCACCAGCCGCGCCGGGGGCGACGACGACGACATGCTCGCCGACGACGGCCTGCACCCCTCCGGCGCGATGTATGCGCGCTGGGTGGAACTGGCCCTGCCGGTCGCGCATTCGCTGCTCGCACCCGAGGCATGAGCAGCGCCGAGGCACGGCCGCTCGACGCGGCCGCCGCCCGCAGCATCGCCCGCGCCTTCCTGCCGGCCTCGCGCCTGGGCAGCCGCTGGAACTACCACTACGTGCAGGGAAAGCTGCGCAGCGACCCGCTCTACCCCGGCATCGCCGACGCCCTGCGCGGCACGCGCGCGCCGCTGCTCGACCTGGGCTGCGGCCTGGGGCTGCTGGCGCACACCCTGCGCGCCGACGGCATCGCGCTGCCCTACCGCGGCGTGGACGTGGATGCCGGCAAGATCGCCAAGGCGCGCCAGGCGGCGACGCGCGCGGGCCTGGCCGACGTGGCCTTCGACACCGTCGACCTCGCACGCCAATGGCCCGCGCATTCGGGCAGCGTGGCCATCCTCGACGTGCTGCAGTACCTGGCGCCGGAGGCGCAGGTGGCCACGCTGGACGCGGCGATCGGCATGCTCGCGCCGGGCGGGCGGCTGGTGATCCGCACCGGCCTGGACGACGGCGGCCCGCGCGCCCGCTTCACCCATTTCGCCGACGTGGTCGGCCGCCTCAGCGGCTGGATGTACTCGTCGCCGCGCCGCTACCCGCAGGCCGAGGCCCTGCGCACGCGGCTCGAGGCCGCGGGGCTGGCGGTGGCGTTCGTGCCGCTGCGCGGCAATACGCCCTTCAACAACTGGCGCATCGTGGCCGAGCGCCTCGGCTGAGCCCGCGCCGCCGCGGCGCTCAGTCCGCCTGCGTCGCCGCCGCGGCGCCCACCGCAGGCGGTTCCACGCGCGGCAGCACGCAGCGATAGCCCAGCGCGTCGAGCCGGGCCAGCAGCTTCGCCAGCGTCTCCACGTTGCGCCCGTGCGGCGCCCCCTCGTGCGCGAGCACGATCGCGCCGGGTGCGAGCTGGCGCTCGATGCGCGCCACCACGGCATCCGGATCGGCGCGCACGCCGTCGAAACCGCGCGCGCTCCAGCCCACGCGCGCCAGGCCATGCGCGGCGAGCGCGGGCGCGACGAAGGGATTGGCCATGCCGACCACGGCACGGAACCAGCACGGCGCGGTGCCGGTGAGCTCGGCGATCACGCGCTGGGTTTCGCCGATCTCGCGGCGCATGCGCGCAGGGCCCAGCGCCCAGAACGAGCCGGCCGGATGCGTGGCGCTGTGGTTGCCGAGCGCGTGCCCGCGGCGGACGATCTCGCGCACCAGTTCCGGCCGCCGGCGCGCATGCTCGCCGACGACGAAGAACGTCGCCTTCGCCCCGTGCGCGTCGAGCAGATCGAGGATGGCCGCGGTGTCGTCGGAGGGGCCGTCGTCGATGGTCAGCCAGACCACGCGCCCGGCGTCCCCAAGACGCGTCAGCACCGGGCCGAACAGGCGCGAATCGGGCCGCAGCGTGCCCCAGAGCGCGAGTGCGTGCGTGACCAGCAGGGCCGGCAGGCCGATGCGCCAGCCCAGCCGCCACCAGAGCAGCGCGACGATCGCCTGGGACAGCAGCAGCAGTGCCCAGCCGGCATGCGGCGCGCGCGGCGGCCGGTACACGACGGCGGGAACAGGGGATGGCATGCGTTCATGATGCCACGCCGGTCTTGGCGGCCCGCGCCGTAAAATGCCCGCCTCACTTCGAAGGATTCGCCCATGTCGCTCGATCCCGCCCTGCGCGCCCGCATCGACTCGCTGCTGCAGAGCAACCGCGTCGTCCTGTTCATGAAGGGCGAGCCCGGCATGCCGCAGTGCGGCTTCTCGGCCAAGGCCTCGGGCGTGCTGAACGACCTGGGCATCGACTACGCGCACGTGAACGTGCTGGCCGATCCGGAGATCCGCGAGGGCATCAAGCTCTACGGTGACTGGCCCACGATCCCCCAGCTCTACATCGACGGCGAGCTGGTCGGCGGCAGCGACATCGTCGAGCAGATGGCGCGCTCGGGCGAGCTGCACGCGGCGCTGGGCCTGCAGGCGCCGGACCGCACGCCCCCGGCCATCGAGATCACGCCCGCCGCGGCGGCCATGCTGCGCGAGGCCATCGCCGGGGCGGGTGCGGGCTATGCACTGCTGGTGTCGGTCGACCGCGAGTTCCGCACGCAGCTGCAGCTGGGGCCGGTGGACGCCAACGCGATCGCGGTGGACGTCGACGGCATCCGCGCGCAGTTCGACCTCGCCAGCGCGCAGCGCGCCAGGGGCCTCCGGATCGACTGGGTGGACGATGCACGCGGCCGCGGGCTGGTGGTCGAGAACCCGAATGCGCCGGCCGCGGTGAAGGCGATCGGCGCCGCGGAAGCCGCCCGCATGCTCGCCGACGGCGCGCTGACCCTGGTGGACGTGCGCCCGGTCGAGGAGCGCGCGATCGCCTCCGTGCGCGTGCCCTTCTCCGTGCTCGACGGCGAGGCCGCGGCGGAAGTGGAGAACCTGCCCAGGGACACGCCGCTTGCCTTCCTCTGCCACCACGGCAGCCGCAGCGCCGCCGCGGCCGAGCATTTCCGCCGGCTGGGCTTCACGAAGCTCTACAACGTCGAGGGCGGCATCGACGCCTGGTCGCAGCAGGTGGATGCGGCGGTGCCCCGCTACTGAGCGGCGCCTCGCGACCCTCCCGAACGGCCGCCCTGCGCGGCCGTTTTCATTGGCGCGCCCGGCCCTGCGCACCGCGCCACCGCAGCCCGGGTAAGCGAAGCGCACCCGGGTCCACGCGCCCGACGCGCCACTCACCGGGCACTCGCCCCCACACCGGCATCAGCCCCGGGTGCGGCCTGCGGCCTTACCCGGGCTACGCGGCGCTGCCTTCAGCCGGCGAAGCCACCCGCATCGAGGAACGCCTGTTCCTCCACGGTCGTCTCGCGGCCCAGCGCGGCATTGCGATGCGGAAAGCGCCCGAAGCGTTCGATGATGTCGAGGTGGATGCGAGCCCAGTGGCCGGCATCGGGCCCCGGCAGCCGCGCATGCAGCGCCATCGACCGGCGCTGGTCGTCCAGCCGTTCGGAGTGCTCGAAGGGCAGGTAGAAGAACACGCGCAGCGACGCGTCCACGGCAAGGTCGAAACCCGCGGCCACCGCATGCTCGGCAAAGCTGCGCGCCAGCGGATCGGTCGCCCAGGCATGTGCGCTGCCGCGCCAGACGTTGCGTGGAATCTGGTCGAGCAGCACCAGCAGCGCGAGCGCGCCTTCGGCCTCGTCCAGCCAGGCGTCGAGCTCACGCCGCGCGGCGGCGAAATGCAGCGGGAGAAGGCGCGCGCAGGCGGCATCGAAACCGGCGTCGCGCGCGAACCAGCGCGCCGGGCCGGCCTCGCGCCAGAACGCGACCACGTCGGCGGCGGTGCGGGCTTCGTGCATCAGTCGCCTCCCAGCTGGGTCTCGAGCTCGGCGGCCCATGCGCTGGTCAGGCTCTCCAGGGTGACGGCCTGGATCAGCGCGCGGATCGGACCGCGAGCATAGGACTGCGCGATGAAGAGCGCATGGCGGTCGCGAAACGCCAGCCAGGCCGCATGCGCGCGGTCGAAGGCGGCCAGTTCCCCGCCGTCGAGCTGCGCACGCACCGTCGCCACCACGCGGCGCATGCGTGCGTCGGCCAGCAGCAGGCGCTCGCGGGCCTGCGCGGTGAACTCGTCGTCGTGTAGTACGCCGGCCGCGCCGCGCTCGACGACCTCCTCCGCACGCGTGACGATGCCGTCGGCGATCTCCACCGCGCTCTGCGCCTTGCCGACCAGCCCGTGCTCGAAGCGCTGAAGCTCGCCCAGGCTGGTTTTCGCGCCTTCCAGGCCCTGCTTGAGCGCGAGCAGCTTCTGGCTGCGCTCGATGGCCTCGGTGGTGCGGCGCCTCTCCACGCGGCGCTGCACGAAGTAGAAGGCCCACGTCAGCGCCGCGCCGAGGACCACCAGGAAGGCCTGTTCCATGTCCTGCTCCTGTCCGGTGGGACAGTCTGCAGGCGCGGCATCTCAGCCGTCGCGACGTGGCGCGCCGCCGGTCGCCGCCGGGCGGGATGCGGAAAACGGCGGGACATCCCGGCGTTTTCCATGGACCTGGACCACGCGCTGCGGCGCGCGACGGCTACTCGTCGAAGCGCAGGTGGCGCACCGACTTGCCGTGGCGGCGGATCAGGCGCAGCGCCTCGATGCCGACCTGGATGTGGTTGTCGACGAAGTCCGCGGTGACCTTCGCGTCCGACTCGGCTGTCTTCACCCCTTCCGGCGTCATCGGCGCATCCGAGACCAGCAGCAGCGCGCCGCAGGGAATGCGGTTGGCGAAGCCGGCCGCGAAGATCGTCGCCGTCTCCATGTCGATGGCCATGCAGCGCAGGCGGCGCAGGTACTCCTTGAACGCCTCGTCATGCTCCCAGACGCGGCGGTTGGTGGTGTAGACGGTGCCGGTCCAGTAGTCGTGGCCGAGGTCGCGGATCATGGTCGAGACCGCGCGCTGCAGGGCGAATGCGGGCAGCGCGGGCACCTCGGGCGGCATGTAGTCGTTGGACGTGCCCTCGCCGCGGATGGCGGCGATCGGAAGCACCAGGTCGCCGAGCTTGTTCTTGCGCTTGAGGCCGCCGCACTTGCCGAGGAACAGCACGGCCTTGGGCGAGATCGCCGAGAGCAGGTCCATCAGCGTGGCCGCGTTCGGGCTGCCCATGCCGAAGTTGATCATGGTGATGCCGTCGGCGGTGGCGCTGGGCATGGGCCGGTCCAGCCCCACGATGGGCGCGCCGGTGAGGCGCGCGAAGGTCTGCAGGTAGCCGCCGAAGTTCGTGAGCAGGATGTGCTCGCCGAAATCCTCGAGCGCGACGCCGGTGTAGCGCGGCAGCCAGTTGGAGACGATTTCCGGTTTTTCTTTCATCTGAATTCGTTCACGTTTTCGGGCGATTGTCGCACCGCCCATGACGAAGGTCATGGTGACGCAGCAGGTGC
Source organism: Pseudomonadota bacterium (assembly GCA_049323195.1). Lineage (GTDB taxonomy): Bacteria > Pseudomonadota > Gammaproteobacteria > Xanthomonadales > Xanthomonadaceae > Cognatilysobacter. The sequence continues at coordinate 17,162 of JBMOOW010000172.1, read as the reverse complement.
GGCCGGCTAGGGTCGCCTGTCCACCCGTGCCCGACGTCTTCCATGTCCCGAACCCTGCTTTCGCTGCTCTGCGCCGCGGCGCTCGCCGCGCCGCTGGCCGTGCCCGCGCAGGACGCGCAAAAGCCCGCGCGCCCGTCGCGCTTCGTCCAGGACCCCTACCCCAGCACCTACCGCGCGCTGCCGAACCCGCCGGTGCTGCTGCGCAACGCCATCGTGCTCACCGGCACCGGCGAGCGCCTGGACGGCGCGGACGTGCTGATGCGCGGGGGCAGCATCGTGCAGGTGGGCCGGGCCCTGCAGGCCCCGGCGGATGCGACCGTGGTCGACGCCACCGGCAAGTGGATCACGCCCGGCATCATCGACGTGCATTCGCACCTGGGAGTGTACGCCAGCCCGGGCACGCAGTCGCACCAGGACGGCAACGAGGCCACCAGCCCGGTCACCGCGAACGTCTGGGCCGAGCATTCGGTCTGGCCGCAGGACCCGGGCTTTTCGGCCGCCCTCGCCGGCGGCGTGACCACCCTGCAGATCCTGCCCGGCAGCGCCAACCTCGTCGGCGGGCGCGGCGTCACGCTCAAGAACGTGCCGGCCACCACCTACCAGGCGATGAAATTCCCCGGCGCGCCCTGGGGCCTGAAGATGGCCTGCGGCGAGAACCCCAAGCGCGTCTACGGGCAGAAGGGCGGGCCGTCCACGCGCATGGGCAACGTGGCCGGCTACCGCGCGGCCTTCATCGACGCCAGCGAATACCGCCGCAAGAACATGCCCAAGCCGCCGAAGAAGCGCTCCTGGTGGCAGCGCGGCGGCGATGCCGACAGCCAGCAGGACACCGGCGGCAAGCGCGACCTCAAGATGGACACGCTGGCCGGCGCCATGAACGGCGACATCCAGGTGCACATCCACTGCTACCGCGCCGACGAGATGGCGGTGATGCTCGACCTCGCGAAGGAGTTCGGCTTCAAGGTCGCCGCGTTCCACCACGGCGTGGAGGCCTACAAGCTGGCCGACCGCCTGGCTGCCGAAGGCGTCTGCGGCGCGCTCTGGGCCGACTGGTGGGGCTTCAAGATGGAGGCCTTCGACGGCATCCAGGAGAACATCGCGATCGTCGACAGCCGCCCGAACGGCTGCGCGATCGTGCACTCCGATTCCGAGGAAGGCATCCAGCGCCTCAACCAGGAGGCCGCGAAGGTGATGGCCAGCGCCCGGCGCGCCGGCATGGACATCGCGCCCGAGCGCGCCATCCGCTGGCTGACCAGCAACGCGGCGAAGTCGCTGGGCGTGCTGGAGAAGACCGGCACGCTGGAGCCCGGAAAGATGGCCGACGTGGTGCTGTGGAACGGCAACCCCTTCAGCGTCTATGCCAAGGCCGAGCAGGTCTACATCGACGGTGCGCGGGTATACGACCGCAACGATCCCTCGAGGCAGCCGGTGTCGGACTTCGTGCTCGGCCAGAACGCCCGCGGAGGTGTGCAGTGAGCCGCCTGAAGACCCTCGCCGGCGCGCTGCTGCTCGCGCTCGCCCCCGCGCTCCCCGCGCAGGAGCTGCTGATCCGAAACGCCACCGTGCACACCGCCACCGCGCGCGGCACGCTGCAGAACGCCGACATCCTGGTCAGCGGCGGCAAGGTCGTCGCGGTCGGCCCCAACCTCTCGGCCGCCGACAACGTGCCCAGCGTGGACGCCGGCGGGCGGCCGGTCACGCCGACGCTGTTCGGCGGCATCACGCGCATGGGCCTGGAGGAGGTCTCCGGCGAGGCCAAGACGGTGGACGCCACGCTCACCCTCGGCCGCGGCACGCGCGAGATGACGGTGCGGCCGGAGTTCGACGTCACCCTGGCCTTCAATCCCGAGTCCTCGCTGCTGGCGGTCAACCGCGTCGAGGGCCTGGGCTGGACGCTGCTGGGCCCGGGCACGGGCGAGGGCGGCTCGATCATCGCCGGCCAGGGCGCGGTGGTGCGTCTGGACGGCTCGCCCGACCCGGCCGGCCCGAAGGTGCTGTTCGTCGAGCTGGGCAACGATGCCTCGGGCCTGACCGGCCAGTCGCGCGCGGCGCAGTGGATGCTGCTGGAGCAGTTCTTCGACGAGGCGCGCGGGCGCATCCCGGCCACCTCGCCGATGGCCCTGCTCACCCCCGCCGGGCGCGCGGTGCTGTCGCGCTTCCTGGCCGGCCATGGCCGCGTGATGTTCAAGGTCGACCGCGCCGCCGACATCCGCCAGCTGCTGCGCTTTGCCGATCGGCACGATCTGCGCATCGCGATTTCCGGCGGCGCCGAAGCCTGGAAGCTCGCGCGCGAGCTGGCCGCGGCGAAGGTGCCGGTGTTCGTCGACCCGCTGGCGAACCTGCCCGCCGACTTCGACCGCCTGGGCGCACGCATGGACAACGCCGCGCTGCTGCGCGCGGCGGGCGTGCCGGTGGGCGTCGTGCAGTCGGGCGATGCCTCCCACAACGCGCGCAAGGTGCGCCAGCTGGCGGGCAACGCCGTCGCCCAGGGCCTGCCCTGGGAGGACGGCCTGGCCGCGCTCACCCGCGTGCCGGCCGAGGCCTTCGGCCTGGCCGGCGCGGGCGGCATCGCCCCCGGGCAGCGCGCCGACCTGGTGCTGTGGACGGGCGACCCGCTGGACGTGAGCAGCGTCGCGCAGCAGGTCTGGTTCGGCGGCCGCCCCATCGAAATGCGCAGCCGCCAGACCGAACTGCGCGACCGCTACTGGCGCAGCGAGGGCCCGCTGCCGCGCGCCTACACGGTGCCCGACCGGGCGCGCTGACGGCCGGTCCAGCGGCGCGCTGTCCCCGGGCGGCGCGCCGTTTCCGTCGCCACCGGCCGCCGGCTGCCCGTGCGCGGCAGATCCGGCCGCCCCGCGGCCATCCGGGCGGCGCGGCGGCATCCATACGCGGGCGTCCGGAAAAAATCCGCTACAGCCCCGGCCCGCCGGGCCGATAATCGGCTCCGACAGCGAACGAACCACAAGGCCACAGGGGGCCCTCATGCGCATCGGACTGGTCGTCGACTCGGCCTGCGACCTGCCGCTGGATTACATCCAGCGCAACTTCACCATGCTGCCGATCACCGTCAAGATCGGCAGCGCCGTGCTGGCGGACCACCGCAACGAGCAGGCCACGCTCGAGTTCCTCGACGCGCAGTCGGCCGAGCTCACCGCCACCGCCGAGACCCAGCCGTTCTCGGTGCAGCAGATCCAGGACCTGTTCCTGCGCAAGCTGGTCATCGACTACGACTACGTCTTCTGCATGACGATCACGAAGACGCGCAGCCCGGTGCACGACAACGCGCAGCAGGCCAGCTTCGCGATCCTCAACGACTACAAGGGCCCGCGCAGCGCCGCCGGCATCACCTCGCCCTTCTCGCTGCGCGTGATCGACACCCAGAGCGTGTTCTCGGGCCAGGCGATCTGCGCGGTGGAGGCCGTGCGCCTGCGCGATGCCGGCGAAGGCGCGCCGCGCATGCGCGCGCGCATCGAGCAGGTGGCGCTGGCCACGCACGCCTACATGGTGCCGCGCGACCTCAACTACCTGCGCAACCGCACCCGCCACCGCGGCGACCGCAGCGTGAGCTTCCTCTCGGCCGCGCTGGGCAGTGCGCTCGACATCAAGCCGCTGCTGCACTGCAACCGCGGCGAGACCGGCCCGCTGGCCAAGTTCAAGGGCTTCGACACCGCCGCCGAGAAGCTCTTCGGGCTGGCCGCGCGCCGCGTGCGCGAGGGCAGGCTGCTCACGCCGACCGTGGCCGTGAGCTATGGCGGCAAGCTGGAGGAGATGCACGCGCTGCCGGGCTACCGCGAGCTCGTCGACACCTGCCGCCAGCATGGCGTGGACGTGTTCGAAAGCATGATGAGCCTGACGGCGATGGTGAACGTCGGCCGCGGCTCGCTCACCCTGGCCTTCGCCTCCGACGCGCCGGCCTACGACTGAAAACTGCGCACCCGTCGGCCGGAGGCAGGACTTCCGGCCCGGTTGCGGGCGAAGGGCCTGGGTTAGCCTCGACGGCTGGTCCCGGCCCTTCGTCCTCATGACTCCCACCCGCACGCTCCTCTCGCTGGCGCTCGCCAGCGCGCTCTCTCTCGGCCCCGTCCTCGCGCTCGCCCAGGACGGCAAGCACGCCCCGCCCCCGGACAAGGACCCGAAACTCGAGCAGGACGCGCTCGCACCCGTCGCCGTCGACAAGGCGCAGACGGCCAACGACGCCGGGCGCGGCAGCGCCAAGGCGGCCGCCACCGACGAGAAGAAGTGGGACGTCAACGCGCCGCGCGGCACGAGCAAGACCGTCAGCTTCAGCACCGACGAGGGCACCTGGCTCGACGTCGACGTCTCGCCCGACGGCCGGCAGATCGCCTTCTCGATGCTGGGCGACATCTACCTGCTGCCCATCGGCGGCGGCACCGCGCGCCGCATCACCACAGGGCTCGCCTGGGACGTGCAGCCGCGCTTCTCCCCGGACGGCTCGGAAATCGCGTTCACCAGCGACCGCGGCGGCGGCAACAACCTCTGGCGCATGCGCACGGATGGCTCCAATGCCGTGCAGGTGACCAAGGAGGATTTCCGCCTGCTCAACAACCCGGCGTGGACGCCGGACGGGCAGTTCATCATCGGCCGCAAGCATTTCACCGGCGAGCGCTCGCTGGGCGCGGGCGAGCTGTGGATGTACCACGTGGCCGGCGGCGCGGGCGTGCAGCTGACCAAGCAGAAACACGACCAGCAGGACCTCGGCGAGCCGGCCGTCTCGCCCGACGGGCGCTATGTCTACTTCAGCGAGGACGTCACGCCCGGCCCGACCTTCCAGTACAACAAGAACCCCCACGAGGGCATCTACGCGATCAAGCGCCTGGATCGCGAGACCGGTCGCATCGACACGCTGCTCTCCGGCCCCGGCGGCGCGGTGCGTCCGCAGCCCTCGCCGGACGGCAAGTCGCTCGCGTATGTGAAGCGCATCCGCGACAAGTCGGTGCTGCACGTGCTGGATCTTTCCAGCGGCGCGACGCGCCCGGTCTGGGACGGCCTCTCGCACGATCAGCAGGAAGCCTGGGCGATCTTCGGCCCGTATTCGAACTTCGACTGGACGCCGGATTCGAAGTCCGTCGTGGTCTGGGCGCAGGGCAAGCTCTGGCGCGTGGACATGGGCAACGGCAACGCGACGAATGTGCCGTTCACCGCGCAGGTCGAGCAGACCGTCTCGCAGCCGCTGCGCTTTGCGCAGACGATCGACGAGGGCAATTTCACCCCGAAGATGATCCGCGACGTGGCGACCAGCCGCGACGGCCGCACGCTGGTCTTCCACGCGCTCGGGCACCTGTACCGCAAGGCGCTCCCGAACGGCGCGCCGCAGCGCCTCACCGGCAGCACCGGCGTCTACGAATACCAGCCGAGCTTCAGCCGCGACGGTGGCCGCCTGCTCTACACCACGTGGTCGGACACCGACCTCGGCGCGATCTGGGTGCGCGACGCGAACGGCGGCGGCCAGGGCCGCAGGCTCACGACCGAGAAGGGCTACTACTACAGTCCGAACTTCTCGCCCGACGGCCGCCGCGTGGTCTATGCCAAGACCCGTGGCACGGGCCTGACCGGCGCGCTGTGGACGCGCGACCCGGGCATCTACCTCGTCGACGCGAACGGCGGCTCGCCCAAGCGCATCAGCCTTGAGGGCTACGACCCGCAGTTCAGCGCCGATGGCCAGCGCGTCTACTACTTCACCGGCTCGGGTTTGAAGAAGAAGCTGATGTCGGTGGGCCTCTCTGGCGAGGAGCCGCGCGAGGTCTACGACCTCAAGTACGCCAACAACGTGCGCATCAGCCCCGATGGCAAGTGGATCGCCTTCACCGAGCTGTTCAATGCCTACGTCACCCCGCTGGTGAGCGCGGGCAAGGCCATCGAGCTGTCGAAGGACAACAAGGCCATGCCGGTGGTGCAGGTCACCGCCGACGTGGGCAGCCACCTGCACTGGAGCGCGGATTCGAAGTCGCTCAACTGGATGGTGGGCGACCGCTATTTCTCGCGCCCGCTGTCGCAGACCTTCGCCTTCCTGCCCGGTGCGCCATCGGTGCTACCCAAGCCGACTTCGAGCGAAGGCGGCATTCCGGTGGGCCTCACCGCGCCGGTCTACACGCCGCAGCAGACGGTGGCCTTCACCAATGCACGCATCGTCACCATGCGCGATGCCGAAAAAACGCAGGAAGTGATCGAGAACGGCACGGTCGTGGTGCGCGGGGACACCATCGTCGCCGTCGGCCCCGCAGGTTCCGTGCAGGTGCCGGCGGGCGCGCGCACGATCGACGCCAGCGGCAAGACCATCGTGCCGGGCTACATCGACTCGCATGCGCATTCGGCGAACTTCGGCAGCGGCATCTTGCCGCAGCAGAACTGGGCCTACTACTCCAACCTCGCCTTCGGCATCACCACGATGCACGATCCTTCGGCGAGCACCGAGTTCGTGTTCTCGCAGGCCGAGCTGCTCAAGGCCGGCAAGATGGTGGGCCCGCGCCTGTTCTCCACCGGCACCATCCTCTACGGCGCCGATGGCGACTTCAAGGCGGTGGTCAACTCGCTGGACGATGCGCGCAGCCACGCACGCCGCATGAAGGCCGCCGGCGCGTTCTCGCTCAAGAGCTACAACCAGCCGCGCCGCGACCAGCGCCAGCAGATGAACCAGGCCGCGCGTGAGCTCGGCATGCTGGTGGTGGAGGAAGGCGGCTCGACCTTCCACCACAACATGACCATGGTGCTCGACGGTGCCACGGGCGTGGAGCACAACATCCCGATCGCGCCGCTGTACAAGGACGTGCTGGGCCTGTGGTCGCAGACCGACGTGCGCAACACGCCCACGCTGGTGGTGAGCTACGGCGGCCTCTCGGGCGAGTACTGGTGGTATTCGCGCGAGGCGGTTTGGGAGGACAAGAAGCTCGCGCGCTTCTTCCCGCGCGAGACGCTCGATGCTCGCTCGATCCGCCGCGAAACCGGCCCGGACTGGGACTACTGGCACGTCGAGGTGGCCAAGGCGGCCAAGAAGATGCGCGACGCAGGGATCAAGATCCAGGTCGGCGGACACGGCCAGCTGCAGGGCCTGTCGCCGAACTGGGAAGCCTGGTCGCTCGTGCAGGGCGGCTTCACCCCGTTCGAGGCGCTGCGCGCCTTCACGATTGATGGTGCCGACTACCTCGGCCTGTCCAGGCAGCTCGGCTCCATCGAGGCGGGCAAGCAGGCCGACCTCGTGGTGCTCAATTCCAATCCGCTGGAGAACATCCGCGCCACCATCGACACGCGCTACGTGATGGTCGACGGACGCCTGTTCGACGTGGAGAAGGACATGGCGGAAGTCGGCGGCCTGAACACGAAGGCACCCGAGTTCTTCTGGCATCGCCAGGCCGACGGCCTGACCTTCGGCGAGGGCGGCACCGAGGCCCACAGCCACACCGAGGACTGATCTCCCTCCCCGCGTTCGACCCGACGGCCCGCCTCGCGCGGGCCGTCGTCGTTCGGCGCGACGCCGGGGTGGCCGACATTCGCAGGGCGATGCCGCGCATGGACGCCCTGCCCGGCACGCACGACGGGCGGGGCGAGGGTCAGGCCTTGGGCGGGCCCCGCTGCCCGGTGAGGGCTGAGCCGCCCTCGCGGGCAGGCGGCTGCCATGGGATCCCGAACCCCGGGCGTCGACCCGCGCGCGCGCCGTCTACGGCGTCATCGCCTTGATGACGAAGCGCCCCGCGCGCCCGTCCGCCCCGCGCTCGAGCACGATCTCGCGCATGCCACCGGCGTTCTGCCAGCGGATCGCATCCGCGTCGGCCTGCTGCGGTTCCGCACCCGCCAGCCCGATGCGCGCGATGGTCGCGGGCTCGAAGGGCGCGCCGCCCAGGTCCGCCACCACCATGTGGTCGGCCATGCCATTGATGTAGACGATCTCGACGCCACGCGCATAGGTGCAGCGCCGGCCCTGCGCCACGTCCGCGCAGGCCTGCGGCGTACCCAGAAGCGCCTCCACCCCGGCCTCGGCCTGGCCGGCCAGCGGACGCACGTCGATCGGCCCGGTGGGCGCAGCCGGCGTCGCGCCCACGTCGGACGCGGCCTCGGCGGTGCCGGGGGAGCCGGGCTCGGCGGGAGGCTGTTCGCGGCTGCAGGCCGCGAGCAGGGCAATGGCGAGCAGGGGCGCCAGGCGCGCCGGGGAAGCCTTCGTGGTCATCATGCACCTCCATGCGGATCCGCCACCGATCCTCGGCCGCGCGCGCATGCGCGTCCAGCACCGTCCGTCCGTTCACCGCCCGCGGATGGCATGCTCCCTAGCATCACGGAACCGCAGGAGATCCCGATGCCCACGCGCTACTACATCAGCCTCCCCGACGGCGCCGCCGCCCGCGGCAGCGATCCCGCGCTCTCCTTCACCGCGCACGGAGCCGAGGAGTTCGCGCATCAGCTCCAGTCCGCACTGCGATCGACGGACCTCTTCGAGCGCTGGCGCGCGATGCAGGAGGATCCGGACGACGTGGACCCGGGCCTGGGCGCGACCGACCCGGGCGCGACGGTCAAGGGCGAGCAGCACGACCTGCACATCGACCTCGTGCTGGTGACCTCGCTGCCCGGCGACGTGGTCCGCCATCGCCTGCGCCTGCTCGCCGGCAGCGGCTGGCAGCTGCGCGACGTCACTGCGGCCTGACCGGGCCGTGGGCCCGCAGGAGCCCGTGCTGCTCGCCTGGAGTGGCGGGAAGGACGCGGCCTGGGCGCTGCACGTGCTGCGCCAGCGCGGCGTGGAGGTGGTCGCACTGCTCACCACCGTCAATGCCGAGCACGACCGCGTGGCCATGCAGGGCATCCGCCGCGACGTGCTCGCCGCGCAGGCGCGCGCGGCGGGCCTGCCCCTGCTCGAGGCCCCGATTCCCTCGCATTGCGACAACGCGGTCTACGAGGCGTCCTTCGCCGGCGCACTCGCGCGGGCGCGGGCGCGCTGGCCGCAGGTGGGCACCGTCGCGTTCGGCGACCTCTACCTGTCGGACATCCGCGCCTGGCGCGAGGCGCTGTGCGCGCGCCACGGCTGGCGCATCCAGACGCCGCTGTTTCCCGCCGACACGGCCGCGCTGGCCCGCACCATGCTGCGCGAGGGCCTGGTCGCGCACCTGACCTGCGTGGACACCACGCAGCTGGACGCGGCCTTCGCCGGCCGTGCCTTCGACGATGCGCTTCTCGACGCGCTTCCGCCCGGCTGCGATCCCTGCGGCGAGAACGGCGAGTTCCACACGCTCGTCAGCGCCGGGCCCATGCTGGCCTCGCCCCTGCACCTGGTGCCCGGCGAGCGCGTACTGCGCGACGGACGCTTCATGTACGCCGACTTCGCGCTCGCGGCCTGAGCCTCAGCCGTGGCGGCGCAGCCAGCCGCGGCGCAGGAAGAAGGCGACGGTCATCACCGCCAGGAACACCCCGTAGCCGGTGGCGGTGGCGACCACCTGCCGCCAGATGTTGCCCGCGCTGCCGGTGGGCTCGGCGATCGCATGGCCCCAGCGGATGGCCACCACGAAGGCGATGACGGCCAACGCGAGCGAGGCGATGTCGAACGCCCGGCGCGCCGGTGTACGCGGCCCGCGTGGATAGAACCAGAACAGGCCGCCCAGGATCGCGAACCAGGGCAGGAAGAGGATCAGCGCCAGGTGCAGTTGCACCTGCGGGCTCATGCCTCGGCCCCCGCGAGCTCGGCGAGCGCGGCGTCCACTTCCTCGCGCGTGGCGCCGTCGGCCAGCAGCGCCTCGTCGTCGAGCCGGCCCGCCTGCTTGAGCGCGGCCACGCGCTGGCCGGCCTCGCGCGGCGCATCGAAGCCAGCGCTCTGCAGCAGCACGCGGTCGCCGCGCACGAGCTTGAAGTAGAACTTCCCGTCGGCCTCGCGGTACTGCTTGAACGCGGCGGGCGCGGGCCGGTCCGCGCCCGCCGGCACGGCCACCACGGCCTTCGAGAGGTCGCGAAGGCCCACCGCCTCGCGCAGCCGCGCCAGCCGCGGCGTGGCATAGGTCGCACGCAGGCGCGCGGCGCCGTCGCGCAGGATGGCCTCGATCTCGGCCGGCCGGGCGATCAGTGCCTCGTACTTCTCGCGCAGCGGCGCGATCTCGGCATCGATGCGCTCGAACAGCGCCTGCTTGGCCTCGCCCCAGGCGATGCCGGCCTCGAACGCGCGCCGCATGTCCGCGGCCTGCTCCGCGGTGGCGAAGGCCTGGTAGAGCTGGAACACGTTCGACGCGTCGGCGTCCTTGGGCTCGCCGGGTGCGCGGGAGTCGGTGACGATGGAATAGATCAGCTTCTTCAGCTGCTCGCGCGGGGCGAACAGCGGGATGACGTTGTCGTAGCTCTTGGACATCTTGCGGCCGTCGAGGCCGGGCAGCGTGGCCACGTGCTCCTCGATGGCCGCCTCGGGCAGCGTGAAATCCGCGCCGAAGAGGTGGTTGAAGCGCTGCCCGAAGTCGCGCGCCATCTCGATGTGCTGGATCTGGTCGCGCCCCACCGGCACCTTGTGCGCGTCGAAGACGAGGATGTCGGCCGCCATCAGCACCGGGTACATGAAGAGCCCGGCGGTGATGCCGGCATCGTCGTCCTCGCCCGCCTCGCGGTTCCTGTCGACCGCCGCCTTGTAGGCATGCGCGCGGTTGAGGATGCCCTTGCCCGCCACGCAGGTGAGCAGCCAGGTGAGTTCGGGGATCTCGGGGATGTCGCTCTGCCGGTAGAACCAGACCTGCTTTGGATCCAGCCCGCAGGCCAGCCAGCTCGCGGCGATCTCCAGCGTGGAGCGCTGCACGCGCGCGGGGTCGGACACCTTGATCAGCGCGTGGTAGTCGGCGAGGAAATAGAAGCTTTCCACCGACGGATCGCGGCTGGCTTCGATGGCCGGGCGGATCGCGCCGGCGTAGTTGCCCAGGTGCGGCGTGCCGGACGTGGTGATGCCGGTGAGGACGCGGGTGCGGGTCATTGCGATGCGGGGAACGGGCGGTGCGCGAGTTTACCCCGCGCTGTCCGCGGCCCCGGGCGGCCGGCCCGGCAACACGGCGTGAACGCGGACGGCGACCGGGCGGGCGATCGCAACCCCGTTAAGGCCGGGCGTGCGTTAGTTCACACACCTTCCACCCCGGCCACCGCCATGAGAACCCGTGCCTTCGCCCTCGCCTCCCTGCTCGCCCTCGCCGCGCCGCTGGCGCAGGCCCAGTACCACCGCGACGGTCCGGTCGAGCTGTCGATCGTCGACCGCGACGAGGGCATCGAACTGCCGCAGTACGCGCACCGCGGGCAGCGCTGGGTGCCCGGCACGCCGGGGCATCGCTACGCGGTCCGCCTGACCAACCACAGCCCCGCCCGCGTGCTGGTGGTGCTCAGCGTCGACGGCGTCAACGCGATCTCGGGCCGGACGGCCGACACCGGCCAGGGCGGCTACGTGCTCGAGCCCTGGCAGACGACCGAGGTCGCGGGCTGGCGCAAGTCCCTGCGCGATGTCGCGCAGTTCTACTTCGCCGACTTCGGCGACAGCTACGCCGCGCGCACCGGGCGGCCGCACGACGTCGGCGTGATCGGCATCGCCGTGTTCGACGAAGCGCACCACCTGCCGCCCCCGCGCGTCTACCTGCCGCGCGCGCAGGCCGGCCGGGACGCGGCGGCCGAGTCCGCGCCCGCCGCGCCGGCCTCGGCGCCGGAGCTGGCGAAGTCGCGTGCGCAGGAGCTGGGCACCGGGCACGGGCGCCGCGAGTACGCGCCCGCATCGCGCACGGGCTTCGTGCGCGCCAGCCGGCATCCGGTGCAGGTGGTCGAGCTGCGCTACGACGACGCGCGCGCGCTGGCCGGGCGCGGCATCGGGCCCTACCGCGGCTACGGCCGCCATCGCGACGAGCCGCGCGCCTTCCCCGGCGGGTTCGTGCCCGACCCGCCGCGCGGCTGGTAACCCCGCCCGCGGGCCGGCGGAAACGGAAAGGGCCGGATCGCTCCGGCCCTTTCCACGTTCACGCGATGGCGGATGCCTGGTTCAGCACTTCCCGTCCTTGCAGTCCTCGGCCTTGTCCTCGACCTTGTCGCCGACCTTCTCGACGTCGCGGCCGAGGCCGGCCATCGTGTTGCACGCGGTCAGCGTGCCCATCGTGAAGATCGCGAGCAGCAGCAGGGCAGTCAGACGCTTCATGGTGTCATCTCCTGGGAGTCCGCCCCGCGGGCGGGGCATGGGGGAATTTCGTGGGGCGATGACACGCCAGCCGCCGTGAAACGGATGTGCACTGCCGCCTCCGGCGGTGCCTGCGCCCTCATGCGCGGTTCATTCCCGGCGGCGTTACGGCGCGCGTCGACCGCGCGTCGACGTCCGTACGCACGCGAAAGCCCCGGCTGCCGACACCGGTCGCACGCGACGGCACACGTCCGCCGCGACACTGCGGCGTGGATGGCTCAGTCGCGCAGCAGCGTCGACTTGCCGAACAGGCTCTCGACGAGGTCGACGGCCAGGACCGCGGTGCGGTTGTGGTCGTCGATCAGCGGGTTGAGCTCGACGATGTCCAGCGAGCCCAGGCGCCCGGTGTCGCAGACCATCTCCATGACCAGCTGCGCCTCGCGGTAGGTGGGGCCGCCCATGACCGTGGTCCCCACGCCCGGCGCGATCGACGGGTCGAGGAAGTCCACGTCGAAGCTCACGTGCAGGTGGGTGTCCTCGTCGAGGCCGGCCAGCGCTTCGTCCATGGCGGCGCGCATGCCCACCTCGTCGATGTAGCGCATGTCGTAGACGTCCAGCCCGTACTGCCTGATGAGCCGGCGCTCGCCCTCGTCGACCGAGCGGATGCCGATCTGGCGGATCTCGTCCGGCCGCACCGCGGGCGCCGTGCCCGACAGGTGCGTGAGCGGTTTCGGGCCCAGCCCGCAGAGGCAGGCCACCGGCATGCCGTGGATGTTGCCGCTGGGCGTGACCTCGCTGGTGTTGAAGTCGGCATGCGCGTCGAGCCAGAGCACGCGCAGCTTCTTTCCGTTCTCGCGGCACCAGCGGGCCACGCCGGTGATGGAGCCCAGCCCGAGGCAGTGGTCGCCACCGAGCAGGATGGGCATGCGCCCCCCGGCGAGCTCGGCGTACACTGCCTCCATCACGTTGCGGTTCCACTCGGTGACCTCGGCGATATGGCGGTAGCCGTCGACCGCGTCGGTCCAGGGATTGCGCGGGCCGTCGAGGTTGCCGCGGTCGAGCACGTCGAGCCCGCGCGCGAGCAGCGCCTCGCCCAGGCCGGCGATGCGCAGTGCCTCCGGGCCCAGCCGCGCGCCGCGGTGGCCGGCGCCGACGTCGGTGGGCGCGCCGATGAGGGTGACGGCGGTACGGGGCTTCATCGCTCGGCCTGCGGCATGGGGGATCGACGCGATTGTAAGCGGCGCCCGGGGCATGCTCCCGGCAGGGCCGCATGAACGCCCGCTGCTGGCAGCGGCCATGCCGGCATACGCTTACGCCGGGATTCATCCCGCGCGCGCATGCTGGCGCGAGCACCGGGCGTGCAACTTCCGCGACGGGCGCCCCGTCGCGCGAGGCCAAGCGTCCGGGGCACCTTGCCCCGCTGGTGCCGGCTGTCGGCACCGCATCGGCGGCCTAAGTTATTGCCGGCATTGGTGCTTCTGCGACGATCGTCGCTTTGATACCCCCAGAATTACCCCCACGGTCGGTACGCTGGGCTGCAGGCCGCTCGCCTGCCCGGCTTGCGTAATCGCCACCGTTTCCTCCCAGGCAGGCCACGTGTAGTCCGACTACGCAGCAGTCTCACTCTCATCCGATCACAGGGCCCGCGCGTGGCGGCGCCCGGCGCCCGGCGCGGTGCATGAGACAGGCACGCGAACAATGCCCGCATGGACCTGCACCCGGATCACTTCTGGCTGGACGACGGCGACGTTGCCCGCTTGCGCTTTCGCTCGGTCTACGTGGCGAAGGTCTGCAGGGACGGCGACCGATGGGCCGTAATCATCGACTGGGAGCCGGTCGCGCGCTATCGCTCGAAGGAAAAGGCCATGCGCCAGCTAGGCCGCTGGGCGGCGCGGCACACGATCCGGGGCAAGCCCACGCCATCTTGCAGCGTGCCCGGATTCTGACCCCGACCGGGGGGTATTCGGAAAGTCGGCAGGCCGTGAGCCCGCGAAACGGCCCGCCCTCTCACGCAGAGAATTGCTCCCCCGTGGCGATCAAATCAGCACACGGCGGGGGTCGTCTTTTTGAATTGTGGATGCGCCAAAGAACGGATGCGACCGGTGTACACCTCGGCGCCCGGCAAGCTCTGACATACCCCCTCCCTGCCCGCAGCCGTCGCCGGTGTAGCCCGGCTACGCCCCGTCGTGGAATCCGACTCCGCCGGGCGGCTCGCCTCCGTCGGGTCAGGGTGTAGTTCAACTACAGCCCGCCTCACCGCGAACGGCCCCGGTGATCGCGCGGCTTCGCTGGTAACGGTTACCGGTGACGGCCCGACCGCTGCAGTCGGATAAGTCCTACACGGCAAAGGGGCACGCTCGGATAGAGCCGCCCACCCACGCACGCGAGGCTCCACCTGCCCCGCGCGGGCGGCCCACTGACTCGGGATCGGACCCCCGACGAGTACGCCGCAGGTCCAGCCGCGCGGGGCCTCCTTGAGCCTGCAGCCATGCGCCCTCGCCACCTAACGCCCATCCTCGCATTGGTCGGCCTCTGTAGCGCCACCGCCCCGCTCGTCCTGGCCCTCTTGCCCGCGCCTTAGGTTTGCCAGCGCACGGGCCTTGCCCTCTGGCGTGCGCGGTCCCGTCGACCTCCCTCCGTGGAACCTGCAGCGCCTCTTGCCCGGCTCGCTCAGCGCGCCGCACGGCTTCCCGTCCCGGTGGCGTCGAGCGCCGCAGATGACGCGCCGGCCGGCATTCCGTGCCCGACTCGCCGCGATCCAGTCAGCAGCCCACGGCGGCGCCGCTGCCCCGCAGTCATACGCCCGCGCGCGAAACGGTGAGATAACTCCGGCGTCCCCGCTCGGACTCATGGCGTCGACCGCTTGAGGGAACAGGCCAGTGAGCGCGGCCCACTCGGACACGATGGCGTCCAAGACCGCTCGGTTCGTCGCCCGCACGCTGCCGGGCCTCTCACGCGCTCGGCGGGCTTCAATCGCCCTCACCGCTTCCGGGCTCGCGTGGTAGTCGATCCGCCTGCAGGCTCGTCGGCTGCCATGCGAGCAACTGCGGTCGAACACGCCACTGTTCACTGGCCGGCCTCTACAACCGCGCCCCCGAGCCCGCTGCCTGCGGCCCTGCTACTGGCAACAATTGTTAGGTGCCCATCTGGCGGGGAAGGCAACTTAGTAGTTGGGCCACGACTAGCCCGCGTGGTGGGCTTGTCTGCGCCAGCAAGCCCGCCAGCCGTGCAACCCTTGCCTACGTCGCGGGCTTGTTTCTCGCTTGTAAGCCCACGTGGCGGGGATGCCTTAGCGTTTTTTCGCTTGCAGGTGAACGGCGGAATCTCAGCGTCCCATGCGTCACTGGGCTTGAGCGTGGGCGCCACGTCGAGGGGCTTACGTCCCTCCACGCGATCAATGCGGCGCCACGTGAACGCGTACAGATTGGGACGGTTCCGCCCTCCCTGCTGTGTCCGTTCGAGGATTCGGTAGTGCTCAGCTTCCGCACATGCCTTTTCCAGCGTCGAGCGGGAACGCCAACCCCGCTCGCGCATGAGCGACCAAGCGGCACACAGGTAGCCGTTGTTGTAGCCCGTGTATTGCGTGGAAAGGTCAGCTATCAGCTTGTGGACGTAGGGGCTCGCCAGCCGATAACTGGGATGGCGAACCAGAGCTACCGGGATGACGAATGCCATTCCACCGCGAATGTCGCCCCACCGCTCGGAGCCCGGCTTCCGAAATTTGCGGCTCATTGAACGGCCTCCTTTACCCCCGTAGCGCCCACCTGCCCGCACGGTCGCCCAATGCCTGCCCGCGCACCTTCCAGGCGCCCTTGCATCCAGAATCCGCGCCCATCCTGCCGCCAGCCGCGCTCGATCAACTCAGCCACCTGCAGGCATCGTCGGCTGCCTCGCCACTCGCCGGCCCGTGCAAAGGCGCCGGTGCGGTGACGGTCGAACTCGCGCGGGCTGGTCAGGTAGAGCCCACAGGCGGCGCATTGACACCTGTTCCCGGTGAGCCGGCGCGTCATGGCTCCGACCCCCACAGGCGCGGCGTGGCGTCCTCTGCAAGCCACAGCGCCGAGTCGAGCAAGTCGGCTACTTCGACAATGCGCGGGTCAGGCGTATCGGTATCCGCCGCGTACCGGAGCGCTACGGCTGAGGCCGACAAGATTGCCGCCTGCAGCCACGTACCGGCCAGCCACCCCAACGGGGTATGCTCAGCAGCGCGCCGGCTCACGTTGCCCGCGTCCGCCCCTCGCGTCCCGCCGAGCTTGCCGGCAGACGGGATCGAGGGGTTTTCCTTTGGGGCACTCATGCGGCCACCTTTGCATCGCGCTCAGCGACGCGCTCGGCAATCCACGCCGTCACCTCATGCTCTGCCCAAGCGGACGCCCGCTCGCCAAGCTTGATCGGCGCCGGGAAGCTCGCGGCGCCGATGCGCCGGTAAATCTCGGAACGCGAAAGGCCGGTGCGGCGGTGGACTTCAGGAAAGCGCAGAAGCGCCAGATTGCCCATTGCGGGCGAGAGAGTGCGAGTCACTATGCGACCCCCAGCAATGCCCGGATACCGTCCGGGCTTGTAGGGCATCACGTTGCCGGTTCAGAGGGCCGATAAAGCTAACGCTACGACGCAAAGTTAGTGACTCTGCATCGCAGGATCATCTCCCTATGGGCTTGGGTTGCGCCTTTCTGAACTCCCGCACCCAACGACCGGCCACCTCCACTGTGATGTGGCATGACGTCGAAATTGCCCGTGCAGCCTCGGCGCTAGTCTCCCACTCCTTCGACCGCCAGATATCCCGCCCGCGCTCCTTACGCTTGCGGTTTGCCGCGTGTCGCTCTAGCGCTGCCTTCCGATTCCGCTCTGCTAAGGATTGCGCCGCATTAGCCTCAAACTCAGCACGCGCGCCCTCCCGAGTCGCCTCCAAGAGCAGCAACGAGGCTCCTGATTCCCCACATTACGCATCCAGCGTTACGAGCCGGTAGGGCAGCGGCGGCGTACGGACCGCGACATAGAGCAGGCGCGGCACCATTGCCGCCATGTCGAAGCGGCGGTTGAAGCGGTAGCA
>JBMOOW010000171.1:0-35705 GCA_049323195.1 Pseudomonadota bacterium | reverse complement strand
AAGGCGTAGAACAAGGGCGCCTGCGCTGCCTTCTGCCGACCCATCATCGCGTGGATTCCGCTCGCTTGATGGGTTGTCAGTGGACCAGCTCCACTGCCGTCGATCAACCGACTTTTTCAACAGAATAGATCGACAAGGGACAGCGGCTGATCACCCCTTAGCAGAGTTGATCCATCCTCCAAGAGTGCTGCTCGGGAACTAGCACGCGTAGCCAAGCGCCTTAGTCGTGCAGGGCGGCCTTCGCTCGCTCCACTTCGAGCCGCAAGCGGCGAATCTCCTCGTCTTGATCGGCAATGACGGAACTCTGCTCCTCGACCGTCTGGCTGAGCTTCGCAACCGTCGACTCGCGCGTGCCTGACCGAACGGCGCGCTGGTAAGGCGTCTGCGACGCAATGCTGCGCTGTCCGAGCTTCCGCGCGGTCGCGTGCATCACGTCTTCCGCAGCTGTCGAGAGTCCGAGCTCCTTGCGGGACTGGAGCTCCTGCACGGCCGCCCCATCGCCGAATTTTCGCCGCAGACTGTGGTGGCCGGCCCCCTGACGCGCAGGTACACCAATCGCGCGATATGCCTTGCCGAATGCCTGCACGATGGTCTGGTCGCCCAACGGCCGCCCTGACGTGGCGCTGGTGAAGAGCCTTCGCTGCGATACCGCTTCCGACCACCCGTTCTGCTTCATACGAGCCTCGCGCGCGGCAATAAACCGCGTCACGCGTGCGAAAAGCGTCGCGGGAACCTCGAAGCTGTCGCCGTAGCCGAACTTTTGTACTTTGGGCGATACCAGGCGACTGCCATCGTCCAGCTCGGTCGATCGATCCGGCGAAAAGTCGTCTACCTCCAAGCCTGTGAGCGTTACAGCGCGCCAACCGACGCGGTCAGTCAGCTCGATCCACAGTCGGTTCCTCTCGCGCAGGAATGGGTCGTCGCTGGTCGTCAGCGCCTCGATGAGCCTTCGCTTCTCCTCGCTGGTAGCAAAATGTTGCTTACCACTTCCCCGGCCTGATACTCGCTTGAAACACTTCGGATAGTCGGTTGCGGGATCGCGCTTGGGCTTTCCTTGACTCGTGCGCATCGCGGGCTCGCAGAGGGTCGAGGTGACCGGTCCCTTCAGGCCCAGAACGGCCACGCCCAGCAGCGCATCCCGTCGACACCATGCATAGAAGCGATAGATCCAGCGCAAACGATCATTGACGGTCCGCATGGCCAGGCGCTTCTCCTGCTTCGCGCGCGGAGACTGCATGACGGCCTTCACTTCGTTGTCGCGATGTTCGACCAGAAGAGCGTCGGTGGCCGCCCACAGGTCGACCCCTTTGGCGTCCAGGAATCGAAGCCAGCCCAGAAGCGCATATGTCACAGGATCGACAGCCGACCGGTACCCGGTCGGAGAGGCGACGTCTCGCTTGGCTGCCGCGATGGACTCGACGAAGTCGTGGAGCGCATCCACCAGCCGCCGGCGGCGGTCGTAGAACACGGGCACCCCACCCCGCCCGTCATCGGTCCACTCAACGAGCGCGAGGGCCGTGCTCAACGGCTGACCTCGGCGAGTACCTCGACGAAAACGTCCATCGGGACCGGCCGGGTCAACAAAATGCTCCCGGTGCCCCCGTGCTGCCTTTGGCCTGCCTGCGAGACATCCCCGATGCCCCGAGCACGCATATCAAACTCCGCGAGCTCGAAGCCGTCGTTCGTTGCCGCCACGGCGTTCAGTCGGGCCATGGCATCCATGCCCGCGCGTCGAGGAAGGTAGAGATAGCAGACGCCATGCCCGCCTTCACGGGCCAGGCGCCCTCGCAGCTGATGGAGCTGGGAAATGCCGAACCGCTCGGCATGCACGATGATCACTGCACGCAGATCCGGGATGTTCAGCCCGACCTCGACCACTGTCGTCGCGACGAGGATCTGAGCCGCACCGCTCGCGATATCGTCGAAGGCGACCTGCACCGTCTCCGGCTCGGATTCGCCATGCAGCGACCGGACGATCCCGGGAAAGAGACGCTCCCATTTTCCAGCGACCCGCGCGACCGACGGAAGCGCCTCGCCGTCATCCTCCTCGCTCTCCTCGCGACGCGGACATACGATCAGAACCCGGGATCCGCGAGCGATGACGCTCCGAATCTCGTCGATCATCTGGTCAGTACCGCCGCGCTCGACCACGCGCGTGTGGATGTCTTGCGGACTGTGACGATGCGTCAGTCGAATGACATCCAGCTTTCCGTATAGCAAGAGCGCTTGTGTTCGCGGGATCGGAGTCGCGCTGATCTCGACCACGTGCGTGCCGTTTGCCGCGAGCGCCCTGCGCTGGTCCACGGAGAACCGGTGCTGTTCGTCGACGACGCAGATGTCCATTGGCCCCACGTCCCGGAACAACATGGCCGTCGTTCCTACAAGCCAGTTGCTCGACTTGGCGTTTTTCCTGCTCTTGCCTGTCACCAATACGGCACCGAGCTCCGGAAACAAGCGCACGATCTCTTGATGCGCTTGCGACGCCAGACGCTCGTTGGGAAGCATCACAGCGGCCCGGGCGCCCGCGCGTACTGCGGCCGCGGACGCCAGCTGGTACACGATCGACTTGCCCATGCCGACGTCGGCATTGATCAACGTCGCCGACGTCGTCGGCCCTCGGAAACGGTCCACGAGCTGGGCTGCGGCCGCTTGTTGCTCGTCGGTGAGTCGGAACGGCACCCGGCCCAACAGATCCTGCCATCCCCCGATATCAAACGCTTGGCGAGCGGGCGGGTGTTCACCCTGGAGCTCACGCAGCTCGCCGATCGTGAGGATCGCCGAGAGCCTTTCCAGGCTCTGCTGCGCCGCCTCCCCGATTTCGGGCGCCGCCGGCAGGTGCGCTTCCCACAACAGGTCTTCCAAGGTTCCGCGCGGGCGACGGAGGAGGCGCCGAAGGTCTGAGGCGTCAATGACACCGCTCACGGATGCCCGCAGATGTGCCGCCGCGGCAGGAATCGCGTCAGAGAGCAGCGCAGTCACCAGCTTTCGGGCCATGGCGACCGACAGCACGCGCGTCTTGCCTGGGTATACGGGAAGCACGTGGCCGAGTGCGCTAGCGTCGAGCAAGACCGGATTGTTCAGGAAAAGAAGGTCGCCCACGGCGGTGAGCGTGCCTGCGAGGGTCACCGGCTCGACGCCTGCCTCTTCAAGCGCCTTTTGCAGGCTCCGCGCGTCGCCGAACACGGAGAAGCGCACTTTCATCCCGACGCCATCGACCAGGGAGCCCTGGGCCTGCGGCGCCGTCGCGCGGCCGCGGCGGGGGGTCCACCGGGTACGGAAGTCGCCCGCGTAACGGCCGACACAGACGACATCGCCCGCGGAAGGACCCAGTCCGAAAAACCGTTCTATGGGCTGACGTGCGTCCAGAAAACGGGTCGGAAGATAGAGGGCTGCCTGCCAAAGCTCTGACACTCCGACGGCGCCCAGGCGCTTCAGGGCCCGGCTCCGATCCACGCCCGCGCTCAGTCGAGCAGCAAGATCCCTCGGATCATGGCCCCCCACAGGGGTATCGGACTGGTCGAGCATCCAGGTCAATTGCGACGTCCTTTCAACCGACTGCCCGGATGGGCTTCACTTTGCGAATGGTCGCCGTCAGCGCAGCGACTTCCGCCGACAACGCCGCCACGTCCCGATGGGCCTTCTCTAGCTGCTCCGACAGGTGCGCTATGGATTCCCGATGCGCGCACTGCTCATCGGCCAAGGACGCGGCCAGGACACGCACCTGCTGGCGGGCCGCGCGATACCCGAGTAATGCCCCCGCGCGTAACTGCCGCTCGATCAGCACCTGTCCCTCTGCATCCCGTAGCGCGGCTTTAGGATCAAGACGCTTGATCGTTGCCAACCGCAGTTTCTCGAGCGCCGCAAGAAGGGACGTTACCGTCGCCTTTTCCTCGGGATACGAGCAGAGCGTTTGAAACGCCGTGGCTCGAAACGGCCCAATCTCGGGGCTGTTCTGTGAACCATCCCACCGGCAGAAGTCCCGCAGGCTCTGGGGATACCAATCGAATTCGTAGGGCTCACCAACGGTAGGCGTCACGCCCCCTTTGAATGGCAGCCCCGTCCGCGACCAGTGCTCCAACTGCTCGCGTTTTGCAACGATCGCGGCCTTCGCTGCGACCTTGTTGGCGTTGGAAACGTGGTTCGGAGTCGTCGTCACGCGGGCTCCTCCAAAACGGCTCTATCGGAGTCTTGCCGCCACTCGCGCTCCATCAAGCGGCGCTCCATGGCCAGAAGTCCTTCCAAGGCCACGATCTCCTGCCTGACGGTTGCCGCCTCCGCCGAACATGCAGCCGCGTCCTCAGCTTCACGGAGCTGCCTAAGATCTCGCTCAACGTTCTCAAGGAATGCGACCGACGTACTATGAAATGGGCACTTCGAGCAAACGTCGATGCCCGCGTGCTCCCGGGCCAGATCCCCGCCACGGCCGCAGCTCGCGCGAGACGCGTGGCGATGGCTTGCCCAGCAGATGCCGTGCGGATATGACTCCGGACTGTAGCCGCGCTTGTCCATCTTCGTCCGCACCGCCGCTAGCGCGCGTTCAAGGTCATCCGCGTCGAATTCCACTTTCGACACCAGGGCTTTGACCCACCGGCGCACACGACGCGTCAACGTTCCGCCTGCTTCGGCCGAGGTGAGCATGGCCCGGATCTGCTCTTCGGCATACTCCCGCCGCGCTTCGGCCAGCTCCTCGAGCGGGGCCTCGTCTTGACAGCGATACAGCACTGCGATTCGCTCGGCCTCAGCGACCATACTGGCGTCCGTGACGTATATCCGAGTGCACTCGATATCCAGATGGCAGAGCATCTCTGACAGCGCTTGCAGCGACGGATGATCGTGTCGGTACATATACAACAGCGCGAAAAGCCGTCTGAACTGATGCGTGCGCCGCCACTTTGGATCGACCTTTGCCTCTTTGAAGAGTGTGTCGCTGTGATTGCTAAACCGGTACTCCGCCAGCTCAGCGTTTCGGTCATGCGCCTGCGTGGGAAAAACGAAGAGCTTGTTCTTTCGCCTCTCCCAGACGTTGTCGCTGACCCGCGTCGCAGGACCGGGCATCGCCACCCGCAGCCGCTCGAGTACGCCCACGACGTCAGCCGTAATACGGTTTGCTGGCATTTTTCGCCAGTCCCGCCACGTTTTCTCGATGTACATGTCGATCTCGAAGGCTTCGACGAACGGGTCGGACCTGGACACGCAGCCTGCGTAGACGCCCCAAGGGCGATCGTCCTCTCCGGTGACCTCATTCTTTCGGCGAGCCTGGTTGATGCCGATCAGTACGACAGCCGCTGTCTGAATGCGATGGAGAAAGTCAGCGATCGATAGTCCGTCTGCCGAGATGCTCGCGAGGCCGATCTTCCCGCGTGGCAAATCGAATCGGGCTGCAATCTCCGGATAAGCCTTGTTGACGACACGCAGGCACGCCGCCCGAACGGACTTGCCATTCGAGCCTGCGGCCTCGGCGGAGGCCTTCGCATCAGTCCAGACACGGAGCAGTTCCTCGACACCCGGCGACTTTTCGTAAATCCAACTCAAGGAAGCAGCCAGCAGCCGCCCCGCCTCCTCCACCGGTAAGTTCGGCGTCCGCCCGTCCGGACGGCCCCCCGATGCGTTGGCCGCTGCCCGCGTGTTGGGAAACGGGTCGAAAGTAAGGCGATCCAAAGGAGCGGCGATGCGACTCAGACGGCGAACAGCTACAAAGCAGTTCTTGAAAGAGGACGCGGACCATGCGCGATCCTGCCTTGCCCGCTGCACCTGAAACCGAATCGACGCGTCGGGTGCGAGTTCCCGCAGGGTCTCTCCCATCCAAGAAGGGTACTCGGCCTGCGTGACGACAAAACCGATCTCGCTGGAAAGCCTCTCGGTATTGAAGCTGGCAAAGGACTTCTTGCGCCTGCGCGAAATAAGGCGGGAGCGTACATTCTCGTCTGCCTTCGCCTCCTCGAGTGCAGCCCGGATCCACTGCTCGATCGGAAGCGCACTGAACCAACCATTGGGCTGGAGCTCCCGTGCAAACGCCTTGAGGTCACTCTCAGTCAGAACGTTGAGATGGAGCACCCGCCGCCTGATGCACCACGCAAAGAATCGATAAACGTTGCCCAATGCGTTACTGACGATATCAACGGCCGTGTAGGCCGACGTGTCGTGAAGGGCGAGCGCAGCGTAGGCTTTACAGACGTCCATCCAGTGCGGAAAGTCGCCAAGCTTGCATGGCTTTGTAATTGGACCGCCCACGTCGCAATTCCGAGGCAACGAAACCTCTGCCAGGTCAAAGCGACGGACGACTCCTGACTCCGCTCTGATCAGGAGGAACGGATCTTCCCAGCGACTGAGAATGGCAGGGTGGGAGATCTGATGTTCAGGCCAACGCCCCTGTGGAGCCTCGACCGGGGAGTCGTCGACGGCGTGCGCTTCGTTCGGTGCGGCTGCGGGATTCATGCTGGCTCCTGAAGCAGTTGGGCGAACTCCGAATCGGCCACGATCTCCCAGAGAGCCGCGACGAACTCGATACGCGGCCGATGCACCTTTTCGTACGCCTCCGGCGAAGACGCCCTGAGCTTCTGCCAGTTCCGAGCGTAATAGGCGCGCTGGGCAACGAGATGACGTATGCGAACCTCGTCGATCTGCAGTTTCCACTCAGGATCTGCGATCCACGCATCACACTCGGGGGCCGCAGTGACCTGCTTTTGAACACCCAGCGGGAAGAGAAGCCGTGCGCTTACATCGGTCTCGCGCATGCCGCGACGCCCGACAGCCTCTCGTCCCTCGACAGCCCAGACGATGCTCGCGCCCAATCGACGCACGAACTCGGCGATGTTCGCGCGATTCAGGACCGAGATGATGTGCTGGCGGACGTAGCCCGAGGTGGTCTTGAGGCTCGCATGGCCGAGTCGACCCTGAACCTCATGAACATCTTCGCGCTTGAGAAAGACGAGCCCCGCGTTCTGGTTTCGCAACTGCTCTCGGGTGAACTTGAAGAGCTTGTGGAACTCGATGAAGCGCTCATGTATGTGGTGGCATGGCCAAAGACCGAACGAAACCGTATCGTTGCTGCTCACCAGCGCAACGAAGACACGCTTTTCATCGGCCTGCCAGTGCTCGACGACATTCTTGCTGTGTCCCCTCATCAGCTCGAGTGCAGCACGGAGGGTTCGGTCCGAGCCATCGATCACGGCTGTTTGAAGCTCCTCCGTCTTACCCTTCAGCGCCTGCAGCTCGATCGTGGCGTTGTTGATGCCTATGCCAGACGCGGTCAGGTTCCTGACGGTATGGCGGTTGAATGCAGTTTCCGCTTGAATCCTCAGCTCGATAGCAAACTGCACCCATCGTGGGACATACCAGTGGCTGAGCAGGTTGCGGAAGGTTGAGAACCTGCCCTGACCCGTCCTCTTGCTGGACCACCGCTCCAAGCTAGGAAACGCCACCTGTAACCGTTCGGCGGCGAGTCCAAGGTAGATCGATCGGTTGGTCGCGACCCGCACGCCGTAACCTTCTCGCGTGTGGAAGCCGTTCCTCTTCATGGCTGCCAGAGCTACCGCCACGATGGTTTGAAGATCCGCCATGACCAGCCAGCGCTGGAGGTTCGAATCTTCGCGTGCGCCATAAGCGATAAGGCGGTCGACGTAGCCCAACGCTCGTTCGTCGAGAGGGAGCGCTTCGGCGGCTTCAGTCCACGCCCTCCACTTCAGGAATTCTTCGATGTCCTCGTCGCAGGCTGCCTTCACGCGCAATAGTCGGTCTTCCACGTGACCGATCGCACTTTGCCGAGCCCGCTGCGGCGACCCCTGGGCGACGTTCACGATCGTCGAGCGGAATTCGGGGTTGATTGCGCCTGGATCAGGCGCGTCGCTGAGCATCCCACGCGTTGTCGCCACGAGCGCTTTCATGGCGCCACGCGGGAAACGGGGAGCCTCTGCGCCGATGGCGAGATAAGTGCGGGTCAGTAGGTGGCGAAAGCTCGTGGTGTACCCGTAGCGAGTCTTGTCGGTCATCGCCCGGAGCGCGGTAACACCGGCAAGCAGCTCACTGAGCGTGCGCGCCTCCGCGGGTGTATGTCCGGATACTTTCGAGAGTATCTCGACCGCCTGCGCCCGCTTGGAGTCGTCCCTGTTCTCGCACGTGAGCCACAAGATCCAGTTCCGTAGCGCCCCCGTCGTTAGGTGGTCGCCCGGCAGCTGGATCTGGTCTATGACGGCGTCGAGTAGACCGCCCCGCTCGACTCCGAAGCGTTGGAAGTCGAACAGAACGCCCGGGAACGTTTCGCGCCCGTGTGGTCGGTGGGTCGTCGGCACGAAGCGCTTCGCGCTTTCGGACCAAGGCGAGCGCACCGCCACTTCATCGAGCGTCTCCTGCAGCAGCGGGGCGAGAACAGCGCCCAGGTGCGCGTCGTACTCGCCCGCGTGCTGCACGAGAGCAGGGACGTCGACACGCGGCCTGCCGTGGGCCAGGTCGACCACTTCCTTGGGAAGACCGTTCATCTGCACCCACGTGCGGATCGTGTCGGCGTGCCTGTGGGCGTCCTTCTCAGGGTCGGTACGAATGCCCAGCACAACCAGCTTTGCTTCGACGCGGGCGACGACCGTGTTGGTCCGTCGAACGTCGTACTGGTCGCCGAGAAATGCCGAGACGTGATCGGAGAACAGGCGTAGGTCGGTGGGGTCGCCGGCTAGAAGCGCATCAAATAGATCCGCGAGCGCGCCCCATCGCTCCAAGAGGACTTGCTGGAAACTCACGCGTCGGGGCGCTCGCCAGTCGCCGACCCGTCCGTTGAACAGCTGCACGTCAAACTGCCCCGCCGGCGTTGTAAATGTCGTCACTCTCCGGGAGCGGCCGCCCTGCCATCCGACAGCCAAGCTGTCGTGGAGCGCCACTACGAATGCAGCGGCCAGCTCGAGGAGGAGCGGATGGTCGGACGAGGAAGTGCTACCTTGAGCGTTAAGGGTGAGGGTCGACTCCAGGCTTGCCCCCGAGGACAGCAATTTCTTCGGCCGCGCCATCGCCGACCCTTACTGTGAACAGAGCGGCAGGCTAACACTCCGAGAGCCACGTCGCCCTGCACCAGCCGCAGCATGGGCACGGACTGCCCCAGGTCGCGCGCGACCTCGCCGAAGACGCGCTCCTGCGCGTTCGTGAGCCGGAACGGAAGCGACGCGCGCAGGCGCTCGACCAGCGCATCCCCACGCAGCGCCGGTGCGGCCTGCGCCCGGTGCGCGCGCCGCTGGCCGCGCAGGCTCAAGTGGTGCGCGAGCAGCTCTTCCAGCGCAAGGCGCCGCTGCGCCGGATGCCGCCCCGACAGCAGCGCGGCGATGTCGTCGTCCGCGGCGGGGCGATGCACGGTGACCAGCGCCCGGCGCAACGGAGGCAGGCCGAGGTCGGACCACCAGTCCACGGGCAGCAGCTCGAGCGCCTCATCGGGCGGCAGGCGATCGACGGCCAGGCCGATCAGCCGCCGTAGCGTCGCCGGCGCCACGCCCTCGATCTGCGGATACACCGGGTCGAGGGCGCTGCCGAGCACGGCGTTCTCCTCGACCACGCGATAGCTGGGGTGCACGATCTCCAGCCCCTGCGGCCCCAGCCGAGGCGTGCCGTAGCAGCGCAGGCGCGTGCCCGGGCGGAACTGCGCGACCTGCGCGGCGCGGAAATGGAAGAACCGCAGCACCAGCGTGGCATGCGAATCGTCGCCGATGGCCACCTTCAGCATCGGCCGGTAGCGGAAGCCCTTCTCCACCGCCTCGACCACCCCTTCGACCTGTGCCGCGGCGCCCGGCTGCAGCTCGCGGATGGGCACGATCCGGGTGCGGTCCTCGTAGCCGCGTGGAAGCTGCAGCCACAGGTCCTGCAGCGTCAGCAGGCCGCGGGCGGCGAGCTTCTCGGCCAGCGCCGGCCCGCAGCCGGGCAGCACGGTCAGGCGCATCTCGCCGACCGGGGCCAGGGCCGGCGTGGGCCGCGCCGCGCGGGGCATGGTCAGCCGAGGACGAGGATCGCGTCGACCTCGAATTGCGCGCCCTTGGGCAGGCCGGCCACTTCGATGGTCGAACGCGCCGGGTACGGCGCCTGGAACAGCTCGGCCATCACCGCGTTGACCGCGACGAAGTCGCCCAGATCGGTGAGGTAGAGCCCGAGGCGGACCACGCCGTCGAGGGAACCGCCGGCCGCCTCGCAGACCGCGCGCAGGTTGGCGAAGGCCTGCCGTGCCTGCGCGGCGATGTCGCCCTGCACCAGCTCGCCGGTGGCCGGGTCGAGCGGGATCTGCCCGGAGAGGAAGACGGTCGTGCCGGCGCGCACGGCCTGGGAGTACGGGCCGATGGCGGCGGGGGCGGCGTCGGTGTGGACGATCTGGCGGGCCATGTGCGGACGTTTCCGTGGAAAGGCCGCAGTGTAGCGAAGGCGATCGCGGCGCCTGAGACGGGAAATGCCGGCCGTCGGTGTCGGCGCATTCCTGCCGCGCCGTTCGCGGCAGGCGCCGGCGCTAGATCCGCTGCACGCCCAGTGCCACGGTGAGCTTGCGCACCTTGCGCATCACATCGGCGAGGTGGCCGCGGTCGGTCACCTCGATGCCGAAGCGCAGCACGGCCACGTTCGCGTCGCGCTCGAGGTACTCCACGCGGTCGATGTTCGCCTTGGCCTCGGCGATGGCCGCGGCGATCTGCGCGAGCGCACCGGGGCGGTTGTCGACCTCGATCTTGAGCGCGGCATGGAAGTCCCCGCGCACCTCGCGGTCCCAACCGATCGGAACCCAGCGCTCGGGCGACTTGCGGTACTCGGCCACGTTCGGGCAGTCGAGCCGGTGCACCACGATGCCCTTGCCGGCCGTGTGGTAGCCCATGATCTCGTCGCCCGGCACCGGCAGGCAGCAGTTGGCGAAGCTGATGACGCCCTTCTCGGTGCCGGTGATCTGGATGGCTTCCGCGGACGGCCCGCGCACCTCCTCGCCGCGACGTCCGGGCCCGTCTCCGCGTTCGCGCACCAGCGCCACGGCCACGTGCTGCGGCATGCGGTTGCCCAGCGCGATGTCGGCCAGCAGCGCCTCCAGGCGCGGATAGCGGTGCTCGGAGAGGAAGGCGTCGAGCCTTGCGGCGGGCACGCGCTCGAGCGAGGTGTCCATGGCCTCCAGCGCGCGGTCGAGCATGCGATGGCCGATCTGCACCGCGTCCTCGTGCTCGAGCTGCTTGAGCTGCTGGCGGATCGCCGTCCGCGCCTTGCCCGTCACCACGAACTCCAGCCACTGCGGCTTAGGCGTGGCGGACTTGGCGGTAATGACGTCGATGCGGTGGCCGCTGGCGAGCTTGGTGCGCAGCGGCACCAGCTTGTCGTCCACCCGCGCGGCGACCGCCGTGTTGCCGATGTCGGTGTGCACCGCGTAGGCGAAGTCGAGCGCGGTTGAATTGCGCGGGAGGCTGAGGATGTCGCCCTTCGGGGTGAAGACGTAGACCTCGTCGGGGAACAGGTCGACCTTGACGTTCTCGAGGAATTCCAGCGACGAGCCCGCCGAGCGCTGCGATTCCACCAGGTTGGTGACCCAGTGGTGCGCGCGGCTCTGCGCGCCGTTGAAGCCGTCGCCGCCGAACTTGTACGACCAGTGCGCGGCGATGCCGCGCTCGGCCACCAGGTCCATCTCCTCGGTGCGGATCTGCACTTCCACCGGCGAGCCGTAGGGGCCGAACAGCACGGTGTGCAGCGACTGGTAGCCGTTGGCCTTGGGGATCGCGATGAAGTCGCGGAAGCGCGAGTCCAGCGGCTTGTAGACGCCGTGCACCACGCCGAGCGCGCGGTAGCAGTCGCCCACGTTGCGCACGACGACGCGGAAGCCGAACACGTCCATGACCTGCTTGAAGCTTTTGTGCTCCGTGCGCATCTTCGTGTAGATGCTCCAGGGCGACTTCACCCGGCTCACCAGCCGATGGATGAGCTTTTCCTTGGCGAGCTTCTGCGCGAGGTTGGCCTCGATCTGCGCGAGCAGCTCGCGCCGCATCACCGGCTGCGTGCGGATGCGCTTCTCGATCACCGCATGGCGCCAGGGGTGCATGGCGCGGAAGCCCAGGTCCTGCAGCTCGGCCTTGAACAGGTTCATGCCCAGGCGCTGTGCGATCGGCGCGTAGATCTCCAGCGTCTCGCGCGCGATGCGCATGCGCGACTCGGGCTTCTGCGCGCCCAGCGTGCGCATGTTGTGCAGGCGGTCGGCCAGCTTGATCAGGATGACGCGCAGATCGCGGCTCATCGCCAGCAGCATCTTGCGGAAGCTTTCCGCCGCGGCCTCCTGGCGGTCGCGGAACTGCAGCTTGTCGAGCTTGGTGACCCCGTCGACCAGTTCGGCCACCGTCTCGCCGAACTCGACCACCAGCTCGTCGCGGCCGAGGTCGGTGTCCTCCAGCGTGTCGTGCAGGATCGCGGCGATCAGCGTCTCCGCGTCCAGCCCCTGCTCGGCGAGCACCTTCGCGACCGCGACCGGGTGGGTGATGTAGGGCTCACCGGACTTGCGTGTCTGCCCCGCATGGGCCAGCGCGCCGAGGCGCCAAGCCTTGCGTAGCTGCGCACGCTGGTCGTCGTCCAGATACGACGCCGCGCGCTCGAGCTCGAGCACGTACTCGGGCACCTCGTCGCCCGCCAGCAGCGGGGCAACGGGCGCCTTGGGACTTGCGACGCGGTCGAAGGAACTCATCGGGATCGACTATACGGGGCGGGGAATGGCCTGCAATCCCGTGCACGACCGCGCGCAACCGCGGATTCACGCCGATGAACACGGGTCGGCGAGGGCCGGCCGCGGACGCACCCGGCCCTGCGAAGCAGGACGCACGCGCCCAATCCATCCGTATTCATCGAGCAGATCCGTGCTTGAAAGACGCACCTCCATGAAAAAACCCCGCCGAGGCGGGGCTTTCTACGCAGGACGCACGGCCGGGTCTCAGTCGTCGCCCTTGGACAGGTCGTCGTCGGCCACCACCTCGGCGGCGGCCCATTCCAGCGCCTCGCGCTCCTTGCGCTCGCGCTCGGCCTTCTCGACGGCGTCGATGTAGTCGTTGTCGATGCGGCGCGCGGCGATTTCGCGCAGGGCGAGCACCGTGGGCTTGTCGTTCGAGTCGTTCTCGAGCTGGGCCTCGACGCCGCCGGCGAGCTGGCGGGCGCGCTTGGCGGCCATCATGACGAGCTCGAAGCGGTTGTCGACGACCTGCAGGCAGTCTTCTACGGTGATGCGGGCCATGGGGCTCCCGGCGGCCGGTCGGCGCGCCACGTGATGCGGAAAGGGGCCGCAAGTCTAGGGGCGACGGGCCCTCAAAGCAAGCCTTTCCTTGCAGATCAGCAACTTAGCGCCGCAAAAGCACTCAAGCGACGGCGCAACACGGGTCGAAGCCGGACGAACCCGGAGCAGCCGCCCCCGGTGCCGACCGGTGTTCATCCGTGGCGGAGCTCATTCCCCATCCGTCAGCAGCGCGGTGATCAGCCGCGAATGGCGGGCGACCTGGCGGTCGCGCCGCAGCCGGCTGGCGGTGAAGATCGCGCACATCTCGGCGACGGCGGTGTCGAAATCCTCGTTCACGATCAGGAAGTCGAACTCGCCGTAATGGCTCATCTCGTCGCGGGCGGCGTCCAGCCGCTGGCGCATGACCTCCTCGCTGTCCTGGCCGCGCTTGCGCATGCGCTCCAGCAAGGCCGGGCGCGAGGGCGGCAGGATGAACACGCTGATCGCGTCCGGCACCTTGGCGCGCACCTGGCGCGCGCCCTGCCAGTCGATCTCCAGGAGCACGTCGCGGCCCGATGCGAGCTGCGGCTCCACCGACTGGCGGGCGGTGCCCTTCCAGTCGCCGTGCACCAGCGCGTGCTCGAAGAAGTCGCCGTTGGCGACCATGGCCTGGAACTCGTCGGCGCTGACGAAGTGGTAGTGCTCGGCATGGCGCTCGCCGGGGCGCGGAGCGCGCGAGGTGAACGAGATCGACAGCGCGATGTTGGGATCGCGCGCGAGCACCGCGTTCACGATGCTGGACTTTCCGGCCCCCGAGGGCGCCGCGACGATGAAGAGGGTTCCGCGCATTGGGCCGGGATTCGGGAGTGGGGATTCGGGATTGGATAAAGCCGCGGCAGGCTCCGGCCGGGATCGTAACCGCTTTTGCAAATCCCGAATCCCGAATCCCGAATCCCGGCTATTCGATGTTCTGCACCTGCTCGCGGATCTGGTCGATCAGCACCTTGAGTTCGATCGCCGCCGACGAGGTGCGCGTGTCGACCGACTTGCTGCCGAGCGTGTTGGCCTCGCGGTTGAACTCCTGCAGCAGGAAGTCCAGCCGGCGGCCGACCGCCTCGCGCAGCCTGAGCACGCGGCGCGCTTCGGCCACGTGGGCGTCGAGACGGTCCAGTTCCTCGTCCACGTCCAGCTTCTGCAGTGCCAGCACGAGCTCCTGTTCCAGGCGACCGGGATCGACGGGCTGCGCCAGGTCGGCCAGGCGCGCCTGCAGCCGCGTGCGCTGGCCCTCGCGGATGGCCGGAATGCATTCGCGCACCTGCTCGCGGATCGCGGCGATGCCGTCGAGGCGCTCGACGATCGCCTGCGCGAGCTTGGCGCCCTCGCGCTCCCGTGCCTCGACGAAGCCGTCCAGCACGCGGTCCAGCAGCACAAGCGCCTCGGCCTGCAGCTGCGCGGGGTCGATGCCCTCGCCGCGCACGACGCCGGGGATCTGCAGCAGCTGGGAGAAGTCGGTGCGCAGCCCCGGGAAGTCGGCCTCGAGTTCGCGCGACAGGCGCGCGAGTTCGGCCAGCCGCGCGCGGTCGACCTGCAGGCTGCCGGCGCCTTCGGTACCGCGCAGCCGAAGGCTCACGTCGAGCTTGCCGCGCTGGATGCGCGCGCCGATGCGCTCGCGCAGCGCCGGCTCCAGGGCGCGCAGGTCGTCGGGCAGGCGCGTGGCGATCTCGAGGAAGCGGTGGTTCACCGAACGCAGCTCGCAGGCGAGCGTGCCCCAAGGCGTGGTGGCTTCGCCGCTCGCGAAGGCGGTCATGCTGCGGATGGACATGGCGGAACCAGGGGGTCGGCGGGCTGCGGATGGTACGCTCACGCGCCGCCTGCCGGACACGCCACCGCCATGACCGCGGTCTCCACGCCTTTCGCCCGCCCCAGTGGCCGCGCGCCCGACGAACTGCGCCCGGTGCGCATCACCCGCGGCTTCACCCGGCATGCCGAAGGCTCGGTGCTGATCGAATTCGGCCACACGCGCGTGCTGTGC
Source organism: Pseudomonadota bacterium (assembly GCA_049323195.1). Lineage (GTDB taxonomy): Bacteria > Pseudomonadota > Gammaproteobacteria > Xanthomonadales > Xanthomonadaceae > Cognatilysobacter. The sequence goes on along the minus strand of JBMOOW010000171.1, from coordinate 20,499 downwards.
ACGGCGAGCGTGGAGGCGAAGGTGCCGGCCTTCCTGCGCGGCAAGGGCGAGGGCTGGGTGACCGCCGAGTACGGCATGCTGCCGCGCTCGACCAATACCCGGAACGACCGCGAGGCCGCGCGCGGCAAGCAGGGCGGCCGCACGCTGGAGATCCAGCGCCTGATCGGACGCAGCCTGCGCGCCTGCGTCGACCGCCGCGCGCTCGGCGAGAACACCGTGACCCTCGACTGCGACGTGCTGCAGGCCGACGGCGGCACGCGCACCGCCGCGATCACGGGCGCCTACGTGGCACTGGTGGACGCGATGCGCTGGATGCGCGGGCGCGGAATGATCAAGCGCGACCCGGTGGTCGGTGCGGTGGCGGCGGTCTCGGTGGGCGTCTACCGCGGGGTGCCGGTGCTCGACCTCGACTATGCCGAGGACAGCGACTGCGACACCGACATGAACGTGGTCATGAACGACGGCGGCGGCTTCATCGAACTGCAGGGCACCGCCGAGGGCCACGCCTTCCGCCGCGACGAGCTGAACGCGCTCACCGATCTGGCCGAGGCGGGCATCGCCCGGCTGGTGGCGCTCCAGCGCGAGGCCCTGGACGCCTGAGCGTTCCACCGCGTCTACACCGGGCTGCGAGCAGGCTTGCGCGCATGAGGCTCGTCATCGCCACCGGCAACCGCGGCAAGCTGGCCGAGTTCGAGCGTCTGCTCGCGCCGCTGGGCATCGACTGCGTGGCACAGGGTGCCCTGGGCGTGGACGAGCCCGAGGAGACCGGGCTGAGCTTCGTCGAGAACGCGCTGCTGAAGGCACGGCACGCCGCGCGGGCGACCGGCCTTCCGGCGCTGGCCGACGATTCCGGGCTCTGCGTCGACGCGCTCGGCGGTGCGCCCGGGCTGTATTCGGCGCGTTATGCGGGCGAGCCCACCGACCCCACGGCCAACATCCGCAAGCTGCTCGAGGCGCTGTCCGGCCTGCCCGCCGGGCAGCGCGGCGCCCGCTTCCATGCCTCGATCGCGCTGCTGCGCCATGCCGACGACCCCGAGCCGCTGATCGCCGAGGGCCGCTGGGCCGCTGGGCCGGCAGCATCCTGCACGAACCGCGGGGCGACGGCGGCTTCGGCTACGACCCGGTCTTCCTCGACCCGGCCACGGGCCGGTCGGCCGCGGAGCTCGATCCGGAGACCAAGGCGCGCACCAGTCATCGCGGTCGCGCGGTCGAGGCGCTGAAGGCGCGCCTGGCCGAGGCGGGCTGGCCATGAGCGGCGTCGACGAATCCCTGCCGGTGGGCTGGCGCCCGGGGCCTTTCGCCTCGGCGCTGGCCTGTGCGGCGGCGCTGCTGGCGGCCGCCCTCCTCATCCATTTCGAAGGCCTCGGCGCGGGCCTGGCCCTGCTGGCCGCCGCGGGCGCGACCGCCTTCGCCCTCTGGCAGGACGCGCGCTTGGACGGCCCCCTGCTCTGCCTGCGGGGCGGCCTGTGGCTCGGCCGCCGGCGCACCGCCAGTGCCCACGCGATCGCCGGGCTGGAGTACCGGCGCAGCCTGCTGCCGCCGCGCCTGGCCATGCGCCACACCGCGCAGGGCGTGATCCTGCGCGCGTTCGGACGGCGGGCGGACGTGGAGGCGTTCCGCCAGGTGGCGATGTGGCTGATCGTCCACGGCCGCCGGCAGGCCCGCATCGACCCCGCGCTGCTCGATGCGCTGGCCGCGATGCCCGATCATGCACGGGCCGACCAGCCGCACGACGCCAGCCACGCCTGATGCTCATCCCCCCGCCGTTGTCGCTGTACGTCCACGTCCCGTGGTGCGTGCGCAAATGTCCGTACTGCGACTTCAACTCGCATGCGGCGCGTGGCGAGCCGCCGATGGAGCGCTATGTCGATGCGCTGGTCGCGGACCTCGACTTCGATCTCCCGCTGGCCTGGGGCCGCACCGTCCACAGCGTCTTCTTCGGCGGTGGCACGCCCAGCCTGATGCCGCCGGCGCTGGTCGACCGCTTCCTCCAGCAGGCCAGCGCGCGCCTTCGCTTCGCGCCCGGCTGCGAGATCACGCTGGAGACCAACCCCGGGACCGCCGAGTACGGGAAGCTGGCCGACTACCGCGCTGCGGGCGTGAACCGCCTGAGCTTCGGCATCCAGAGCTTCGACGACGGCTGCCTGCACCGGCTGGGCCGCATCCACGACGCGGCCCAGGCCGTGGCTGCCGTGCGGCAGGCACGCGCCGCGGGCTTTCCCGAGATCAACCTCGACCTGATGTACGCCCTGCCCGGCCAGGACCTCGCGATGGCGCTTCGTGACGTCGCCCAGGCGGTCGAGCTCGAACCCACGCACATCAGCCACTACCAGCTCACGCTGGAGCCCAACACCGTCTTCGCCGCGCGCTCGCCCAGGGGCCTGCCCGACGACGACATCGCCTGGGACATGCAGGAGGCCTGCCAGGCCGCGCTGGCCGAGGCGGGCTACCGCCACTACGAGACCAGCGCCTACGCACGCGAGGGCCATCGCTGCGCGCACAACCTCAATTACTGGCGCTACGGCGACTACCTGGGCATCGGCGCCGGTGCGCACGGCAAGATCACGCTGGGCGCGGAGCAGGCCATCCTCCGCCGCTGGAAGCACAAGCATCCTGCGCAGTATCTGGATACCGCCGGCACTCCCGCGGCCATCGGTGGCGAGGAGCGCATCGAGCCGGCGCGCCGCCCCTTCGAGTTCATGCTCAACGCGCTGCGCCTGCACGAGGGCTTCGACTGGGCGCAGTTCGAATCGCGCACCGGCCTGCCCCGCGCCGCATTGCACGCACCGCTGGCCGAGGCCGGCGCGCGTGGCTGGCTGGTCGATGACGGGCTGCGCGTGGCCCCCACCGAGGCCGGGCGGCGTTACCTCAACGACGTGCTCGAGCTGTTCCTCGATCCCCTGCCCTCGCCGGCCGGGGCTTGACACGCAAGCGGCTGCACGCAGCGATCCGCTATGCTGCCCGACGCGATGTCCAGCCCACCGCCCAGCCCGCTCCCGCCTGCCGGCCAGATCCTCGCGAACGCGGGCCTGCCGCGGCGCGTGCTGGAAGCGCTGGAGCTGACGCTCGACCTCGTCGTCGAGCACATCACCCAGCCGCTCGATCGCGTACTGCCGGCGCTGGCCGGCGAGGTGGCCACGCTCGACGACTACGGCGCGCAGCATCGCGTCACCTTCGACGCGCTGGGCGCGCCCGAACGCCTGCTGCGCGACGGCGAGGCGATGACGCGGCTGTTCCTGGGCGGCATCGAGCGCGAACTCGCCGGCCTGCGCGATCCGCCGGCACCCCGCGCGACTGCAGCCCCCACGCCCGACATGCCGCGCGCCCACGAACTCCGACTCGTCGACGAGGACGAGGACGATGCCGCCACCATCATCGGCTCGCTGGCGCTGCGGCACGAATCGCGCTCGGCACTGCCGATCCAGCTGCTCTGCCAGCGCTTCGGCGTACTCGCCGGCGCTCCGGCCTTCGAGCCCGGCACCTTGCCCGTCGGGCCGCGGCGGCTGGCGGAACTTCTCACCGAAGCCAGCGCGGCCGCAGGCTTCGGCCTGCAGCTGACCGCGGCGGTGCTGCGCGAATTCGACCGCCAAGTGCTGGCGACCTACGGCCCCTTCGCCGAGACGCTCAATGCCCTGCTGGCGCGCCTGGGGGTGATGCCGGGCCTGTCCTACGTGCCGCTGCGCCCGCGGCCGCGGCCGGCCGGGGCCTTCCAGCCGGAGGCCTCCGCCGGCGAGGCGGCCACGGTCTCCCACCTTGCCGCACCGGCGACGGAGGCGGCGGCCACTGTCCCGCTGGCGGCCGACGATGCGCCCGGCTTCGACCTGCTTCGCCACCTGCTCGCCGCCCGGCGCGGGCTGGCCGAGCGCTTCCGCCATCCACCCGCGGCCCTCCAGCCGCGGCCGGAACTCGATACGGCCTCGGCGCTGCGCGTACTCGACGCCGCGCAGACCGCACCCGCCGAAGGCGACTTCGACGCGCTGCGGCAGTGGCTGCTGCTGCGCGCCCGCCATGAGCGCGGTACGGCGGTGGCGCTGTCGGCGGCCGATGCCGACAGCTTCGAGCTGCTGGCGCTGCTCTACGCACAGCTGTCGCAGGACGTGCAGCCCGGCGCGCCCGCGCTGCGCATGCTGGCGCAGCTGCGGCTGCCACTCGCACGGGTGGCACTGGCCGATCGGCACTTCTTCGAGAACCCCGCGCACCCGGCCCGGCAACTGCTCAATGTCGTCGCCGACAGCGGGGCGGTCGGGCAGTCGGCCGACGACGTCGATCCGCAGTTCCTCGCCCAGCTGCAGCAGGTCGTCGATGCGGTCGCGCGCGCCCCGGGCGACCCGGCACCGGCGTTCGTCCAGGCCGTCGAGATGCTCGAGGCGCAGCAGCAGGCGCTGCAGCGCCGGGCCGAGATGGCCGAGCGGCGCAGCGTGGAGGCCGCGCGCGGAAAGGAACGGCTGGCCGTGGCGCGGCGGCGCGCCTCGACGGTGATCGAAGCCGCCATGACCGGCCTGCAGCTGCCGGCCTTCCACCGCAACATGTTGCGCCAGGCCTGGGCGGACGTGCTGACGCTGGCCCACCTGCGCCATGGCGAGGAAGCCGAGGAATGGATCTCCCTCGTGGGAGATACCCGTGACCTGGCCCGCGCGGGCGCCGGCCAGGCACCGGCGCCGGAGGGACTGGCCGGCCAGGCCGAACAGTGGCTGGTCACCGTCGGCCATCACCAGGACGATGCCGCGCGGATCGCCCGCATCCTCACCGCTTCGCCGGAGGAGGCCTGCGACGACGCGGCCTCGCGCACCGAGCTGACCCTGCGCCTGAAGGGGCGGGCGCGGCTGGGCGAGGACGCCGTGGGAGAGACCCAGCCGCCGGCTCCGCGCACCGCCGCGGAGGAAACCGCCTACGCCCGCCTGCGGATGCTGCCCTTCGGCACCTGGATGACGTTCCGGGGCGACGACGGCCGGCCGGTGCGCCGCCGCCTGGCCTGGTGGAGCCCGTCCACCGACGCCGTGCTCTTCGTCAACCAGCGCGGCCAACGGGCCGCCGAGTCGACGCTGGACGCGGTCGCGCGCGAACTGGCCGCCGGCCGCGCCGCGATCGTGCCGGCCGACGAGGGCGGCGTGGTCGACCGCGCCTGGCGTGCGGTCGTGCATTCGCTGCGAGGCTTCGTGGCGCGCGATGCCGGCGCGAGGGCCCTGCGATGACCGAGGCCGCCTCCGACTTCCGCCGCGCACGCCGCCGCCGCGTGGAAACCCGCGTGGAAGTGGTGGACGTCATGACCGGCGAGATCGTCGGCCAGGTGGCCAACGTGTCGGAGAACGGCCTGCTCATGCTCGCGCGCGGGCCCATGCGCGAGGACGCGCTGTTCCAGCTGCGCTTCAGCCTGCCCAGCCGCGAGGACGGCTACGTGCCGGTCGACGTGGGCGTCCACCTGCTGTGGAGCCGCGAGGCCACGGTGGCCGGCCAGAACTGGGTGGGCGCGCGCTTTCTCTCGATCACCGACGACAGCCTCCAGCGGCTGCGCGCCTGGGTGGACGCACCGGACGCGGTCTACGCCTGAGGGGCGTCCGCGGGCACCCCGCGGTACATCATCGCCAGTTCGGGACGGTGCAGGGCATAGCCCTGCGCATGGTCGACGCCGAGTTCGGCCAGCGCGCGGATGACCTCCTCGCTGTCGACCCATTCGGCCGTCACCTTCATGCCGCGCTGGTGGCCGATGTCGGTGACCGCGCGCACGATGGCGTAGCTCATGGGATCGCTGAGCAGGTCCTGCACGAAACTGCCGTCGATCTTGATGACGTCCACCGGCAGGTTCTTGAGGTAGCCGAAGGAGGACATGCCCGCGCCGAAGTCGTCGAGCGCCACGCAGCAGCCCACCCGGCGCAGCTGGTTGACCACGCGCGAGACCTGCGCGAGGTTGCGCACCGCCACGGTCTCGGTGATCTCGAGGCACAGGCGCTGCGGGTCGACGCCGTGGCGCTGCAGCAGCGATAGGATCACGTCCGCGAGGGTTTCGTCCTCCAGGCTCGCGCCCGAGAGATTGATCGCGGCCTGCCGCAGGCCCCTGCCCTCGGGATGGAGACGGTCGAAGTTCGCGAGCGTGGTCTGGATCACCCAGCGGTCGATCGCCGGCATCAGGCCGTAGCGCTCGGCAGCGGGGATGAATGCCCCCGGCGAAACGATGCGGTTCTGCTCGTCGGCCAGGCGCAGCAGCACTTCCAGCTGCGCGCCACCGGACAGCTCGTGCAGGGGCCGCACCTCCTGGTAGAACAGCCGCAGGCGGTCCTCCTCCAGCGCCCAGCGGATGCGGTGCGCCCATTCCATCTCGGTGCGGCGGCGCGCGGCGGCGTCGTTGCTACCCGTGTAGAAGTGCACGCGGTTGCGGCCGGCCTCCTTGGCCATGTAGCAGGCGGTGTCGGCCTGCGCGAACAGTTCCTTCAGGCCGGTGTCGGCATCGAGCAGCACGCCGCCGATGCTCGCGGTGATGCCGTAGCTGGCCTGCTCCCACACGAAGGTATAGCTGTCGATGTGCTGGCGCAGGCGCTCGGCCACCAGCCGCGCGCCCGCCTCGTCGTGGACATCGCAGGCGAGCACGCCGAACTCGTCGCCGCCCAGGCGCGCGAGCACGTCGCCGCCACGCAGCTGCTCGCGCATGACGGTGGCCAGCTGCGAGAGCAGCTGGTCGCCGGCCACGTGGCCGGAGGTGTCGTTGATGAGCTTGAACTGGTCCAGGTCGACGAACAGCAGGGCGCAGGCCGGGCCGCCCGCGCCCATCTGCGCTATCTGGCGCTCCACTCGCCGTTCGAACTCGCGGCGGTTGTAGAGCTCGGTGAGCGCGTCGTGGCTGGCCTGGTAGCTGAGCAGCTCGGTGAGCTGGCGCTGCTGCGAGATGTCGGAGGCCACCATCAGGCGCTTTCCCTGCCCGCCGATCCGCACCCGCGCCATGGACACACTGGCCCAGAAGCGGTCGCCGTTCGTGCTGCGCAGCATGGCTTCCACGCCTTCCCAGCCTGAACTGGCCGGATCGGCGAGCTCGGCGCGCAGGGCCGGATCCTCGAAGAGGTCCGACAGGCGCGCGTGCTCGACCTCCGCCCCGAGCCGCACACGCGCGGCCTCGTTGGCGTAGGTGATCTCGTCCGAATCCTCCAGCGCGAGCACCACCAGTGCGGGCAGCAGCTCGTTGACCGCGCGGAAGCGCTCCTCGCTCTCGTTGAAACGAAGGCTCATGGCCTCGCCCAGCTCGAGCGCCCGCCGGCGCGACCGGGCCAGCGAGCCCACCCACATCGCCAGCAGCAGGCTGGCGGTGCCGCCGGTGGCCATCAGCGGGACCAGGCCGGCCTTGTCGCGACGGCCGTGGCCGCCATCGTGCATGTCCACGCGCCAGAGCCGCCCGCCGAAGCTGACCAGCTGCGAGTGTCGCCAGCGGCTCGCGCGCCCGGACTCGTCGCAGCCCGGGGCGTGGATGGCCAGCGGCTCGCGGCCGGTCACGTCGGCGATGCGAACGTGCAGCCGGGCGCGCGCGCCGTGGTCGAACATCGCATCGGCCATGCGCGAGATGCGGAAGGACATCGCCAGCGAGCCGGCGAACCGCGCGCGGCGGGTGGCCACGTCGGCAGGCGGCGGCCCCGGCGTGTAGACGGGCAGCCGCAGCAGCAGCCCGTCGGCGGGCCCGTCCGGCGCGTCCTGGATCAGCCGGAACGGCGCCGAGAGCGCCGGCTGGTCGGTATCGCGCGAGCGCTGCAGGGCGGCGAGGTTGGCCGGCTGCCGGCGCACGTCCAGGCCGAACACGCGCTCGTTTCCCTCGCGCGGCTCGACCAGCTCGGTCGGGTAGCGCTCGCCGTCGCCGTCCTTCGCGCGGCGTGCGAACACCACCGCCTGCAGGCCGGGCAGGCGCTGGCGCAGCGCGAGTACCCGGTAGGCCTGCGAGAACGCCCCGGCGTCCACCGGCGCGGTCAGGAAGGCGGCCTGCAGCGCGCGCAGGGCGAGGTCGTATTCGCCGAGCTGGCGATGCAGCACCTGCACCTTGCTGCGCGCGAGCGCGTCGAACTGGCGGGCCTGGTCGAGGTCGTCTCGATGCAGTTGCCAGGCGGCCAGCGCGAAGGTCAGCACGAGCCCCAGCGCGAAGGCCGCCAGGCTCGCGAGCCAGGCGGGCACGCCCCGCCGTGACGCCCCGCGCGCCTGCCTGGCCGATGGGTCAGAATCCACGCCGCCTCCCCGGATGCCCGCCATGCACAGCCATCATCCCGCTTCGCTCTACGCCGCCCACCTCGACCAACTGCGCCGCCGTGCCGACGCCGCGCTGGAGCGCGCAGGCCTGGACCACCTCGTGGTCCCCAGCGGTACCGCGCACTTCCAGATATTTGACGATCGCGACTATCCCTACGCCGTGAATCCCCAGTTCAAGGCATGGGTGCCCCTGACGCGCACGCCGGGCAGCTGGATCGTCTACACCCCGGGCCGCCGCCCCCGCCTGCTCTATCTGCAGCCCCGCGACTACTGGCACGTGGTGCCCCGGGCGCCCGAGGGATGGTGGGTGGAGCATTTCGACATCGAGATCATCCGCACTCCCGAACAGGCCCTGCCCCACCTGCCCCCGGCGGGGCGGAGCGCGATCCTGGGCGAACCGCAGAGCGCGGTCGGCGATTATGCGCCGAACAACCCGGCCGCGGTCATCGCGTACCTGGAATACCACCGCGCCTTCAAGACGCCCTACGAGATCGCGATGATGCGCTGCGCCAGCGCCATCGGCGCGCGCGCGCACCGCGCCGCCGAAGCCGCGTTCCGCGCCGGCGCATCGGAGTTCGACATCCACCTCGCCTACTGCGCCACCGCGCGGCAGGACGCCTGCGAGCTGCCCTACGGCAACATCGTCGCGCTCAACGAGCACGGCGCGGTGCTGCACTACACCGGGCTCGACCGCGACCCGCCCGCCGACGCACGCAGCTTCCTCATCGACGCCGGTGCCGGCTACGGCGGCTACGCCTGCGACATCACGCGCACCTACGCCCGCGCGCGCGGCGAGTTCCAGGAGATGGTCGACGCAGTGGACGCCGCCCAGCAGGCCATGTGCGCCCAGGTGCGCGCGGGCGTCGACTACCGTCGCATCCACCTCGACGCGCACCTGGCGCTTGCGCGCGTGCTGCGCGACTTCGGCGTGCTGAAGGTCTCGCCCGAGGCCGCGGTCGAGACACGCGTGAGCAGCGCCTTCTTCCCGCACGGCATCGGCCACGGCATCGGCCTGCAGGTGCACGACGTGGCCGGTTTCGCCGAGTCCGACCGCGGCGGCACGATCGCAAAGCCCGAAGGCCATCCCTACCTGCGCCTGACGCGTACCCTGGCGCCGGGCATGGTGGTGACGATCGAGCCCGGCATCTACTTCATCGACATGCTGCTCGAGGAGCTGCGCGCCGGCCCGCATGCGCATTCGGTCGACTGGGCGCGCGTCGGCGCCTTTCGCCCCTTCGGCGGGATCCGCATCGAGGACGACGTTGCCTGCACCGACGATGCGCCCCTCAACCTCACCCGCGAGGCCTTCGCGGCGCTCTGACCCGGCGCGGCGCGCCCGCCGCGCCGCGCTCATGCGCTCTCCACCGCCCGCCCACCACCATCGCGCATCGCGTTGCCCCCCCTCCCCCGTTGGGGCAATCTAGCGACCCGCCGTCCCCCGACGTCCCTCCGCCACGGATGCCCTGCGTGCGCACGACTCTCCGACTCCTTCCGCTTTCGCTGTGCATCGCCTTCGCGCTCCCCGCGATGGCACAGGAGGACGAGGAGGACTGGAGCCTCTGCCCCATCCACGATGCCGTGCCCTCCTTCGAGGGCGTGGCCGAGTCGGCCACGGGCAGTTCGGCGACCCGCCAGCAGCTACCCACCGACATCGAGGGCGATGCGCTCGAGGCGGCGGAGAACCAGAACACGCTCGTGCAGGGCAACGTCGAGCTGCGCCGCGGCGACCAGTTCCTCGGTACCGACCGCCTGGTCTACAACCAGGAAACCGGCCAGTACCGTGCCGAGGGCAGCATCCGCTACCAGGACGCCGGGATGCGCATCGTGGCCGAGAGCGCGGAAGGCAACCAGGACACCGACGCGCACACGATCAACGACCTGCGCTACCAGCTCACGCGCCGGCGCGGCAACGGCGGCGCCGACAAGATCGTGCTCGAGGAGGACGCGGGCGCGCTGTTCGGCGCCACGTATTCGACCTGTGACCCGCGCCAGCGCGCCTGGGAGCTGCGCGCCCGCCGCATCGACATCGACATGGCCAGCGGCCGCGGCGTGGCGCGCAACGCGGTGCTGCGCGTGGGCAAGGTGCCGGTGCTGTACGTGCCCTGGTTCCCCTTCCCGACCGACGATCGCCGCCAGACCGGCCTGCTGTACCCGTCGATCAACATGTCGAACCGCAACGGCTTCGACTGGAAGCAGCCGGTCTACCTCAACCTCGCGCCCAACTACGACGCCACGCTCTACCCGCGCCTGATGACGCGCCGCGGCGCGCAGCTGGGCGGCGAGTTCCGCTGGCTCTACGGCCAGGGCCAGGGCGTGGTCTCGGGCAACATCATGCCGCGCGACCGCCTCCCCGGCCGCGAGCCCGACCGCTACCTGCTCACCCCGGCCGGCGTCCCGATCCCCGGCGCCACGCTGCCCGAGGACAACCGCGGGCAGTTCGGCCTCAATGCCATCCACAACTTCAACTCGACCTGGTATTCCACGGCCAACCTCGGCTGGGTGAGCGACACGCACTACCTGGAGGACTTCTCCAACAGCCTCTACGGCGTGTCCAGCTACCGCGTCCGCAGCGAGGCGGGCCTGTTCGGCCGCGGGCGCTACTGGAACGCCGGCCTGATGGCCGACCACTACCAGCTCGCCGACTACACCCTGAGTGAGGCGAGCCTGCCCTACGACCGCCTGCCGCGCGCCTACGTCCACTGGGCCCAGCCGTTCGGCCGCTGGCTCGAGGCCGGCGTCGACGCGGAGCTGGTCCGGTTCGCCCACGTGGACTACCGCGCCGACGGCGTCACCACCGGGCCGCAGACGCAGTTCGACGGCACGCGCTTCGACGCCAAGCCCTACATCGCCGCCAACTTCGAGGGCGCGAGCTGGTTCGTGCGACCCAGGCTGGCCTGGCGCTATACCGCCTACGACCTCGACGGCCGCTGGGCGCCCTCCGTCGGCCCGGAACTCTCGCCCACGCGCAGCCTGCCGATCACTTCGATCGACGCGGGCATGCTCTTCGACCGCGACACGAGCTTCCGCGGCGAGCGCTACCTGCAGACCCTGGAGCCGCGGTTGTACTACCTGCGCGCGCCCTACCGCGACCAGTCGGCCATCCCGCTGTTCGACACCGCGCCGATGACCTTCAGCTGGGGCCAGCTGTTCCGCGACAACCGCTACACCGGCGCCGACCGCCAGACCGACGCCAACCAGCTCACCATCGCCGCCACCACGCGCTTCATCAGCGAGGAGGACGGCCGCGAGCGGCTCTCGGCCAGCCTGGGCCAGATCCACTACTTCGAGGCCAGCCGCGTGGTGGCGCCGGGCGAGATCCCGGTCGCGAAGGGCAAGTCCGCCTGGGTGGCGGAGGTCGGCTTCGCACCGACCGACCGCTGGACGATCAACGCCGCCTACCAGTGGGACCCGAAGCTGCGCGGCCAGAACCTCGCCAGCCTGCGCGCGCGCTACCTGGTCGGCGATTCGGGCGTCATCAACCTCGGCTACCGCTACCGCCGCAATGCCGGCTACCGCCCCGGCATCGACCCGCCGCAGGCGCGCGACCTGGTCGAGCAGGCCGACCTCTCGTTCCTGTACCCGATCACGCCCGAGTGGAGCGTGGTCGGTCGTTACTACTACTCGATCCTTGACCGCAAGGAACTGGAGACCATCGCCGGTGTCCAATGGGAGAGCTGCTGCCTGGCCGTGCGCCTGGTCGGCCGCCGCTACCTCCGCGACCGGACCGGCGAGCTGAACAATTCCCTGCAACTGGAAATTGAACTGAAGGGGCTGGGAAGCGCCGGGCAGAAGGCCGAGCGCGTCCTGCGCCGCGCCATCCTCGGCTATGATCGCGACGACCTGTACCTCGTCCCGCCGTCCTCCGTGAACCGTTCCGGCAGCGGCGCCTCCTCCCCTTCCGATCCGATCCCATGACCGCATCCCGCCCGATGAAGACGCTGCTCGCGTGCCTGCTTTCCGCCACGCTGGCCGCCCCGGTGGTCCTGCCTCCGCTCGCCCTCGCGCAGGAGCTGCAGCCCATCGACCGCATCGCCGCGGTGGTGAACGAGGACGTGATCCTGCGCAGCGAGCTCGAGCGCGCGATGGCCAACATCCGCGCCCAGTACGCCGGCCGCGAGGACCAGCTGCCGCCGGCGGACGTGCTGGAGAGGCAGGTGCTCGAGCGCCTGGTGCTGGTGAAGCTGCAGGTCGCCCGCGCCCAGGAGACCGGCATCCGCGTGGCCGACGAGGAGGTCGACCAGGCCATCGCCGGCATCGCCCAGCAGAACGGCATTCCCGTCGACGTGCTGCGCCAGCGCGTCACCAGCGACGGCTCGACCTTCGCCGAGTTCCGCAACTCCGTGCGCGACGAGCTGCTGGTGCAGCGCCTGCGCCAGCGCTTCGCGCAGAGCCGCGTCAGCGTGAGCGAGGCGGAGATCGAATCGGCACTGGCCGCCAGCCAGGCGCAGGGCCAGCAGTACCGGCTGGCGCACATCCTCGTGGCCCTGCCCGAGGGCGCCACGCCCGAGCAGATCGCCACCGCCGAGAAGAAGATCCAGGGCGTGAAGGGCCTGATCGACCGCGGCGACATGGACTTCGCGGCCGCCGCCGTGCGCTATTCCGACAGCCCCAACGCGCTGGAAGGCGGCGACCTGGGCTGGCGCGGCGCCGACGAGATCCCCAGCGCGTTCGCGCGGCTGGTGCGCGACATGCAGCCGGGCCAGGTCACCGAGCCCATCCGCGGCCCCAGCGGCTTCCAGCTGCTGAAGCTGGTGGAGGTGCGGGACGCGGACCGGGCTGCGCCGCAGATGGTCACCCAGTACAACGCGCGCCACATCCTGGTGCGCGTGGACGAGGACACCACCGACGCGCAGGCGCAGGCCCGCATCCGCACGCTGGCCGCCCGCATCGCCGGCGGCGCGGACTTCGCCGACGTCGCCCGCGCCGACAGCGAGGACCAGTCCTCGCGCGGCCGCGGCGGCGACCTGGGCTGGTTCACCGTCGAGCAGTTCGGTGCCGATTTCGGCCAGCGCGTGGCCTCCCTGGGCGACCAGCAGGTCTCCGAGCCCTTCCGCACCGAGGCCGGCTGGCACGTCATCCAGCGCCTGGGCTCGCGCCAGGCGGACGTCGGCAACGAGGCCAAGCGCGCGCAGATCGCCGAGACGATCGGCCGCCGCAAGCTCGAGGACGAGTGGAACCGCTTCCTGCGCGAGCTGCGCGGCGAGGCCTTCGTCGACATCCGCGGCGCCAACGCCGCCCAGTCCGCGCCGGCCGCCACCGGCGGCTGAGCCGGCGGGATGGATCCGCTCCGGCTCGCTCTGGTTGCGGGTGAGCCGGCCGGCGTCGGCCCGGAGCTCTGCGTACGGCTGGCCCAGCGGGCGCGCGACCACTCGCTGGTCGCCATCGCCGATCCCGACGTGCTGCTGGGCGCGGCCTCGCGCCTGGGCCTGCCGCTGCGCCTCGTGGCGGCCGACGATGCATCCACCGGGGCCGGCACGCTCGCGCTGGCGCCCGTCCGCAACGCGCGGCCGGCAACCCCCGGCCGCCTGGACCCCGCCAACGCGCCCGCGGTGATCCGTGCCCTGCTCGACGCCGCCGACGGCTGCCTTGCAGGCCGTTACGACGGCATGGTCACCGGCCCGGTGCACAAGGGCGTGGTCAACGAGGCCGGGATCCCCTACACCGGCACCACCGAACTGCTCGCGGCGCATGCCGGCTGCGACGTGGTGATGATGCTCGGCCATGACGACCTGCGCGTCGCACTCGTCACCACGCACCTTCCCCTGCGCGCGGTGCCCGACGCCATCACCGCGCCGCTGGTCGAGCGCACCTTGCGCATCGTCGACGCGGCGCTGCGACGCGATTTCGGCCTGCCCGCGCCACGCATCGCCGTGCTCGGGCTGAACCCGCATGCCGGCGAGGGCGGCCACCTGGGGCGGGAGGAGATCGAGGTCATCGCCCCGGTGATGCGACGCCTGGCGTCCGAAGGCCTCGTGCTGGCCGGCCCGCTGCCCGCGGACACCGCCTTCCTGCCGCAGAAGCTCGCCGGCTTCGATGCGGTCGTGGCCATGTACCACGACCAGGGCCTGCCGGTCCTCAAGCACGGCGGCTTCGAACGCGCGGTCAACATCACCCTGGGGCTGCCCTATCCGCGCGTGGCCGTCGATCACGGCACCGCGCTCGACCTGGCCGGCACCGGCCGCGCGGACCCGTCCAGCCTGTTCGCGGCGGCCGACCTGTGTGCGCGGCTGGCGCGCAACCGGCAGCGGTCCCGGGGAAGTTGCCCTCGTCAGGAGCCGGGTTCAGCCATGGACTGACACGGATGGACGCGGTGGGGCCGCGACGCGGGGTGGCCTCGGACTTCGTGCGGCCTGCCTTCGCTGCGGCTCGACGTGATTCGCGCCTTGCGTGCCATCGCGCTGTCGCCGCATCGACGTCGCGGTCGCCCGGCGGCGGCGTACTGCGAAATCTTCGCCTTCCATCCATGCCGGATCCGCGCTCAGCTGCGGCAGAGCTCCACGCCGCGGCATCACGATCCGTGTCGATCCGTGGCCGAGCCTGCTGCCCCTCCATGCTGGAAAGCCATGCGAAACTTCCCGCCCACCCGCGCCGCCACCACCGCATGACCTTCACCGAACCGCCGAAGAAGCGACTCGGCCAGCACTTCCTGCACGAGCGCGGGATCATCGACAAGATCGTGCGCGCGGTGGATCCGCAGCCGGGCGACCGGCTCGTCGAGATCGGCCCGGGCCAGGGCGCGATCACGTTCCCGCTGCTCGACGTGCACCACGAGCTCACCGTCATCGAGTTCGACCGCGACCTCATCGAACCTCTCGCGCAGGCCGCGCAGGGCCGCGGGACGCTGCACGTCATCCATCGGGACGTGCTGCAGGTGGATTTCACCGAGCTCGCCGCGGGCGGCATGATCCGCCTGGTCGGCAACCTGCCCTACAACCTCTCCTCGCCCATCCTCTTCCACGCGCTCGAGCACGCGGCGGTGGTGCGCGACATGCACTTCATGCTGCAGAAGGAAGTGGTCGACCGCATGGCCGCGGGCCCGGGCAGCAAGGTCTACGGGCGGCTCGGGGTGATGCTGCAGGCCTACTGCCGCGTGACGCCGCTGTTCGACGTGCCGCCGGGCTGTTTCCGCCCGCCGCCGAAGGTGGACTCGGCCGTGGTGCGGCTGGTACCGCGGCCGCGCGCGGAGATCCGCGTGGAGGACGATGCGATGTTCTCGCGCGTGGTGCGCGATGCCTTCGGCCAGCGGCGCAAGACGCTTCGCAATGCCCTGTCCTCGATCTGCGATGCCGGGGCGATCGAAGCGGCGGGCCTGGATCCCGGCCTGCGCGCCGAGCAGGTGCCCGTGGACGGCTTCGTGACGCTGGCCAACGCGCTGGCCCGGCGTGCGGCGCCGTGAGCGGCTTCGCCCCCGGCGGCGCAGCACGTAAACTCGGGCGGATGGAGCATCGCGACCCGCACGCGATCGGCATCGAGGTGGACACGCGCTATCTCGAGGACCAGTCGCAGCCCGACGAACACCGCTACGTCTTCGCCTACACCGTGCGCATCCGCAATGAGGGCGCGGTGCCGGCGAAGCTGCTCGGGCGCCACTGGGTCATCACCGACGCCCATGGCCAGGTGCGCGAGGTCGACGGCGAGGGCGTGGTCGGCGAGCAGCCGCACCTCGCGCCCGGCGAGGCCTTCCAGTACACCTCGGGCGCGGTGCTGGAAACCGATCTCGGCGTGATGCAGGGCAGCTACCGCATGCTCGCCGACGACGGCACGGCCTTCGACGCACCGATCCCCGCCTTCACCCTCACCGTGCCGCGCACGCTGCACTGATGCGCGGAGCACACGCGACATGACCGTCTGGGCCATCGGCGACCTGCAGGGCTGCTACGACGCGACGCAACGCCTGCTCGAGCGCATCGCCTTCGACCCGGCGCGCGACCGCCTGTGGTTCTGCGGCGACCTCGTCAACCGCGGCGGGCAGTCGCTGGAGACGCTTCGCCTCGTGCATTCGCTGCGCGCGCACAGCGCGTTGGTGCTGGGCAACCACGACCTCTCGCTGCTGGCCATCGGCGAGCGGCGCGAGGAGGAGCAGCGCAAGGTCAATGCCGACCTGCAGCGCGTCGTCACCGCGCCCGACCGCGACGAACTGCTGGGCTGGCTGCGCATGCAGAAGCTCATGCACGTGGACCGCGAACTCGGCTGGGCCATGGTGCACGCGGGCATCGCGCCGAAGTGGACGATCGCCATGGCCGAGCGCCACGCGCGCGAGGTCGAGAAGGCATTGCATGGCGAGCAGTACGCACGCCTGCTCAAGAACCTCTACGGCGACGGGCCGGCCTGGAATCCGCGGCTTGCGGGCATCGACCGCCAGCGCGCGATCATCAACATCTTCACCCGCATGCGCTTCTGCAGCCCGCGCGGGCGCATCTCCTTCGAGGACAAGGGCGCGCCGGGCACGCAGCCGGCCGGTCTCTATCCCTGGTACGCGGTGCCGGGCCATGCGCCGCGGGACCTGAAGATCGTCTGCGGGCACTGGTCGGCGCTGGGGCTGTTCATCGGCCACGGCGTGCACGCCATCGACACCGGCGCGGTATGGGGCGGCCGCCTCACCGCGCTGCAGCTGGACACCGATGAGCTGCGCGTGGTGCAGGTGCCCGGCCGGGACGTGCCCGCGCAGCCGCCGAAGCCCCGGCCGTCGCACCCCCCGGGGCATCGCGATCCGCGCCAGGCTCCAAGGCAGGGCCATCCGGAACGCCGCGCGGGACGTCGCGGCGACTCGCGCGAGAGCCGCCCGCTCGGAACGGGGGAGCGTGCGCACCGGGATCCAGCGTCCGCCCCGATGCGCGGCGACTGACCCGGTCGCCAGAGCCGGACTGCTCGGTCAGGCCACGTGCCCGGGTGCACGCAGGCGAGGCCGGCGGCGATGCAAGCGCATGGCCAGGTCGAAAACGATGAGCGCGATCACCAGCACCAGCGCTCCCTTCGCACCCTCGTCCGTGAGCGGTGCCTGGAAGATGGGGCCGCCGCCGATCCACCAACCCAACAGGGCAATGAAAGCGACGCTGGTGGCGACGTCCACGCGGCGCGTGGCGCGCGACCATCGCCCGTGCGACAACACCACCAATCGCAATGCGAAGTCGCTCAGCCAGAGTGGCAACACAAGCGGCGCGCGGACGCGCAGGAAGTCCGGATCGAACGCGAGTACGCGCGGCAACGGTCCCGGCATCGCCGGCGCCAGCCACGGCAGGCTGACCATGAAGATGACGCCCGCGGCGATCGCGACCAGGCCGGATATGGCGGGCAGTCGCTCCACCCGATCGGGATCGACCACGCGCGGCCGCCAGTCGCGCTTCAGCCATCCCCGGCTCCGCAGGGCGGAAGCGGCGAGCGCCATCATCAACATGAACCCAGGCCACCAGAGTGCGCCCAGCCCGCCGCTGAACCACCACTGCGCCACCGACTGGCCCGCGAACACCTGCGGCAGGGTCAAAGCCCATTGCAGCCCCACGCCCAGGAGTGCGGTCCATACGAAGGCCCGGGTCTGCTCGGCCGGGATGATCACCATCCCCGGCGCGCGGTAGCGCGAAGCCACCTCGGCGGGCGTTCCGAAATCGCGCAGCATCGCCAGCACCTGCGCGTCCTCCACCGCGCCTTTGGCGTCGTGCGGGCGGTCGGCCAGCATCTCGGTCAAAAGGCCCAGCAACTCCACGCCGACTTCGTCGCGTTCGCGGCGCGGCAGGCGGCGGACGACATCGCCGACATAGGCTTCGAGCACATCGTTGGCGCTCATGGTTCGCTCCCGTCCAGTAGGCCGGCCATGGTCGCCACGAGGGCGTGCCACGACCCGGCCAGTTCGGCGAGCAGCGCCTCGCCTGCGTCGTTCAAGCGGTAGTAGCGTCGCGGCGGGCCGTCTTCGATCCGCCATTCGGACGCGAGCACGCCTTGGGCTTCGAGCCGGCGCAAGAGGGGATACAACGTGCCTTCCTCGATCGCCAGGCCGCGCTCGGCCAGCGCCTGCCGCAGGGAGTAGCCGTACTGGGGCCGTCGCAACCGCGACAGGACGGCCAGCACGAGCGCCCCGCGTCGAAGCTCGGCCGGGTTGCCGTCCTTGCCGATCGTCCCTCTCGCCGCCATGCGCCACCTAGCACTGTTTTGCGCACAGTAGAAATGTTCCCGCACTGTGTCAAGCACAGTAGCCACGACGCCGCGGCGATGGAATCCGTGGCTCTGTGGCTTGGCCGATGCGGGCACGTGCCGGCCCGGCGATGGGCGGCGATGGGCGGCGGTGCTCGACCGGGCCCGTCATCCGCACAGCGAGGCTGTCGGTACGAGGGCTAGCGCCGGGTGTAGTCGACGAAGTCGAAGGCGTGGGGATGCCGGGCATCGGACCCGTGCGTTTCACGCGCCACGATCCGCCAGTCGCCCGGATCGAACCGGGGAAAGAATGCATCCGCACCCTCGACCACCGTATCGACATGGGTCAGGTGCATGCGCCCGGCCTGCGGCAGGCACAGCGCGTAGACCTCGCCACCGCCAATCACGCACAGCTCCCCCGCCCCTTCGCGTTCGGCGATGGCGCGGGCCTCCTCCAGCGTACCCACGGGCCGCATGCCATCGAATGGCACGACGCCCTGGCGCGTCAGCACGAGGTTGAGCCGGCCCGGCAGCGCGCGTCCCAGCGACTGCGCGGTCTTGCGCCCCATCAGCACGGGCTTGCCGACCGTCAGCGCCTTGAAGCGCCTGAGATCGTCCGGCAGCCGCCAGGGCAGTCCGTTACCGCGACCGATGGCGTGTTCCCGGTCCAGCGCCGCGATCAGGACAAGCGCGACGCTCACACCGCCACCGGCGCCTTGATCGCCGGGTGCGGGTCGTAGCCTTCGATGGCGATGTCGTCGTAGGCGAAGGCGAACAGGTCGGTGACCGCCGGGTTCAGCCGCAGCGTGGGCAGCGCGCGCGGCGTGCGCGAAAGCTGCTCGCGCGCCTGCTCGAAATGGTTGGAGTACAGGTGCGCATCGCCGAGGGTGTGCACGAAGTCGCCGACGCCCAGGCCGGTGACCTGCGCGACCATGTGCGTGAGCAGCGCGTAGCTGGCGATGTTGAACGGCACGCCGAGGAAGATGTCGCCGCTGCGCTGGTAGAGCTGGCAGCTCAGGCGCCCGTCCGCCACGTAGAACTGGAACATCGTGTGGCAGGGCATGAGCGCCATCCTCGGCAGGTCCGCCACGTTCCAGGCGCTGACGATCAGCCTGCGCGAATCGGGGTTGCGGCGGATCTCGTCGACCACCCAGCGCATCTGGTCGATCTCGCTGCCGTCGCTGCCGGTCCAGCGCCGCCACTGCTTGCCGTACACGGGGCCGAGCTCGCCATGCTCGTCGGCCCATTCGTCCCAGATGCTGACCCGGTTCTCGCGCAGGTAGGCGGTGTTGGTCTCCCCCCGCAGGAACCACAGCAGCTCGTGGACGATCGAGCGCAGGTGCAGCTTCTTGGTCGTGACCAGCGGAAACCCGTCGGCCAGCGGGAAGCGCATCTGCCAGCCGAACACGCTGCGCGTGCCGGTGCCGGTGCGATCGGCCTTGTCGGTGCCGTGCTCCAGCACGTGGCGAAGCAGGTCGAGGTAGGCCTGCATGTCAGTTCGAGGCCGGCTGCGGGTGCAGCGTGGGCTGGCGGCGGGAAAGCGCGAGCCAGAACAGGCCCAGCAGGATGAGCGGCAGGCTCAGCACCTGGCCCATGGTGAGCCAGCCGAAGGCCAGGTAGCCCAGGTGCGCGTCCGGCTCGCGCACGAACTCGACCAGGAAACGGAACAGGCCGTAGAGCAGCGCGAACAGCCCGCCCACCGCGTAACGCGGCCGCGGGCGGCTCGAGTACCACCAGACGAGCCCGGCCATGACCACGCCCTCGAGCACGGCCTGGTAGAGCTGCGAGGGATGCCGCGCGAACGCGTCGAGCACGCCCTGTGCGTGCAGCTCGCGCAGGCGCTCGGCGGGCAGCCGCGCGTACTCGGCCGGCAGCGCGCGCGGAAACACCACGCCCCAGCCACCGCCGGTGGGCTTGCCCCAGAGCTCGCCGCCGATGTAGTTGCCCAGCCGCCCCAGGCCCAGCCCCAGCGGCACCAGCGGCGCGATGAAGTCCATCGAATCCATCAAATGCATGCGATGGCGGCGCGACCACAGCCACACGCCGAGCGTCACGCCCAGGAGGCCGCCGTGGAAGCTCATGCCGCCCTCCCAGATGCGGAAGAGCATCAGCGGGTTCTGCAGCAGGTCGCCGAAGGCGTAGAACAGCACGTAGCCGATG
>JBMOOW010000170.1:0-1935 GCA_049323195.1 Pseudomonadota bacterium | reverse complement strand
TCCTGAAGCGCTACCTGCTGCAGCTCGAACACACCGACTGGCGCCACGACATCAGCCACGACCTGATCCCGGCGATGCTGGCCGGTGGGGAGCGCATCCTCGGCTACCGTTTCGACGACTACTGGGAAGACATCGGCACGGTGGAGCGCTACATGCGGGCCAACCTGCGGCTGCTGGACCAGCCGCCGACCATGCCGCTGGAGCAGATGCCGTGCACGCTGTTCCCGCAGGTGAGACGACGGCGCGTGGCGGAGCAGGGCCGCATGCGCCACGTGATCGTGCCGGAAGACCTGCGCACCGGCGCGCGGATCGAAAACAGCATCGTGTACCCCGGCGCCCGCATCGCTGATTCGGCCGTGGTGCGCAACAGCCTGCTGCTGCCCGGCGCGGTGGTGGGCGAGGGCCAGGTGCTCGAACGCGCGATCGTGCTGGAGCCTGAGGCGCCGGGCCAGGCCACGCCTTGTGAGGTGATGCAGCTGTGAGCGCGACGAACGCAGACCTCTATCTGGTCCTCGACATCGGCGGCACCACGCTGCGCAGCGCGGTGTACGACCCGGTGCAAGGCGCCATCGCCGATGCGCAGCGGGAGCCGGTGCACAACTTCCTGTCGCAGCCCGGCGCGCCGGTGGCGGCTGTGCAAGCGAAGGTGGTCGAGCAACTGCAGCGGCTGATCGCGCGCCGCTGCGAGGCACTGCAGGCGCAAGGCCGGCCGGTGCGTGCGGTGGGCCTGTCGTTCGCCGGACCGATCGACGCGCAAGGGCGTGTGCTGAGCGCCGCCACCATCTGGGGCGCCGGTGGCGCGCCGCTGGCAGTGGGCGATGAGCTGCGCCGGCGCCTGGGCGGGCTGCCGGTGCACGCGCTGAACGACGTCACCGCCGCCGCCTGGCGCTATGCCGACCGTCACGACGAACCGTTTTGCCTGGTCACCGTGAGCTCGGGCGTGGGCAACAAGGTGTTCTGGGGCCGCGAAGTGCTGGTCAACCGCCACGGCCATGGCGGCGAGATCGGGCACCAGCGCATCGACTTCGCCGCCGACGCGCTGCCCTGCGACTGCGGCGGGCGCGGTCACCTGGGCGGCATCGCATCGGGCCGCGGCAGCGTCGCGGTCGCGCGCCGCTTTGCGGCCGGGGACCCCGCCGCCTTCCGCGCGTCGCGGCTGGCGGCGTTGTGCGGCTCGGATCCGGCCGCGCTGAGCAGCTACCACCTGGTGCGAGCCGCGCTGGACGGTGATGCGTTCGCCGAGCGCTGCGTGCGGCATGGCATCGGCTGCATGGCGCAGGCGATCTCTGGCCTGTACGCCGCCATCGGCGTGCGGCGCTACCTGTTCATGGGCGGCTTTGCGCTGGCGCTGGGTTCGCAGTACCTGGCGTGGTTGGCCGATGCGCTGCGCGAGATCGGGCTGTTCGGTATCGCCGATGACGACATCCCTTCGCTGCTGCAACTGGCCGATGCCGACGACGACCACGGCCTGGTCGGGGCCGGGCGTTACCTGGCGCACCGGGTGCACCCATGAGCGCGCGCCCGAGCCTGCTCGTCCTGGGCGGCAGCAGCTTCTACATGCTGCTGTTGTTCCACGCGCTGCACGAGGCCGGCCTGTGGCCGCGGCTGTCGCGCGTCACGCTGTTCGGCCGGCACCGCGGGCGCCTGGCCTTCCTGGCGGCGGCCGCGCGTGCGACGGCCGGCGACTGCGAGGTGGAGTTCAGCGACGACTACGCCGCCTGCATCGCCGCCGAGCCCGACCTGGTGTTCAACCAGATCCGCTTCGGCGGCCTGCAAAGCCGCGACCTCGACGAGCGCCTGGCGCTGGACTGCGGCCTGCCGGCCGACGAAACGCTGGGCATCGTCGGCGTGAGCAACGCGATCCGCACGCTGCAGGGGCTGCAAGCTTTCATAGAGCCGCTGCGGCGGCGTGCGCGGCGCCCGCGCTGGATCAAC
>JBMOOW010000169.1:5802-36308 GCA_049323195.1 Pseudomonadota bacterium | reverse complement strand
GGTGCAGCCCGGCAAGGGCTATTCCATCACCTACGACGCGCCGGCACTGGCGCCGCGCCGCCCGCTGGTGCTGCGCGAGCGGTCGGTCTGCGTCACCGCCTGGGCCAGCGGCTTCCGGCTGGGCAGCACGATGGAGTTCTCGGGCTTCGACGCGAGCCTCAATGCACGCCGCCTGGCTGCGCTCGAACGCGGCGCCGCGGAGTACCTGCACGTGCCCGCCGGCCCGGCGGCCCGCGAGCGCTGGTACGGCTGGCGGCCGATGTGCGTGGATGACGTCCCCATCCTCGGCCCCGTGCCGCAGCACGACGGCCTCTGGCTGGCCACCGGCCACGGGATGATGGGCATGGGCATGAGCGCGGGCACGGGCCAGCTGCTGGCGGACCTGATGACGGGCCGCGCCCCGGCGATCGACCCCGCGCCGTACAGCCCGGCGCGCTTCGCCAGGGGCTGATACGCATGGTCACGCCGGCGCGCCGCCGCGGCTGGCAGTCTTGCGTCAACGACAGGACGGAAAGGCGATGACGACGGACTTCGATCTCATCGTGATCGGCGGAGGCTCGGGTGGCCTCGCCGGCGCGTTCCGCGCGGCCGAGCATGGCGCGCGCGTCGCACTGCTCGAGCCGAACGCGCTGGGCGGCACCTGCGTCAACGTGGGCTGCGTGCCGAAGAAGGCGATGTGGCTGGCGGCGGAAGTCGCCGGCCGGCTGCGCATGGCGGAGACGCTGGGCTTCGGCCAGGCGTCGGCCGCGCTGGACTGGCCCGCGTTCGTCGCGCACCGCGAGCGCTACATCGGGGGCATCCATGCCAGCTACCGGCGCCGCCTCGACGCCGCCGGCATCGCGCTGATGCCGCATCGCGGGCGCCTGCTCGACGCGCGGCGCGTGCAGACCGATGCGGGCATGGTCCTCAGCGCCTCGCACATCCTGCTCGCCACCGGCGGTGAGCCGACCCGGCCACCGATCCCCGGCGCGGAGCTGGGCTCGGTTTCCGACGACTTCTTCGCCTGGCGCGCGGCGCCGGCCACCGTGGCCATCGTCGGCGGCGGCTACATCGCCGTCGAACTCGCCGGCGTGCTGCAGGCGCTGGGCAGCCGCGTGACCCTGCGCGTGCGTGGCGCGCGCCTGCTCGAAGGCTTCGATGCCGACATCACCGCCCAGCTCGCCGACGACTACCGCCAGCACGGCGTCGATATCCGCTTCGGCACCGCGACGCATGCGCTCGACGGCGAGCCCGGCGCGATCCGCTGCCAGGACGGGCTGGGCGACTGGAGCGAGCCGGTGGAGCAGGTGCTGTTCGCGACGGGGCGACGCCCGGCCAGCGCCGGCCTCGGTCTGGAGGCGGCGGGCCTGGCCCTGGACGCGCGCGGCCATGTGCCCGTCGATGCCTTCGGCGCGACCGCGGTGGCCGGGATCTATGCGGTCGGCGACCTCACGCCCATGCCCGCGCTCACGCCCGTGGCCATCGCCGCGGCGCGCCGGCTGATGGACCGCGTCTTCGGCGGCCGCGAGCGGCGTGCCCTCGAGTTCGAGGCCATGCCCACCGTGGTCTTCTCGCATCCGCCGATCGGGCAGGCCGGCCTGACCGAGGCCGCCGCGCGCGAGCGTTTCGGCGACGAGGTGCACGTGCTGCGCGCCGGCTTCCGCCCCATGATGCATGCCCTGGCCGGCTCGCCGCAGCGCAGCCTGTTCAAGCTGGTCTGCGTGGGCCCGGAGCGGCGCGTGGTCGGCGTACACCTGCTGGGCGAGGCGGCGGACGAGATGCTGCAGGGCTTCGCCGTCGCGCTGCGCGCGGGCGTCACCCTCGACGACCTGCACGATACGATCGCCATCCATCCCACCAGCGCCGAGGAAGTCGTGCTGATGCGCTAGGCGCGTCGACGCGATCGGCCCGAACGCATGAGCGACGCCATCGTCAGCACCGAGACCTACACACTCCACCGCGGCCGCGTGCCGCTGCTGGTGAGCCTGCCCCACGACGGCAGCGCGATCCCGCCCGAGCTCGCCGCGCGCATGGCCGAGTGCGCGCGCGGCGCGCCCGACACCGACTGGCACGTATCGCGGCTCTATGCCTTCGCGCGCGACGAACTGGGCGCGTCGATGCTGGTCCCGCGCTTCTCGCGCTACGTGGTCGACCTCAACCGTCCGCCGGACGACGCCTCGCTGTATCCTGGCCAGAACACCACCGGCCTGTGCCCGGTCCAGTGCTTCAGCGGCGAGGCCATCTACCTCGACGGCCAGGCGCCGGACGCCGCCGAGATCGCCGCGCGCCGCGAGCGCTACTGGCAGCCCTACCACGAGGCCCTTGCAGCCGAACTTGCGCGCCTGCGGGACGCGCACGGCCACGTCGTGCTCTGGGAAGGCCATTCCATCCGCGGCAGCGACCTGCCATTCCTGTTCGACGGGCGCCTGCCGGACCTCAACCTCGGCACCGCGGCCGGCGCCAGTTGCTCGCCCGCGCTGCAGGCAGGCCTGGAAGCCACGCTCGCCGCGCAGGACCGCTACGACTGGGTCGTCAACGGGCGCTTCAAGGGCGGCTACATCACCCGCCAGTACGGCAGGCCGGCCGCGGGCGTCGACGCCGTGCAGCTGGAGGTGAGCCAGCGCATCTACATGGACGAGACGACTTTCGCCTACGACGCGGCGCGCGCGGACCAGGCGCGCGAGGTGATCGGCGCGCTGCTGCGCGCCTGCCTGCCTGGCGCGGCCTGAGCGCGCGCTGCCGATGCCGGGCAGCCGGAACGCGTCGAGACCCACTGCATCCGGCCATGCCCGCGAAAGCGGGCACCCATGGACCCTGCCAAGCGCCGCGTCGCGTCGCGTCCTGCAGGCGATCGCGGTCTCGTTCCGAAACGCGTCGATACACCCTTCATCTCGTCATGCCCGCGAAAGCGGGCATCCATGGACTCTGCCGATCGTCGCGTCGGGTCCCGCAGGCGATCGCGTCCTCATTCCGACCCGCTCCTCGATTCGCGCACGTGACGCCGGGCACCCGCGCCTGACGCCCGGGTTCACACTCGACGCCTGCGTCGGGGCTTTCGACGGCGTTTCCGCGAACGCGGGAACCCAGCGCCTCCCGCTTCCGTAGACGAGGGCGGAACGCTCCCGCTGGAGGCAGGCCGCGGGTTCCCGGTCGCCACCAGCCGCTGCACGGCGCGCATGACCACGATCGACCCGCATGACGACCGGCCATGCGCCTCACCGAGCGCAGCGGATCAGACCTCCAGCGTCGCCAGGTCGCCCTTGCTCTCCAGCCAGGCCTTGCGGTCGGACGCGCGCTTCTTCGCCAGCAGCATGTCCATGAGCGCGAGCGTGGCGTCCTGGTCGTCGACCGTGAGCTGCACGAGGCGGCGGGTGTCGGGATGCATGGCCGACTCGCGCAGCTGCTGCGGGTTCATCTCGCCCAGGCCCTTGAAGCGCGTGACCGAGATCGGGCCCGTGGGCGCGCCCTTCTTCTTCGAGGCGCGATCGCGCTCGATGCGGTCGAGCAGGATGCGCTTTTCCTCTTCGTCCAGCGCGTAGAACACCGTCTTGCCCACGTCGATGCGGAACAGCGGCGGCATGGCGACGAAGACATGACCGGCGGCGACGAGGGCGGGGAAGTGCCGCAGGAACAGCGCGGAAAGCAGCGTCGCGATGTGCAGGCCGTCGGAGTCGGCGTCGGCGAGGATGATGACCTTGCCATAGCGCAGGCCCGAGATGTCGTCCTTGCCCGGGTCGCAACCGATCGCGACGGCGAGGTCATGCACTTCCTGCGAGGCCAGCACGCTGCCGGAGGCGACCTCCCACGTGTTGAGGATCTTGCCGCGCAGCGGGAGGATGGCCTGGAAGTCCTTCTCGCGCGCCTGGCGCGCGCTGCCGCCCGCCGAGTCGCCCTCCACCAGGAACAGCTCCGTACGCGAGAGGTCCTGCGAGGCGCAGTCGGCGAGCTTGCCCGGTAACGCCGGACCCTGCGTGACCTTCTTGCGCAGCACCACCTTCTCGCTTTTCAGGCGCGCCGCGGCGCGCTCGATCGCCAGCTGCGCGATCTTCATGCCGAGCTCGACGTGCTGGTTCAGCCACAGCGAGAACGCGTCGTGCGCGGCCGACTCGACGAAGCCGGCGGCCTGGCGCGAGGACAGGCGCTCCTTGGTCTGGCCCGAGAACTGCGGGTCGGTCATCTTGATCGACAGCACGAAGGCCACGCGGTCCCAGACGTCCTCGGGCGCGAGCTTCACGCCACGGGGCAGCAGGTTGCGGAAGTCGCAGAACTCGCGCAGCGCGTCGGTGAAGCCGGTACGCAGGCCGTTGACGTGCGTGCCGTGCTGCGCGGTCGGGATCAGGTTGACGTAGCTCTCCTGCACCAGCTCGCCTTCCGGCACCCAGGCGGCGGCCCAGTCGACGACCTCGGTTTCCTTCGCCAGGTGCCCGACGAAAAGCGTCTGCGGCAGCACCTCGCGCTCGCCGAGCTCGCCGCGCAGGTAGTCGCGCAGGCCGTCCTCGAAGTACCACTCGTCGCGCTCGCCGGTAGTCTCGTCCACCAACCGGACGGTCAGGCCCGGGCAGAGCACGGCCTTGGCGCGCAGCAGGTGGCGCAGCGCGCGGGCGTTGATCTTGGGGCTGTCGAAGTACTTCGGGTCGGGCCAGAACTGCACGCGGGTGCCGGTGTTCTTCTTCCCGACGCTGCCGATGACCTCCAGCGGCGAATCACGGAAGCCGTCCTTGAACGTCATCCGGTACTCGTTGCCGTCGCGCTTGATGCGCACGTCGACGTGCTTGGACAGCGCATTGACCACGCTCACGCCGACGCCGTGCAGGCCGCCCGAGAAGGTGTAGTTGTTGCCGCTGAACTTACCGCCGGCGTGCAACCGGGTCAGGATCAGCTCGACGCCCGGAATCTTCTCCTCCGGGTGGATGTCCACCGGCATGCCGCGGCCGTCGTCCTGCACGGAGCAACTGCCGTCCGCATGGAGCGTGACCTCGATGGTCTTGGCATGGCCGCCCAGGGCCTCGTCGACGGAGTTGTCGATGACCTCCTGGGCCAGGTGGTTGGGGCGGGCGGTGTCGGTGTACATGCCCGGGCGGCGCTTGACCGGGTCCAGCCCGGACAGCACTTCGATGTCGGCGGCGTTGTATCGCTTGTTCATTAGTCGAAATGCTAACAGAGCGCGTCGCAGCCGCTCAGACCGCGTCCGACGCTGAACGGCCGCTGGCGTAAACGCGCCGTTATTCACCGGGGACCAACGGCCGCCACACGTACGGTGCGCCGCGTGCCGGCCGTGCGGCATCCAGATGCGATGCGGGCCGGCGCGGTGCCCCTTCCCCCACAAAGGAGTGTTCAATGAAGAACCGTACCCTCGCCGTCTCCCTCCTCGCTGCCGCACTCGTCGCGCCGGCCGCTTTCGCCCAGACCGCGGTTGGCGCCAAGGCCGCAGTTCCCGCGGTCGCCCCGGGGGCGGCCATCAAGCCGGTCACCACGCCGGTCCGCGACAGCGCGCGCAGCGGTTCGCAGGCCGCCACCCAGGCGGGCGACCGCGCCAAGCAGGCCGTTTCGGCGAGCCCGACGGCGGCCGCCAACTCGGCCGTGACGGCCGACGCTACGGTCACCACGCCGGCCGTCACGGCCGGTACCGCCGCCGACGCCTCGGTGGCGACCGGCACCTCCGCGGACAGGGCGGCGACCACTCCGGACGTGCCGGCGCGTGCCAACGCGCAG
The DNA here is from genome assembly GCA_049323195.1 of Pseudomonadota bacterium. Lineage (GTDB taxonomy): Bacteria > Pseudomonadota > Gammaproteobacteria > Xanthomonadales > Xanthomonadaceae > Cognatilysobacter. The sequence goes on along the minus strand of JBMOOW010000169.1, from coordinate 30,617 downwards.
GGTGCGGCGAATGCGAGCGCGCAGGCCGTCGAGGCCGTCTCCGGCAACCCGACCGCCGCCGAGCGCTCGGCCGTCACGGCCGGCGCGACCGCCGACGCCGACGCGCTGGCCGGCACCGGCCAGGAATTGTCGGAGGAGGAGGCGAAGCAGGCCCGCATGGACGAGCTTGCCGCCAAGAAGGCCAAGCGCGACGCACGAAAGAAGCACAAGTGACGGTCTGATCCGGACGACGTCGACGCCCCGGCCCGCGCCGGGGCGTTCTTCATGCGCGGCTCGCGGAAGGCCGGTCGCGGCCCGCGCCGGCGCCCTGTAAACTACGGGTTTCCTGCGCCCCCGACCCCATGACGTCTCCAAGCCATGTAACGCCGCTCGTGTTCGTCACCGGCGGCGTGGTGTCCTCGCTCGGCAAGGGCATCGCGGCGGCTTCGCTCGCGGCCATCCTCGAATCGCGCGGCCTGCGCGTGACGATGATGAAGCTCGACCCGTACATCAACGTCGATCCGGGCACCATGAGCCCGTTCCAGCACGGCGAGGTGTACGTCACCGACGACGGCGCCGAGACCGACCTCGACCTGGGCCACTACGAGCGCTACGTGCGCACGCGCCTGTCGCGCCGCAATTCGATCACCACCGGCCGCATCTACGAATCGGTGATCCGCAAGGAGCGTCGCGGCGACTACCTCGGCGGCACCGTGCAGGTGATCCCCCACATCACCGACGAGATCAAGCGCGCGATCATCGAGGCCACCACCGGCTTCGACATCGGCCTGGTCGAGATCGGAGGCACGGTGGGCGACATCGAGTCGCTGCCCTTCCTCGAGGCCATCCGCCAGCTGCGCAGCGAGCGCGGGCCCGAGTCGACCCTGTTCATGCATCTCACGCTGGTGCCCTACATCGCGGCCGCCGGCGAGCTCAAGACCAAGCCGACGCAGCATTCGGTCAAGGAACTGCGGTCGATCGGCATCCAGCCCGACATCCTGCTCTGCCGCAGCGAGCAGCCGCTGCCGGATTCGGAGCGTCGCAAGATCGCGCTGTTCACGAACGTCTCCGAGCGCGCGGTGATCTCGGCGGTCGACCTGGACAACATCTACAAGCTGCCGCGTTTCTTCCACGAGCAGGGCCTGGACGACATCGTCATCCGCCGCCTCGGCCTGCAGGCAGGGCCCGCGGATCTCTCCGAATGGGACGCCGTGCTCGACGCCAGCGAGCATCCGGTGGACGAGGTCACCATCGGCGTGGTCGGCAAGTACGTCGACCACCAGGACGCCTACAAGTCCGTCGCCGAGGCGCTCAAGCACGGCGGCCTGCGCCAGCGCACGCGCGTGAACCTCAAGTGGATCGAGTCCAGCGACGTGGAGAAGCAGGGCGTGTCCGCGCTCGCCGGCGTCGACGGCATCCTGGTGCCCGGCGGCTTCGGCGACCGCGGCTTCGAGGGCAAGGTGCTCACCGCCAAGTTCGCCCGCGAGTCGGGCATGCCGTACTTCGGCATCTGCTACGGCATGCAGGCGGCGGTGGTCGACTACGCGCGCCACGTCTGCGGCCTGGCCGGCGCCAACAGCACCGAGAACGACAAGCACTCCCCGCATCCGGTGATCGGCCTGATCACCGAATGGCGCACGTCCAGCGGCGACGTCGAGCGGCGAAGCGAGGAGAGCGATCTCGGCGGCACCATGCGCCTGGGCCTGCAGGAGCAGCGCATCCGGCCCGGCACGCTGGCGCACGAGATGTACGGCGCGACCGTCGTCGGCGAGCGCCATCGCCATCGCTACGAGTTCAACAACCGCTACCGCACGCAGCTCGAGGATGCGGGGCTGGTCATCTCGGCGAAGTCGATGGACGACCTGCTGGTGGAGATGGTCGAGCTGCCGCGCGATCGCCACCCGTGGTTCCTGGCCTGCCAGGCGCATCCCGAGTTCCTGTCGACCCCGCGCGACGGGCACCCGCTGTTCGTCGGCTTCATCCGCGCCGCGCGGCAGCACAAGGCGCAGGCGGGCGGCCGGTTGCTCAAGGAAGTGCGCAGCTGATGCGCGCACCGGTCTTCCATCCCCCTGGCTCCTGCGAAGGCGGGAACCGGGCGCCCGCCATGCGCAAGGACCCCCACCCATGAACCTCTGCGGATTCGACGTCGGCCTCGACAAGCCGTTCTTCCTGATCGCCGGCCCCTGCGTCATCGAATCGATGGAGCTGCAGATGGAGACGGCCGGCCGGCTCAAGGAGCTCACCTCCGAGCTCGGCATCCCCTTCATCTTCAAGTCGAGCTTCGACAAGGCCAACCGCACGTCGATCTCGGGCTTCCGCGGCCCGGGCGTCGAGCAGGGCCTGAAGGTCCTCGCCGAAGTCAAGCGCCAGCTCGACGTGCCCGTGCTGACCGACGTGCACGAGTACACGCCGATCGACGAGGTCGCCAGCGTGGTCGACGTGCTGCAGACGCCGGCCTTCCTCGTGCGCCAGACCGACTTCATCACCCGGGTCTGCAGCGCCGGCAAGCCGGTGAACATCAAGAAGGGCCAGTTCCTCGCGCCCTGGGACATGAAGCCGGTGGTGGAGAAGGCGAAGTCCACCGGCAACACGCGGATCATGGTCTGCGAGCGCGGCGTGAGCTTCGGCTACAACAACCTGGTCAGCGACATGCGGTCGCTCGCGGTGATGCGCGAGACCGGCTGCCCGGTGGTGTTCGACGCCACGCATTCGGTGCAGCTGCCGGGCGGGCAGGGCAGCTCCAGTGGCGGCCAGCGCCAGCACGTGCCGGTGCTTGCGCGTGCCGCCGTCGCGGTGGGCATCGACGGGCTCTTCATGGAGACCCACCCGGATCCCTCCAAGGCGCTCTCCGACGGCCCGAACGCCTGGCCGCTGCCGAAGATGCGCGCGCTGCTGGAAACGCTGAAGGCGCTGGACGAGGTGACCAAGCGCAACGGCTTCCTCGAGCAGGATCTTTGAATTGGCCGCGGATGGACACGGATGACACGGATCAAGGCAGTGCTCCATCCGTGTGCATCCGCGTGATTCCGTGGCTGAACCGCCCTTTCCAGATCACAGGACTGCAATGACCAGCATCGCCAAGATCCACGCCCGCGAAATCCTCGACAGCCGCGGCAATCCCACGCTCGAAGCGGAAGTCACCCTGAGCGACGGCAGCTTCGGCCGCGCGATGGTGCCGTCCGGCGCCTCCACCGGCACGAAGGAAGCCGTGGAGTTGCGCGACGGCGACAGGACGCGCTACCTCGGCAAGGGCGTGCAGCAGGCGGTGAACAACGTCAACACGACGATCGCGCAGGCGCTGGCCGGCTTCGATGCAACCGACCAGGCCGGCCTCGACCGTCGCCTGATCGACCTCGACGGCACCGAGAACAAGGGACGCCTGGGCGCGAACGCGCTGCTGGGCGTGTCGATGGCCAACGCACACGCCGTCGCCGCGTCGAGGAAGATGCCGCTGTGGCAGCACCTGCATGGCGTGTTCGCAGCCGTCCATGGCGCAGCATCATCATCTTCGGCAACACCTGCCCGTCCATCCATGGACGGGCGCTCGCCGGCGCAGGCCTTGCCTTATGGGCAAGGCCTGAGCGCGCCGACTCTCCCAGTGCCGATGATGAACATCATCAACGGCGGTGCGCATGCCGACAACAACGTCGACCTGCAGGAGTTCATGGTGCTGCCGGTCGGCTTCGACCGCTTCTCCGAGGCGCTGCGCGCCGGCACCGAGATCTTCCACGCGCTCAAGAGCGTGCTGAAGGGCCGTGGCCTGTCGACGGCCGTGGGCGACGAGGGCGGCTTCGCGCCCGACCTGCGCAGCAACGAGGAAGCCCTGGAGACCATCCTGGAAGCCATCGGCAAGGCCGGCTACCGGGCGGGCGAGGACGTTCTGCTGGGCCTCGACGTCGCCTCCAGCGAGTTCTTCGAGAACGGCAAGTACAACCTCACCGGCGAGGGCAAGCGCCTGACGCCGGAGCAGTTCGTCGACTTCCTCGCGGACTGGACCCAGCGCTACCCGATCGTGACGATCGAGGACGGCATGGCCGAGCACGACTGGGCCGGCTGGAAGCTGCTCACCGAGCGCATCGGCGGCCGCGTGCAGCTGGTCGGCGACGACCTGTTCGTGACCAACCCGAAGATCTTCCGCGAGGGCATCGACCGGAACGTCGCGAACGCCATCCTCATCAAGGTCAACCAGATCGGCACGCTGACCGAGACGCTCGAGGCCATCGCGATGGCCGACGCCAACCGTTATGCGGCCATCGTGTCGCACCGCTCGGGCGAGACCGAGGACACCACCATCGCCGACATCGCGGTCGCCACCACCGCGACGCAGATCAAGACCGGCTCGCTCTGCCGCAGCGACCGCGTGGCCAAGTACAACCAGCTGTTGCGCATCGAGGAGCAGCTGGGCGCGGGTGCGCGCTACGCCGGCCGCGACGCCTTCGTTTCGCTGCGCCGCTGACGCGCGATGGCCCGCACCCACCGCGGCGTGCTGATCCTGCTGGTCGTGCTGGCGACGCTGCTGGCCGGCCTGCAGGCGCACCTGTGGGTGGGCGAGGGCGGGCGCCGTGCCGTGCATGCGCTGGAGGCGCAGGTCGCGGGGCTCGAACGCGAGAACGGCGGGCTGCGGCAACGCAACGACGCACTGGCGGCGGAGGTCGAGGACCTCAAGTCCGGCGAGGCCGCGGTGGAGGAGCGTGCACGCAGCGAGCTGGGCATGATCCGGCCGGGCGAAGTCTTCTATCGCGTGGTCGACCGCGAGGCGACGGCCGGGACACCCGCAGCGCCCGCCGCGCCCTCGCCATGACGCGACCGGTCTGGGCCGTCGTGCCCGCCGCCGGCCGCGGCCGGCGCTTCGGCGGCGATGTTCCCAAGCAGTACCTGCAGGTGCATGGCCAGCCGCTGCTCGCATACGCGCTCGATGCGCTTCTGGCCGAGCCGCGGATCGAGGGCGCGATCGTCGCGATCGGCGCGGACGATGCCTGGTGGCCGGGCTGGACGGCGCGCGCGGGCAAGCCCGTTCTCACCTGCACCGGCGGCGCCGAGCGGGCCGATTCGGTGCTGGCCGCCCTCGATGCGCTGGATGCGCAGGGGCATGGGGACGCCCTCGTGGCCGTGCACGACGCGGCGCGGCCGAACCTCGATGCAGCGGATCTCTCGCGCCTGCTCGACGCGGCGCTCGCCGACGACGCCGGCGCCATCCTCGCCGCGCCGGCGCGCGACACGCTCAAGCGCGGCGAGCACGGCCGCATCGCCGCCACGCAGTCGCGCGAGGCCCTGTGGCGCGCGTTCACGCCGCAGGCCTTCCCGCTGCCTGCGCTGCGCGCGGCGCTGGCCCGCTGCCGCGAGCTCGGCGTGCTGCCCACCGACGAGGCCATGGCCATGGAGCTCGCCGGCATCCGCCCGCGGCTGGTCGAGGGCCGCGAGGACAACCTGAAGGTCACCACGCAGGCCGACCTCGCACTGGTCGAGTTCCTGCTCGCGCGAAAGGGCACCATCGCATGAACATCCGCATCGGCCAGGGCTTCGACGTGCACGCCTTCGGCGAGGGCGACCACGTCATGCTCGGTGGCGTGCGCATCCCGCACGCGCGCGGTGTCGTCGCGCACTCGGACGGCGACGTCGTGTTGCACGCGCTCTGCGACGCCATCCTCGGCGCACTGGCGCTGGGCGACATCGGCCGTCATTTCCCGCCTTCGGACGCGCGCTGGCGCGATGCCGACAGCCGCGACTTCCTGCGCCACTGCGCGGCGCTGGCGGGCGAACGCGGCTGGCGGGTGGGCAACGTCGACGCCACCGTGCTTGCCGAGCGTCCGAAGGTCGGCCCGCATGCGCAGCTCATGCGCGAGCGCATCGCGCAGGACCTGGGCATCGACGTCGATGCGGTCTCGGTCAAGGCCACGACCACCGAGCGCCTGGGTTTCACCGGCCGCGAGGACGGCATCGCCGCGATGGCCGTCTGCCTGCTGGTGCGCGCATGAGCGGAGCGCGGCAGCCGCGGGCGCATGGCGACGCGGTGTTGGCGGCGCGCTTTCGCGAGCGCCCCGAGGACTTCGTCGTCGAGGAGATCGCGGGCTTCGAGCCCAGCGGGCAGGGCGAGCACCTGCTGCTGACGATCGAGAAGCGCGGGCTCAACACCGCCGAGGTCGCGCGTCGCCTCGCGGCCTGGGCCGGCGTGCGCGACGTGGCGATCGGCTATGCGGGCCTCAAGGACCGCCACGCCGTCACCCGCCAGCGCTTCAGCGTGCAGCTGCCGGGGCGTGATGCGCCGGACGCCGCTTCGCTGGAAGGCGAAGGCCTGCGCGTGCTGTCGAGCGCGCGGCACTTGCGGAAGCTGCCGCGAGGCGCCCTGGCGGGCAATCGCTTCGAGCTCCTGCTGCGCGAGGTGCAGGGCGACCGCGAGGCGATCGCGGGCCGGCTCGAGGCGATATCGCGCGATGGCGTTCCCAACTACTTCGGCGAACAGCGGTTCGGCCGCGCCGGCGACAACGTCGAACAGGCGCTGGCGATGTTCGCCGGCCGCCGCGTGCGGCGGGAGGAGCGCAGCCTGCTGCTGTCGGCGGCCCGCTCGGAGCTGTTCAACCGCGTGCTGGCCGCGCGCGTGCGTGAGGCGTCGTGGAACACGGGCCTGGACGGCGAGGTGTGGATGCTCGACGGCCGCCGCAGCGTGTTCGGGCCGGAGCCGCCCACGCCCGAGCTGCAGGCGCGCTGCGCCGCCTTCGACATCCATCCCACCGGCCCCCTGTGGGGGCGGGGCGAACTCCGCACGCGGGGGGCCTGCCGTGCCCTCGAGGATGCGATTGTCGCGGCGGGCGACGCCCCCGCGCTGCGCGCGGGCCTGGAGGCGGCGGGCCTGGAGCAGGAGCGGCGCGCGCTGCGCATGCGGCCGGCGGCGCTGGCGTGGCAGTGGGAGGCCGATGGCCTGCGCCTGACGTTCGAACTGCCGCCCGGGGCCTACGCCACCACGGTGCTGGCCGAGCTCGGCGACTTCGAATCCGGCCGCGTGTACCGCCCGTCGTAAAGCGCGGCGGGGCGAAGCGACGCGAGGCATCGCAGGCGTATAACCGGTTCGACGCCCGCACCGGGCGGGCGCCATGGACCCGCCGGGAGGCTTCCCATGTCCCGCTCCGCCTGCTTGTGCATCGTCCTCGCGCTCGCGGCGATCTCCGCTGGCTGCGCCACCACCTCCGAATCGACCGCGCGCGCGGCGCCGGCCCGCTCGAGCGGGCAGACGATCGTGCAGGACGACGCCTACGTGCAGCACGTCGAGTCCGTCGCCCGCCGCCGTGGCATCCAGGTCACCTGGGTGCATCGGCCGGTCAAGCGGCGGGCGCGCGACGACTAGCGCTTCGCCAGCAGCACGATCACGGCGCCGGTACCGCCCTGGGCGGGTGGCGCGGAATGGAAGCCGAGCACGTCCGAGCGGTGGCGGAGCACGCGGTCGACCAGGTTCTTGAGGATGGGCGCGCCACTGGCGTCGAGTTCGTCGGCGCCACGGCCCTTGCCGTGCACGATGCGTACGCAGCCCAGCCCGTGCCGGCGCGCATCCGCCAGGAAGGCGCGCAGCAGCGACTGCGCCTGCGCGGCGCTCAATCCGTGCAGGTCGATCTCCTCCTGCGCCGACAGCTCGCCGCGCCGGAGGCGCGCGAACGTGGTCGGTGGCAGGGCCTCGCTGCGGTGGCTGAGCACATCGCCCGCGCCGAGCAGCTCCTCGTCCATCGCCAGCCGGAACTCCGACCGTGCTTCGGCCTCGTCGCGCTCGGCCATGCGCGCGCGCGGCCGCGGCTTGGGCGCGGCCGGCGGCGGAGGCGGCGCGCTCACCGGCCGCACCGGGCCGACCGCGCTGCGGAAGAGGTCGGCGTCGTCGTCGTCGCGCTCGTGCATGCCGCCAGCGTAGCCGTAACGCCGCGCGGCCGGCGCGACGGCGTGGCGGACGCGCGAAAGGCTGCCGCGGGGCATCGGCTATCATGGCCCCCCGCCGTCGCCGGCGGTGTCCTCCACCCGGCGCCACGAGATCCATGCGAGTCCTTGTCAGCAACGACGACGGCGTCGACGCGCCCGGCATCCGCGTCCTCGCGGAGACCCTGCGCGGCGCCGGCCACGATGTCCTCATCGTCGCCCCCGACCGCGACCGCTCCGGCGCGAGCAATTCGCTCACGCTGGACATGCCCGTGCGCGTGCAGCGGCAGGACGAGCGCACCTGGCGCGTGCACGGCACCCCGACCGACTGCGTACACGTGGCGCTGACCGGGTTGCTCGACGAGCTGCCCGACATCGTCGTGTCCGGCATCAACAACGTCGGCAACCTGGGCGACGACGTCATCTACTCCGGTACCGTCGCCGCCGCGGTGGAAGGGCGTTTTCTCGGCTACCCGGCCGTTGCGGTGTCGCTGGCGACCGCCGACGGCGTCGGCCGGCACTACGGGACGGCCGCGCGGGCGGCGGCGGAGATCGTGGCGCGGCTGCTGGTCGATCCGCTGCCGGCGGACACCATCCTCAACGTCAACGTACCCGACGTGCCCTGGGAGGCCATCCGCGGCTTCGAGGCCGGGCGCCTGGGCAATCGCCATCGCTCCGAGTCCTGCGTCAAGCAGGTCGATCCGCGCGGGCGCGAATGGTTCTGGATCGGCCCGGCCGGCGCCGAGCAGGACGCGGGCCCCGGCACCGACTTCAACGCCATCCGCCGCGGCTGCATCTCGATCACGCCCATCCAGGTGGACCTCACGCGTTACCAGGCGCTGGAGCAGGTGGCCAGCTGGGTCGGCGGCCTCGCCGGAGCCCTGGGCCGCGCGGAGGCATGAGCATGCGCATGGGACGCCGCCCCGAAGCCGCCGGCACCGGCCTCACCTCGCAGCGCGTGCGCGACCGGCTGGTCGAGCGCCTGCGTGCGAACGGCATCCAGGACGAGCGCGTGCTGGAAGCGATCCGCACGGTGCCGCGCCACCTGTTCGTCGATGAGGCCCTCGCCACGCGGGCCTACGAGGACACCGCGCTGCCGATCGGCCACGGGCAGACCATCTCGCAGCCGTGGGTGGTCGCGCGCATGACCGAGGCGCTGCTGGCGTCGAACCCGAGGAAGGTGCTGGAGATCGGCACCGGCTCGGGCTACCAGACCGCGGTGCTGGCCGCGCTGGGGCTGGAGGTGCATACGGTCGAGCGCATCGGCGAGCTGCTGCGCGTGGCGCGCAAGCGCTTCCGCCAGCTGGGCTTGACCGTGCGCAGCAAGCATGACGACGGCCGCGCCGGCTGGGCCGGGAACGGGCCCTTCGACGCCATCCTCGTCACCGCCGCGGCCCCGGCGCTGGTGGACGAGCTCAAGGCGCAGCTCGCGCCGGGTGGCGTGCTGATCGCGCCGGTGGGGCAGGCGAGCGCACAGTCGCTGCTGCAGGTGCGCAGCCTGCCCGAGGGCGGCTTCGACGAGCAGGTGCTCGCGCCGGTGGTCTTCGTGCCCCTGCTTTCGGGAGTGGTCGATTGAACGCTACGAGGAACCCCTCCGCCATGCCGGCCGGCGGTGACGAAACGCTGGGCGAGCAGCTCGAACGCGTGATCCGCGACCTGCCGGAGGACTCGCTCACCTTGGGCGAGCTGCTCGACGTGTTCGGCGACGAAGGCCTGCTGCTGCTGACGATGCTGCTCACCCTCGTGTTCCTGATCCCGGTCTCGATTCCCGGGGTGAGCACGGTGTTCGGTGCGGCCATCCTGCTGGTGGGCATCAGCCGGGTGCTCGGCCGGCCGCTGTGGCTGCCCTCGCGCATCCGGCACCGCGCGCTGCCGGCCGCGAAACTGCGCCCGGGCCTGCAACAGGGCATGAGCTGGGTGCGGCGCCTGGAGCGCATCAGTCGCCCACGCCGGCTGCCGGGCCTGGTCGAGGGGCGCACGCGCCTGCAGCTCACGAATCTCGCTTTCATCCTGGCCGCCCTGCTGCTGATGGCCCCGTTCGGCTTCGTGCCGTTCAGCAACACGCTTCCCGCGCTCGCGCTGCTGCTGTATGCAGTCGGCATGGTGCAGCGCGACGGTGGGGCGGTCCTGCTCGGCCATCTGGCCAACATCGCGACGATCGTCTATTTCGCAGTCCTCATCGGGGGCGGCGGCATGGCGATCCGCGAGCTGTGGCAGCGCTTCGCCGGCTGATGTCGACGGGAGCGCTTGCAACGATGACGACGATGCGATGGCTGCTGGCAGGAGCAAGCGCGCTCGCGCTGGCGGCCTGCTCCAGCTCGGTGGTGCGCACGCCGATGCCACGGCCCGGCGCACCGGTGGTCTCCAGGCCCCGGCCGGGCGGAAGCATCCTCGTGCAGCGCGGCGACACGCTGTACTCGATCGCCACGCGCAACGGCATCACCGTGCTCGACCTCGCCACCTGGAACGGGCTCGCGCCGCCGTACACGATCTATCCGGGGCAGCGGCTGAGGCTGTATCCGGGCGGCGGTCGCAGCAGCCGGCCCGTCGCCGCGGCGCCTGCACGGCGCAGCACCGCCACGAAGCCGCCCGCGCGCGCCACGCCGGCCGCGCCTGCGACGCCGTTGCCCGCCGAACCGGCCAGCAGCGGCTTTCCCTGGCGCTGGCCCGCGCAGGGGCAGCTCATCGGCCGCTACGTGGCCGGCGAGCCGACGCGGCAGGGCATCGACATCGCCGGCACCGCCGGCGCGCCCGTGCGCGCGGCGGCCGATGGCACGGTGGTCTACTCCGGCGCCGGCCTGGTGGGCTATGGCGAGCTGGTCATCATCAAGCACAGCGAGAACTGGCTTTCGGCCTACGGCCACAACCGGCGGCGCCTGGTGAACGAGGGCCAGCTGGTGAAGGCCGGCGAGCAGATCGCCGAGATGGGCCGCAGCGGCGCCCCGCGCGACATGCTGCATTTCGAGATCCGCTACAACGGCCGCCCGGTCGACCCCCTGCACTACCTGCCCGCCCCGTAGCCCGGCCAAGCGAAGCGCACCCGGGTCGAAACCCCGGTCGAAACCGGTGATCCCGGGTGCGGCCTGCGGCCTTACCCGGGCTACGGCGCGGAAGACAGCACGAAGCCCGCCACCACACGCCGCCCTTCGCCGGCCAGCACGTTGAACGTGCGCGCGGCGGCGGCGTTGTTCATCACCTCGAAGCCGATCCCGGCCCGCAGGCAGGTGGCCTGGGTCAGGGCGGGCGCGAAGGCCTGCCGGTCCCCGCTGCCGAGCACGATCAGTTCGGGACGCAACGCGATAAGCGGCTGCAGCAGGTGCGGCGTCAGCAGCCCGATGGCGGCCGCCGGCCAATCCTCGATCAGCGCATCCGGCGCGAGGATGAAGCTGGACGTCAGGCGGCGGTCGTTGACCAGCGCGCAGCTGCCGTCCGCCGCACGCAGTACGTAGGCATGGTCGGGATGTTCGAGGACGAGTTGCATGGGCTCACCTGCGCCGACTCTCGGCCCCACGGACGCTAGGCCGCGTGAACGCTCACGGGCGCGGCAGGATGATCTGCCGCTTCTCCCGGCTCGGGCGGTACAGCACGGCGGTATGGCCGATGCGCTGCACCAGCGCGGCGCCGGTGCCGTCGACGATCGCGTCGATCAGTTCCGCGCGCGCCTCGCGATCGTCCGCGGCGACCTTGACCTTGATGAGCTCATGGTCCTCGAGCGCCTGGCCGATCTCCGCCACCAGCGCCGGCGTCACCCCCTTGCCGCCGACCTGCAGCATCGCCTTCAGGCCATGGGCCTGGCCGCGGAGGAATCGGGTCTGCGCTGTGGTGAGGCTGATCGCGGTCAAGCGTACGTTCCGGGTGCGGAGCAGGCCGCAGGGTATCATGCGGCCTCGCGCCTCCCGCCCGGCGCTTCTCCACGCCGATGCCGACGCGCAGCAAGAGCAGCCACCGCTGGCTCAAGGAACACTTCTCCGACCCCTACGTGAAGAAGGCGAAGGCCGAGGGCCTGCGCTCGCGCGCCGCGTACAAGCTGGAGGAACTGGTCGAGCGCGACCGGCTGCTACGCCCGGGCATGGTCGTGGTGGACCTCGGCGCGGCCCCCGGGGGCTGGTCGCAGTGGGTCCGGCAGGCGCTGGGCGACTCCGGCCGCGTGATCGCGTTGGACATCCTCGCCATGCCCCCCTTGGCCGGCGTCGAATTCCTTCATGGCGATTTCAGGGAGGATGAAGTCCTATCGCGTCTGGAATCGGCCTTGAACGGGCAGCCCGTGGACCTTGTCCTCTCGGACATGGCCCCCAACATGAGCGGAGTGGACGCGGTGGACCTGCCGCGGGCGATGCACCTGGCGGAGCTGGCGATGGACTTCGCCGACCGCCACCTGCGTGTCGGTGGCAACTTCCTGATCAAGCTGTTCCAGGGAGTGGGTTTCGACGATTACGTGCGCGAGCTGCGCCGGCGGTACGACAAGGTGGTCATCCGCAAGCCGGCGGCCTCGCGCAAGCGCTCCCCCGAGGTCTATGCGCTCGCGCAGGGACGACGGGCGGAGATGAAGTGATGGCCCGCATCGCCGATAACGGTGGTGGGGTGGTGGTGAACCGGCCGGAAGGCCTCTGGGCAGGAAGATGAACGATTTGGCCAAGAATCTGTTGCTGTGGGTGGTGGTCGCCGTCGTGCTGATGGTGGTCTTCCAGGCCTTCGGCCCGCGCAGCACGCCGCCGGAAACGCTGGCCTACGACCAGTTCGTCCAGCAGGTGCAGACCGACCGCGTCAAGCGCGTCACGATCGAGGACGACCGCACCACGATCAACGGCGAGCGCAAGGACGGCTCCTCGTTCACCACCTATGCGCCCAACGACAAGGACCTGGTCAACGATCTGCTCAACCACGACGTGTCCGTGGTGCAGGAGCCGCCGGCCACCGGGCCGTCGCCGCTGGCGCTGTTCCTCAACATCTTCCCCTGGCTGCTGTTCATCGGCATCTGGGTGTACTTCATGCGCCAGATGCAGCAGGGCGGCAGCAAGGGCGCGATGAGCTTCGGCAAGTCGCGCGCGAAGATGCAGGGCGAGAACGAGGTGAAGGTGACCCTGGCCGACGTGGCCGGCTGCGACGAGGCCAAGCAGGAGGTCGGCGAGCTCGTCGAATTCCTGCGCGATCCCTCGCGCTTCCAGAAGCTGGGCGGCAAGATCCCGCGCGGCGTGCTGATGGTGGGCCCGCCGGGTACCGGCAAGACGCTGCTGGCGCGCGCCATCGCCGGTGAGGCGAAGGTGCCGTTCTTCTCGATCTCCGGCTCGGACTTCGTCGAGATGTTCGTGGGCGTCGGTGCCAGCCGCGTGCGCGACATGTTCGACCAGGCCAAGAAGCACGCGCCCTGCATCATCTTCATCGACGAGATCGACGCGGTCGGCCGCCATCGCGGCGCGGGCCTCGGCGGCGGCCACGACGAGCGCGAGCAGACCCTCAACCAGCTGCTGGTCGAGATGGACGGCTTCGAGGGCGGCGAGGGCGTGATCGTGATCGCGGCCACCAACCGCCCCGACGTGCTCGACCCCGCGCTGCTGCGCCCGGGCCGCTTCGACCGCCAGGTGGTGGTGGGCCTGCCGGACGTGCGTGGTCGCGAGCAGATCCTCAAGGTCCACATGCGCAAGCTGCCGCTGGGCGACGACGTCGACGCGATGACCGTCGCGCGCGGTACGCCGGGCTTCTCGGGCGCGGACCTCGCGAACCTCTGCAACGAGGCCGCGCTGTTCGCCGCGCGCGACAACGCCAAGCAGGTGCACATGGAGCACTTCGACAAGGCGCGCGACAAGATCCTGATGGGCGCCGAGCGCCGCTCGATGGCGATGAGCGAGGACGAGAAGAAGCTCACCGCCTACCACGAGGCGGGCCACGCCATCGTCGGCCGCATGGTCCCGGAGCACGACCCGGTCTACAAGGTCACGATCATCCCGCGCGGCCGCGCGCTCGGCGTGACCATGTACCTGCCCGAGGGCGACAAGTACTCCTACAACAAGGTCGCGCTGGAGTCGCAGCTGTCGTCGCTGTACGGCGGCCGCGTGGCCGAGGAGCTGGTGTTCGGGCCGGACAAGGTCACCACGGGTGCGTCCAACGACATCGAGCGCGCCACCAAGATGGCCCGCAACATGGTCACCAAGTGGGGCCTGTCGGACGAGATGGGGCCGATCGCGTACTCGGAGGACGAGGACGAGGTGTTCCTGGGTCGCTCGGTGACGCAGCACAAGAACGTCTCCGACGAGACCGCGCGCCGCATCGACGAGGTCGTGCGGGGCATCCTCGACCGCAACTACGCGCGCACCAAGAAGATCCTCACGGAGAACATCGACAAGCTGCATGCGATGGCGGAAGCCCTGCTGCAGTACGAGACCATCGACGCGCCGCAGATCGACGCGATCATGGAAGGCCGTGAGCCGCCGCCGCCGAGCGGCTGGGGGCGCGGCGGCCCGTCCGTCGAGCAGCCCAAGCCGATCACGCTGGGCGGCCCGGCGCCGACGACCTGATCGCGATTGCCAGTGCACCCCGGAAAGGCCAGAGTTCGCTCTGGCCTTTTTCGTTGGCGCGCCGCGCCGGATACCGCATGGCTGACAAACCCTCCGCCGCCGCCTGGCTGCCGATCGGCATCGCCCTGGGCGTTTCGATCGGCCTGGTCATGGGCAACCTGCCGCTCGGCATCGCATTCGGCGTGACGGGCGGCGTGCTCGCCGGTGCCGTCGCGCGTCGCAGGCGGGGGCGCTGATGTTCGACATCGCGCCCCGTCTGGACTGCGCCGGCCGCGTGCTCCTGCTCGACCGCCCGCGGGTGATGGGCATCGTCAACGTCACCCCCGACTCATTCTCCGACGGCGGGCTGCATGCCGATACCGGCGCCGCGGTCGCCCATGCGCTGCGCCTGGTGGAGGAGGGCGCGGACATCCTCGACGTGGGCGGCGAGTCCACGCGTCCCGGTGCGGACGAGGTGCCCCTGGAGGAGGAGCTGCGGCGCGTCGTGCCCGTGATCGAGCGCCTTGCGCGTGAAACGCAGGTGCCCATCAGCATCGACACCTCCAAGCGCGAGATCATGCGCGCGGCTGTCGCGGCGGGCGCGGGAATGATCAACGACGTGTACGGCCTGCGACGCGAAGGCGCGCTCGAGGCCGCGGCCTCGCTCGGCGTGCCGGTCGTGCTCATGCACATGCTCGGCGAGCCGCGCTCCATGCAGGCTTCGCCGCAGTACGACGACGTGGTGGCGGACGTGCACCGCTTCCTGGCCGAGCGCATGTTCGCGGCCGAGATGGCCGGCATCGACAGGAAGCGCCTCGTGATCGACCCGGGCTTCGGCTTCGGCAAGACGCGCGAGCACAACCTGGCGCTGCTGGCGAACCTGGATGCTTTCGCCGACCTGGGTGTTCCGCTGCTGGCCGGCCTGTCGCGCAAGCGCAGCATCGGCGAACTGACCGGTCGCGAGGCGCCCGCCGATCGCGTGCATGGCTCGGTCGCGGCGCACCTGCTGGCCGTGGACCGCGGCGCGCGCGTCGTGCGCGTGCACGACGTGGCCGCGACCGTGGACGCGCTGGCCGTATGGCAGGCGGTGGACGCACAGCCGCGGCGACGCAAGGCCACGAGCGCCGCGCCGACGCTGCGCTGGCCCGACGAGGACTGAAGCGCTACGCACTGCGTGGGCGAGGCGCGCATGCGCGCGTTTATTCCTTGGGCCTGCAGACGAACCGGCGCGGCCTCGTGCGACGCAGGCAAGGCAGGCTGCGCATGCCGCCTTCGCGTCGCGCCGAGGGCGCCGGGTGCACAGGCCGGATAGGCGTTGCGCGTCAAGCCCGCAGCGATGCGCTCCATCGCATGCAAAACGCGACGCGCGTTACCCACACCGGCTGTGGATAAGCGTCGGGGTCGTGCTGTGGATAAGCGGCGCGGGCCCAGAATCCATGCCGGCCCGCGTCGCCGTGGCGAGAAATTGTCCAGCCACTGTGTGCCTTGACGGCTGCTGTAAAGTCGCGCAGGGGAAACATCCTGGAAACCGCATGACCGCCAGCACGCCGCTCGTCGTCACCTTCGGGCTCTATCTCGTCGCCATGGTGGTGATCGGTTTCGTGGCCTGGCGATCCACGCGCAGCTTCGACGACTACATCCTCGGCGGCCGCTCGCTGGGCAGCCTCGTCACCGCGCTGTCGGCGGGTGCATCCGACATGAGCGGGTGGCTGCTGATGGGGCTGCCGGGTGCGCTGTTCCTGGCCGGCGTATCCGAGTCGTGGATCGCCTTCGGGCTGATCGCCGGTGCTTGGGCGAACTGGAAGTTCGTGGCCGGGCCGCTGCGCCTGTACACCGAGCGCACCGGCAACTCGCTGACGCTTCCGGACTACTTCACGCACCGCTTCGAGGACGGCAGCCGGGTCCTGCGCGTGCTCGCCGGCGTGGTCATCCTGGTGTTCTTCGCGGTGTACTGCGCCAGCGGCATCGTGGCCGGCGCGCGCCTGTTCGAGAGCGTGTTTGGCGTGCCCTACGCCGAGGCGCTGTGGTGGGGGGCGGCGGTCACCATCGTCTATACGCTGGTGGGCGGCTTCCTGGCCGTGAGCTGGACCGACACCGTGCAGGCCACGCTGATGATCTTCGCGCTGCTGCTCACGCCGGTCATGGTGATCCTGGCGGTTGGCGGCCCGCGCGAGAGCATGGCGCTGGTCGAGCAGGTGGACCCGGCGAAGCTGGACTGGTTCCGCGGCGGCGAGCTCGGGCTGGTGGGCATCGTCTCGCTGCTGGCCTGGGGGCTTGGGTATTTCGGCCAGCCGCACATCCTGGCGCGGTTCATGGCGGCCGACAGCCTGGCCACGATCCCGCGCGCACGCCGCATCGGCATGGCGTGGATGATCCTTTGCCTGCTGGGTGCGATGGCGGTGGGCTTCTTCGGCAATGCGTACTACGCGCAGCACCCTGAACTCGCGGGGCCGGTGCGGGAGAACGCCGAGCGCGTGTTCATCGAGCTCTCGCAGCAGCTGTTCAATCCGTGGGTCGCGGGCATCCTGCTGTCGGCCATCCTGGCGGCGGTGATGAGCACGCTGTCGGCCCAGTTGCTGGTCTGCTCCAGTGCGATCACCGAGGACTTCTACCGCGGGTTCGTGCGCCGCGATGCCGGCCAGCGCGAGCTGGTCTGGGTGGGGCGCGCCGCGGTGCTGGGCGTGGCGCTGCTGGCGATCTGGATCGCGCGCGACCCCGACAGCCGCGTGCTCGGCCTCGTGTCCTACGCCTGGGCCGGTTTCGGCGCGGCCTTCGGGCCGGTCGTGCTGGTCTCGCTGTTCTGGGCGCGCATGACGCGCAACGGCGCGCTGGCGGGCATGGTGGCCGGCGCGGCCGTGGTCATCCTCTGGAAGCAGTTCTTCGCCGATACGGGGCTTTACGAAATGATCCCCGGGTTCATCGCCGGCACGGTCGCCGTCGTGGCCGGCAGCCTGCTCGACCGGGGTCCCTCGCAGGCGATGACCGCGCGCCACCTGCAGGTGCGGGCCGCGCTGTGCGAGAACGGGTACTGACCGCGACGTGCCGATCCACGCACGCCCACCGGCCATCGCGCTCATGGGGCCGACGGCCTCGGGCAAGACGGCGCTCGCGGTCGACTGGGCGCGGCGGATCGGCGGCGAGGTCGTCAGCGTCGACTCCGCGCTGGTCTACCGCGGCCTCGATATCGGCGCGGCCAAGCCCGATGCCGCCGAGCGCGGCGGCATTGCGCACCACCTGATCGACATCCGCGCTCCCTGGCAGCCGTACTCGGCGGCGGAGTTCGCGGTGGACGCGCGGCGCGCGGTGGAGGGCATCGTCGCGCGCGGTCGCATCCCGATCCTCGCCGGCGGCACGGGCCTGTACTTCCACGCGCTGCTGCGCGGCCTGGCGCCGATGCCGGAAGCCGATGCCGGCGTGCGCGCGGGCATCGAGGCCGAGGCCGCCGCACGCGGCTGGGCTGCGCTCCATGCCGACCTCGCACGGGTCGACCCGGAGGCGGCCGCGCGCATCCACCCCACCGACGCCCAGCGCATCCAGCGCGCGCTGGAAGTCTGGCGGGTCAGCGGGCGCAGCATCAGCGACTGGCGCCGCGAGGCGCCGCGCGAGCGTTTTCCCTGCCGGGTCCTCAAGCTGGTGGTGGCGCCCGCGCAACGCGCGGTACTGCACGAGCGCATCGCCCGGCGGTTCGACGCGATGCTCGCGGCCGGCTTCCTGGACGAGGTCCGTCGCCTGCGCGCGCTGCCGCAGCTCGCCTCGCATCCGCGTCCGCTCGACCTGCCGGCCCTGCGCGCGGTCGGCTACCGCCAGGCCTGGGAGCACCTCGACGGGCGCTTCGACGCCGCGCAGCTGCGCGAGCGCGGCATCCACGCCACGCGGCAGCTGGCCAAGCGCCAGCTCACTTGGCTGCGCGGAGAACTCGATGCGCGCTGGTTCGACCCCGCGGCCGACCAGGCGCGGCTGGACGCGGCGCTGGCCGCCTTCCTCGGGCACCCCGCGTAGGGATCGCCGTCGCGCTTGCACGCACCGACCACGGTGAATCAGTCACTTTGCGCTACCATCGGGCCGTCGCTGCGGTGGGGACAACCCCGCGACGCGGATCGATGCTTCCCGTCGGCCGCCCATAACGAGAACCAAGGTGGGGAAAGACAATGTCGAAGGGGCAATCTCTGCAGGACCCGTTCCTGAACGCACTGCGCCGGGAGCGGGTGCCGGTTTCGGTCTACCTCGTCAACGGCATCAAGCTGCAGGGCACGATCGAGTCCTTCGACCAGTTCGTGGTGCTGCTGCGCAATACGGTCAGCCAGATGGTCTACAAGCACGCGATCTCGACCGTGGTGCCGGCGCGCAACGTGCGCGTGGGGCCCGGTGGCGGCTACGTGCAGCCGACCGACGGCGAGGGCGGGCAGGAGACGCCGCCCGAATGACGATGCGGCAGGAGGTGGGGCGTGTTTGAACGCTCGAAGAAGGGCGAGCACGCGCTGCTGATCCAGCCGCACGCCGGCCCGCTGGACGAGGCGGTGCTGGAGGAGTTCCAGGAACTCGCGCGCTCGGCGGGGGCGACCATCGCCACCGTCGTGACCGCGCGCATCGATCGTCCGAACGCGGCGATCCTCATCGGTACCGGCAAGCTTGAGGAAGTCCGCGCGGCGCTCGAGGCCACGGGGGCGGACCTGGTCATCGTCAACCACCCGCTGAGCCCGGGCCAGGAGCGCAACCTCGAGCGCGAGCTCAAGTGCCGCGTCATCGACCGCACCGGCCTGATCCTCGACATCTTCGCCCAGCGTGCGCGCTCGCACGAAGGCAAGCTGCAGGTCGAGCTCGCGCAGCTGCGGCACATGGCCACGCGCCTGGTGCGCGGCTGGACCCACCTGGAACGCCAGCGCGGCGGCGCCATCGGCCTGCGCGGTCCGGGCGAAACCCAGCTGGAAACCGACCGCCGCCTGCTGCAGAAGCGGCTCGAACAGCTGTCCAAGCGGCTCGACAAGGTCGAGGTGCAGCGCGCGCAGATGCGCCGCGCGCGCCTGAAGGGCGAACTGCCGCGCGTGGCGCTCGTGGGCTACACCAACGCCGGCAAGTCCACCCTGTTCAATGCGCTGACCGGTGCGGAGGCCTATGCCGCCGACCAGCTCTTCGCCACGCTGGACCCCACCGTGCGCCGCATCGAATTGCCCGGCGGCAGCGTGGTACTGGCCGATACGGTGGGCTTCGTGCGCGACCTGCCGCACGAACTGGTGGCCGCGTTCCGTTCCACGCTGTCGGAGGCACGCGAGGCCGACCTGCTTTTGCACGTCGTCGATGCCGCCGACCCGCTGCGCACCGAGCGCATCGCGCAGGTCGATGCCGTGCTCAAGGAGATCGGGGCCAGCGACATTCCGCAGCTGCTGGTCTTCAACAAGATCGACCGGCTCGAGGACACGGCGCCGCGCCTGGACCGCTTCGTCGAGGAACGCCAGCGCGTGTGGTTGTCGGCCCGCGATGGCACGGGCCTGGACCTGTTGCGCGAGGCGCTGGGCCAGACCCTCGGGCTGGAGCGCGTCACCGGCCGCATCCACCTGCCCACCGAGGCCGCCCGCCTGCGTGGCCGGCTGTACGAGATCGGCGCGGTGCGGGCGGAGCGGGCGGAAGAGGACGGCTGGACGCTGGACCTCGACCTGCCACGGAGCGAGGCGCGCCGGATCGCGGCCTCCGCGGGTGGCCACCTGCTGAACCCGCTGGTTTCCGAACCGCCTCCCGACGCCGGCCTTGCTTGAGGCCGCTGGACCCCCCACCTAGAATCCGACCCACCCGTCGGCGTCCTGCCGCCAGCCCTTGTCCGAGCGCGCCCGCGCCGGCCGGCGGCGGCTCCGCGCGCCCCCTCAGGAGCAGGCATGGCCTGGAACACCCCCGGCAGTGAAAACGGCGACCGCCCCGGTCGCGGGCGGCTCAGGCCTCGCGGCTTCGGCCCACAGGATCTCCTCGACCGCCTGCGCGGCCTCTTCGACGGCGGCAACGGCCCGTGGCGCTGGCTGCCGGTGCTGGTCGGCCTGTGGCTGCTCTTCAGCTCGTTCGTGCTGATCGCCGAGCAGCAGCGTGGCGTCGTGCTGCGCTTCGGCCAGTTCGCGCGGATGATGGAGCCCGGCCCGAACCTCAAGTTCCCCTGGCCCATCGAGCGCGTCATCAAGGTCAATGCGACGCAGATCAAGACCTTCTCCGACAACGTGCCGGTGCTGACCGCCGACGAGAACATCGTGCAGGTCGAGATCAACGTGCAGTACCGCATCTCCGACCCGCAGCGCTATCTGTTCGGCACCCGCGATGCCGACGCGGTGCTGACGCAGGCCGCGCTTTCGGCGGTTCGCGAGCTGGTCGGCCGGTCGACGCTGGACAACGTGCTGGGGGCGCGCAACGCCATTGCCGTTGCCGCGCGCACCAACCTGCAGCGCTCGCTCGATGCCTATCGCACCGGCATCATCGTCACCGAGCTCAACCTGCCGAACGCGCGCCCGCCGGAGGAGGTCAAGCCCGCCTTCGACGACGTCAACAGTGCGCAGCAGGACAAGGACCGCGTGATCAGCGAGGCGCGCGCCTACGCCGCCAAGGTGGTGCCGGAGGCGCGAGGCGACGCCGCTCGCGTACGCACCACCGCGGAAGGCTACAAGACGGCCGCCATCGCCCGCGCCACCGGTGACGCGCAGCGCTTCTCGCTGCTGGTCGAGCAGTACAAGGACGCGCCCGACGTCACGCGCAAGCGCCTCTGGCTCGACACGGTGCAGGACGTGCTCGCGCAGAACCGCACGATCGTCGGCGGCGATTCGCGCCAGCTGATCTACGTGCCGATGGCGCCGGCCGCCGGCGGCAACGCCCCGCAGTCCGCACCGTCCACCGGCCCGCTCGTCACGCCCGACGTGCTCGCGCCGGTCACCGCCACCGACGGCGCGCGTCCCGGTCGCACCGGGCGCGAGCCGCGCAGCACGGAGTCCGGCCGATGAGATATTCCATGTGGATCGCCGCCGCCGTCGCGGCCCTGTTCGCCCTCATGGGTTCGGTCTTCGTCGTGCACGAGGGCCACAGCGCGATCGTGCTCAACCTGGGGCGCGTCGCCCGCGCCGACCTCGGCCCCGGCCTGCACTTCAAGGTGCCGCTGCTGGAAACCGCGCGCGTGTTCGACCGCCGCCTGCTCGTGCTGCCCGCCGAGCCCGAGCGCTACCTCACCTCCGAGCGCAAGGACGTGAGCGTCGACTTCTTCGCCGTGGGCCGCATCGAGAACCTGCGCGCCTTCTACCGCGCGACGGGCGGCGACGAGACGATCGCCGTGGAGCGCCTGGCGCCCATCATCAAGGACGCGCTGCGCAACGAGATCAACAGCCGCACGCTGTCGGAGGTGGTGTCGGGCGATCGTTCCAAGATCGTCGGCCAGCAACTCGACACCATCAACCGGGGTGCCGCCACGCTGGGCGTGCGTATCGCCGACCTGCGCATCAAGCAGATCGACCTGCCGACCGACAGCCAGGTCATCCGCGACGTCTACCGGCGCATGAGCGCCCAGCGTCAGCAGGTGGCCAGCCGCCTGCGCGCCGAGGGCGAGGAACAGGCGCAGCAGATCCGCGCGAACGCCGATCGCGACCGCGCAGTGATCGTGGCCGAGGCCGAGCGCGATGCGCAGCGCCTGCGGGGCGAGGGCGATGCCGAGGCCACGCGCCTGTATGCCCAGGCCGCGCAGCGCGATCCGGCGTTCTTCGCTTTCCAGCGCAGCCTCGACGCGTATCGCAAGTCCTTCGCCGACGGCAAGACGGTGATCGTGCTGGACCGTGACGACCCGTTCCTGCAGTACATGCGCTCGGATCGATGAACCGCGAGCTGTTGTCGGCGCTGTGCCTGGTCGCCGTGCTCGAGGGGCTGTTCCTGTTCGCCTGGCCCGAGGGCTGGCGACGCACCGCCGAGCGGCTGTATGCGCTCAGCGGCCGCCAGCTGCGCCTCGTGGGCGGCATGTTCGTCGGGACAGGCCTGCTGCTGCTCTGGCTCGTGCGGCAGTGACCGACGGCCGGGGTGGCCCCCGGCCGGCGAAACCCGGATAATGCACAAAAGCCGGCCGGGGACACCCGCCGGCTTTTTCCGTGTGCGGGCCGTCGATCCGGCCGCCGCGGCCTTTCGGCCCCGACGGGGCGACATTCGGAGTGCGCGATGGGTCAGTCAGTGGTGGTGTTGGGCGCTCAATGGGGCGACGAGGGCAAGGGCAAGATCGTCGACCTGCTCACCGAGGAGATCGGCGCGGTCGTGCGCTTCCAGGGCGGCCACAATGCCGGCCACACGCTGGTCATCGGCGGCAAGAAGACCGTCCTGCACCTGATCCCGTCGGGCATCCTGCGCCCCGACGCGCTGTGCCTGATCGGCAATGGCGTGGTGCTGCACCCGGGCGCGCTGCAGAAGGAGATCGCCGAGCTCGAGGGCAATGGCGTCGAGGTGCGCTCGCGCCTGAAGATCTCGCCGGCCACGCCGCTGATCATGCCCTACCACATCGCGCTGGATCAGGCGCGCGAGAAGGCCGCCGGCGGCAAGGCGATCGGCACCACGGGCCGCGGCATCGGCCCGGCCTACGAAGACAAGGTGGCGCGCCGCGGCATTCGCGTCGCGGACCTGCACTATCCGGCCGAACTGGCCGAGAAGCTGCGCACCGCGCTGGACTACCACAACTTCGTGCTGACCCAGTACCTCGGCGTGGACGCGGTGGACTACCAGAAGACGCTCGACGAGGCGCTGGCCTTCGGCGAGTACGTCGAGCCGATGAAGGCCGACGTCGCCGGCATCCTGCACGAGCTGCGCAAGCAGGGTAAGCGCGTGATGTTCGAAGGCGCCCAGGGTTCGCTGCTCGACATCGACCACGGCACGTATCCCTACGTGACGTCCTCGAACACCACCGTCGGCGGCGCGCTGGCCGGCACCGGCGTGGGCGCGGACGCGATCGACTACGTGCTCGGCATCGCCAAGGCCTATGCCACGCGCGTGGGCGGCGGCCCCTTCCCGACGGAGCTGCACGACGAGATCGGCCAGGGCATCCGCGACCGCGGCCAGGAATACGGCGCCACCACCGGCCGTCCGCGCCGCTGCGGCTGGATGGACATCGTCGCGCTCAAGCGCGCCGTCGCCATCAACGGCATCACCGGCCTGTGCATCACCAAGCTCGACATCCTCGACGGGATGGAAAAGCTCAAGATCTGCATCGCCTACGAATACCGCGGCAAGCGCACCGAGTACGCCCCGCTCGACGCGGCCGGTTGGGAAGAGTGCACGCCGGTGTATCTCGAGTTCCCGGGCTGGGAGGAGAGCACCGCCGGCATCACCGACTGGGAGAAGCTGCCGGCCGCCGCGCGCGCTTACCTGCGTGCGCTGGAGGAGCTGGCGGGCTGCCCGCTCGCGATCGTGTCGACGGGCCCGGATCGCGACGCGAACATCGTGCTGCAGGATCCGTTCGCCTGAGGGCCGCGCCCGCGGCGGGAACGTGCGAAGGCCGCCCTCGGGCGGCCTTCGTCTTTGCGGGCGCGGGCTGTGACGGCCATCGCGCCGGTGGCGGAACTTCCCCGCGGCGGGCGCGTCGTACCTTTCCCGGCGCATCGGGCACGATGCGCGAGCCCATGAGGCAGGAGACGCCATGGCCATCATCCGACCCCTGGTGGTGACGGGACTCGCTCTTTCCCTCGCGGCCTGCGCGAGCTCGCCGACACGCGGCACGTCGCCCGGCCCGGCAGCGGCAGGCGCTGCGGCGACGGTGCCCGCCGTCGACGTCGTGCGGGTGAAGGAAGCCGCGCGCGGGCTCGGGGTGCGCCCTGCGTTCGGCAGCTGCGTCGACGCGGCCCGGGGCGCCGCCAGTGCAACGCAGGCCTGCATCGATGCCGAACTGCAGCATCAGCAGGCGCGCATCGACGCCGCGCTGGCCTCGCGCCGCGCGCTGTCCACGTCCAATGGCGACGTCGCCGCGATCCAGGCGCAGTGGCGCGCCGAGCGCGACCGTATCTGCGGCGCCGACGGCGCCGGCGTGCCGGCCGCGCAGCGCATCCAGGCGGGCATCTGCCGCCTGGAGGCGACCGCGGCGCGCGCGGACGTGCTGGCGCGCTGAGCCCGGCGGCGCCGGTTCGTGCCGGCGGGGTGTGGTGGCTCGGCCTTTCAGGCGCCCGGCCGCCCTGATGCGGCGGGCTGGCGGTGAGCGCGCGCCAACTGCATCGGGATTCGGCACGGTGCGACGCCTGTGAGCGTTGCCGCCCATGCGCGTTGCGGGGCAGGCGCGCTGCAAGCGGTCAGGTGGCTCGCGCGCGGCCGGGCCCTCGGAGCGTAGCCGACGGGTGAGGGACGCCGCCGCAGCGTCGCCGCGACGGCCCGCATCGAAGCCGGCGTGGACGTGGTCCGGAGGGACGCGCGTCCGTGACCGACGGACGCCCCGTGTCGCACGCGAAAAGCGCCGCCCCCCGCTTGAAGACGGAC
>JBMOOW010000169.1:0-5786 GCA_049323195.1 Pseudomonadota bacterium | reverse complement strand
AGCGCCGGCGCGGGCGCGGGCATTCGCATCCGCGTCCGCCGATGCCCTGGCCTGTCCGCGGCGCGAGGCCTTCGCACCGCCACCGGCGTTCGCATCCGCCGAGGCCTGGCCCGCGCCTGCCGGCGTGCCATCGGAATCCGGGGCGTCATCCCCGGACTGCGCGCCGCCGCGTGCCGAGCCGCCCAGGCTGCCGTCGAGCGTGGCCTCGCCGCGCCCGCGCAGGACGTCGGCCTGGGCCGCGCCACCCACGACGCCGTTCGCCGCGCCATGCGCCTGCGCCGCCGCGTTGCCGGCCGCGCTGCGCGTGGTGGTCGCGGCCGCGCGTGCCTGCGCGGTAGCCGCCGTCGTCGCCTGCACCGCAGCGCCGCGGGCGTTGTCGACGACGCCGGTGGCGACGTCCAGCCCACGCTGGCCGGCGGCCGAGGCGCGGTCACGCGCGTTCTGCAGGCCGGTGGCCGCAGCGCGCGTATCGACCGTCGCACTCGCGGCCGCGGCACCTTCGCCGCGCCCCTCAAGCGAAGCGCCTTCACGCGAGAGGCCGAGCGCCGCGTCACCGCGCGCATCGCCCTCGACGGCCGCGCCCGTGGACCCCAGCGTGGTGCCCACGGTATCGACCGCACCGTTGGCCGACTGCGTCAGGCGCGCCTGTGCGCGGGCGGCACGCTCGCTGGCGCGCTGGCGCGCCGCCTGCGCGCGGCCCACGGCATCCACTGCGCCCGACGCGGTACCGCGCACGCTGCCGCCGATGTCGCCGCCGACGCGGCCCAGGGTCGAGTTCACGCTGCCGCCGAGCCCGCCGGCAACGCCGCCACCGATGGAACCACCGCCGCCGAGAAGCTGGGCCTGCGCCGGCAGCGCGATGGCAACGGCGGAAGCGAGGACGGATGCGATGACGAACTTGCTGCGCATGGGGAATCTCCGTATGCCGCGGACCATCCGCGGTTCTGGAGTGCCCTACGAACCGGCGGCCGCGGTTCTTCCGTGGCAGCCGCCCGCGTTCGAAGTCCGTTCAGTCAGCGGCGATGAGGCCTTCGCCGTAGCGCGCGTCGCGCCCGGGGGCTCCGAGATCCCTGGCGCGCGCAGCCAGTGCGCGCTGCACATCGCGCGCAAGCTGCGGCGAGGGTTCGCGCATCAGCAGCGCCGCGGCACGCGCGACGACGGGCGCCGCGAACGACGTGCCGCGCATGCGCGGAGCGACGACGCCGGGTGCGCTGAAGTCGACCTGCGGCCCGCTGCCCGCCTCCGGCAGCACGCGCAGCTTCGCGTCCACCGCGCTGACGCCGATCACGCCGGCATAGGCCGCGGGGTACAGGGGCGGAGCCGCCGGACCGTCGTTGCCCACCGCCGCCACGATCACATGCCCGCGCTCGACCATGGCCTTGACCGCCCGCGCGAGCACCGGATTGTCCGGCCCGACCAGGCTGACGTTGACCACCGGCACGCGCTCGCGCGCCATCCAGCCCAGCGCCTGGACCAGCCCGAGCGTGGCGCGGCCGACGCGATCACCGCACCAGAGGTCGGCCGCGTACAGCGTGCCGCGCGCGCCGGCCGCCAGGCGCGCCGCCACCGCCGTGCCGTGGGGCCCGGCGATCTCGCGCGCGTCGCAGCCCAGGCGTTCGACGCGCATGCCGCGCACGGCCGATGCCGCCACGCCGCCGTCGACCAGCCCGACCCGCAGCGTCGCCGGCGCCGGCGGCGCGGAGGGGGATGCACCGCGGGCGGGAACCGCGGGGCCGGCAGGCAGGTAGAGATGCTGGTAGGCGAATTCCGCGCCCGGCGCGGCGGCCCGCAATGCCTGCATGGCGCGGCCCGCATCGCGTCGCCGCGTGTCGCGCAGGACGACGATTCCGATGCCCAGCGCCTCGCCCTCGTCGGCGGCGCGTACGACCGCAAAGCCGGCCGCGAGCACGGCATCGCGCTCCGTCGCCTCAAGGCCCATCGCGAGGAACTCGCCGCGCAGCACCGGCTCGCCGCGGGGGTCGAGCTCCACGCGCCTGGCTTCACGGCGCAGCAGTTCCTCGACCCGCAGGCGGCGCGCGAGGTCGAGCGGCTCGCGACGAGGCGGCGACGCCACGATGCCGCGCGCGGCATCCGCAACGGGACGCGTCAGCTCGCCCACGCCGGGCAGGGAAGGCGCCGCGCCACCCGGCAGCAGCTGCGCCGGGGCGATCCCCACGGGGCAGAGCAGGGCGATGGCGAGCAGCGGGAGGCGGTACAGACCACGCATGTCGACGGCCCGGTTCGAAGCGGGCCGGATGCTAGCATCGCCCCGCCATACGCCCGCTAACCGCGCCGTGCACGTCGCGGGAATAAATCCGGGGCGCCAGACGTAGAGCCCATTGAACGCGTGAACCCGAACGCCGACTTCAAGCAGGGGCTCGCCGAGCTGCTCCCGCGCCTGCGTCGCCTGGCGCGGACGCTGACCGGCCATGCCTTCGATGCGGACGACCTGGTGCAGATCGCGCTGGAACGCGCGCTCTCGCGTGCGGACCAGTGGCGCCCGGATGCGCGGCTCGATGCCTGGGTGTTCGGGATCCTCCGCAATGCCTGGCTCGACGAGCTGCGTGCCAGGACGCGGAGGAGCCGCGTGTTCGCGCCCGAGGAAGCGGGCGAGAGGATCGGGGAGATGGCGCTGGAGCGGCAGGCCGATGCGATGTCGGTGCAGGCCGCGATGGCGAGGCTCCCGGAGGAACAGCGCGAAGTCGTCGCCTTCGTTCTGGTGGAGGGCCTGTCGTACCGGGAAACGGCCGAAGTGCTCGGCATTCCGATCGGCACCGTCACCAGCCGCCTGGCACGGGCGCGCACCACCTTGCAGGCCGCGCTGGGCGAAGACGCATGAACATCACCGACCACGAAATCCAGGCCTACGTCGACGGCGAACTCGCGCCGGACGACGTGGCACGCATCGATGCGGCGATCGCGTCGGACGTGATGGTCGCCGCGCGCGTCGAGCGCGAGAAGCGCCTGCGGGCGAAGCTGCGCGGCGCCTACGATCCGGTGCTGTCCGAGCCCGTGCCCGCGCGCCTGCAGGCATTGCTCGCGGCCGACGCCGCCCGGGACGCGCCGCACCGCGCGGACAACGTGGTCGAGCTGCAACCGCGCCGGCCCTCCGCGGGCGCGCGCTGGCGGACGCCGGTCATCGCGCTGGCGGCATCGGTGGCGGCGCTGGCCGTGTCCTTGTGGCTGCGTCCTGCCGGGCCGGTGCGGATGCAGGACGGGCAACTGGTGGCGCACGGCGCGCTCGCGCGCGAGCTCGACACCGCGCTCGCCAGCGCGCCGGCGGCGGGCGCTGCCACGTCGGTCGGGCTGACGTTCCGCGACGTCGACGGCCGCATCTGCCGCAGTTTCGTGCAGGGCGAGATCGCGCTGGCCGGCCTGGCCTGTCGCGAGAACGGGCGTTGGGTGCTGCCGGTCGTGAGCCGCGCCGAGCCGGGCGCGGAGGCCGGCGTGCGCCAGGCCTCCAGCGCCGCGCCGGCCGAAGTGCAGGCGGCGATCGATGCGCGCCTGCAGGGTGATGTCTTCGACGCCGCGCAGGAACGCGCGGCGCGGGATGCCGGTTGGCGCTGATGCCGTCGATCAGCGGATGTTGCGGCCAAAGCCCGCGCCCTGGCCATGGCGCGCCGTGGGCTGGCCGTCGTCGTGGCTGCCCTCGGACTGGTCGAGCTTGCTCTTGTCGGCGCGCAGCTCGCCCGCTTCCTTCTGCTGCGTATTGATCTGGCCCTTGTCGACCGCCTTGAAGACCTGCGTGCTGGTCTCGTGGTGGGTGGGCTGCTCGCCCGTCTTCTTCGACTTGCTCATGGGATTCTCCAGCGCCGCCGGACGCGACGGCTTGGCGCTACCCTGCCGCCGCTCGCGTTATGCAGGAGCGAGCACGACGTCAGCGCGGCGTGCACGGTCAGCGGCCGTTGGGCCAGGGCGCGCGCCGGGCTGCCCGTCGAAGGCCCTTCGCCTTCACCGCCGCTGCCATGGCCGGCGGCTTGAATGGGCCGGGAGTCCCGCATCGTTGCGCCCATGACCGAACCTTCCCGATCGTCGCCCGGCGACGCCTTCGTCCGCGTGCGCGGCGCGCGCGAGCACAACCTCAAGGACGTCGACGTCGACATTCCGCGCGACGCGCTCGTGGTGTTCTCCGGCGTGTCCGGCTCGGGCAAGTCGTCGCTCGCCTTCGGCACGCTGTACGCGGAGGCGCAGCGGCGCTACCTGGAATCGGTCGCGCCCTATGCGCGGCGGTTGACGGACCACGCCGGCGTGCCCGACGTCGCGCAGGCCGACTGGGTGATCGACGTCGGCCCCGGCGCGGGCGAGCAGGGCGGGCGGCTGGTGGCCTGCGGGCCGCCACGGGCCGTCGCGGCGGGCGGGGAGGGCAGGACGGCGCCCTACCTGCGGCGCGCCGTGGAAGGCTAGCTTCAGACCACGAGGCCGCTGCCGATAACCATCAAGGCGAGCCGCGATCAGTCCCCGGCGGTGCCCGGAGATCGATTGGACGACAGCTCGCTTTCCCCGACGACGGCCGACGCGCCGTCCGGCGATTCCGGACGCGTGCGCCTGCGCGCGCGCCTGCTCGAGCGGGTCGCCGGCGCCGACCGTCGCCGCCGGCTGCGTCTGCTGCAGTGGGTCACGGCCGGCGGCGTGTACGCCGTCGCCGCGCTGCTGATGGCGATGGGGATCCGGTCGGGCTGGATGGACCGCGATCACCTCGTCGCTTGGGTCGCATTCGTCGCCGCGGGCCTGGCCTTCGCATACGTGGCGCTGCGCAGCGGCTGGAGCGAGCGTTTCGCGGACCCGTCGCTCACCCAGTGGCAGGTCGCGATGGGCATCCTGGCCGTCAGCTGGGGCTACCTGATCTGCGGTCCGATGCGCACGGTGGCGCTGTTTCCGCTGCTTCTGATCTTCGCCTTCGGCGCCTTCGCCCCTGGAAGGCCGCAAGATCGCCCGGCTCGCGGCCTTCGCATCGGCGAGTGTCGCGGTCGTGACCACGCTGCAGGCCCTCAACCCGTCACCGGGGCGCGACCTGCCGCCGCCATCGACGCTGCCGGTCGACTGGATCAACCTCGCCATGTCGCTCGCGCTGCTGCTCGCGCTGGCCGTGCTCGCGGCCCGCCTGTCGGCGCTGCGTGCCGCGCTGGGCGCCAAGCGCGAGGCGCTGGCCCACGCGCTCGACGAGGTGCGTCGCCTGGCCACCACCGACGAGCTGACCGGGCTGCCCAACCGCCGCTCGATGATGGGCCACCTGGCGGATTTCCACCTGCAGGCCACCTCCAGCGGCGCGGGCTACTGCGTGGCGGTGATCGACATCGACCACTTCAAGCGCATCAACGACCGCCTCGGCCATGCGCAGGGCGATGCCCTGCTGCGTGCCTTCGCGACGCGGGCGCGGGCCGCGGTACAGCACTCGGACGTGATCGGGCGCTGGGGCGGCGAGGAGTTCCTGCTGCTGATGCCGGCGCGTTCGCCAGGCCAGGCCCGCGAGCGCGTGGAAGCGCTGCTGGCGGCCATGCGCGGCGTGCGCGCGGGTGACTGGAGCCTGAGCTTCTCCGCGGGCGTGGCCTGCTTCCGCCCGGGCGACGAGGCCACCGCGCTGCTGCAGCGTGCCGACCAGGCGATGTACGCGGCCAAGCAGGCAGGCCGGGCACGCGTCGAACTCGCACACTGAAACGAAGGGTAATTCCTAGCCAAACCGGACCAACTCCGAGAGGATTTGGTCATGAAGCGGTGCCCGATATGCAGAGGTTGCAGGCACTACCAGCTGGGCGATGGGCGGCTGAAGTGCCGCGCATGTGGCCAGC
>JBMOOW010000168.1:0-2027 GCA_049323195.1 Pseudomonadota bacterium | reverse complement strand
TCAAGCGCGGCCCCGCAGTGTTGGCCGCGACGCCACTCCACATCCACGGGGAACCACCATGAAGCGTTTGATCGGCAGCCTGTTCGCATTGGGGATGGTCGCGGCCAGCGCCTCCGCCGCGGCGCAGTCGTATGGAAGCTACGGCGACCGTTACGGCGACCGCTACGGCAGCGATGCCGGCTACGGCAGCGGGAATCCGGGTGGCAGCTACTACGACTATGCCCAGGTGGTGCGGGTGGACCCGGTGTTCGACGCCGGCTACCGCAGCCAGCCCGTGCAGGCGACGCGCTGTTACGAGACCACCACGGCCGCCGCCGGCTATGGCGGCGGCTATGGCGGCTATGGCGGCAACGGTTACGGTGGCTACGGCGGCTACCTGCGCTACGACGGGTATGGCCGCGACGATGGCTATCGCCCCTACGGCGACAATGCGGGCCGCTCGATGGCCACCATCGCCGGTGGCGTGATCGGCGCGGTGCTTGGCAGCCGGATCGGTGGCGGCAGCGGGCAGATCGCCGCCACCGCGGTCGGCTCGATGGTCGGCGGCATCGCCGGGCGCCAGATCTACGACCAGTCGCAGCGGAACCGTGCCCCGCGCACCGCCACCGTGCGCGTGTGCGACCCCGAGCCGGTGCGCGACGGCTACGGCGGCTACCGCGGCGACAGCGGCGTGCGCGCCTACGACGTCACCTACGAATACAACGGCCGCCGCTACACCCGGCGCATGGACTACAACCCCGGCGACCGCATCCGGGTGCGGGTCGAGGTGATGCCGCAGTAAGCGCGGTCGTCCATCGTGCATGCACGAAGGGGCCGCAAGGCCCCTTCGTCGTTGCAGTGGCAGTGGGTTGGGCGGGATGCGCCGCCGGCCGCGGACCGGATGCGGGTCAGGCCGGGGTCGCCGGCTGCGCGGCGGCGCCGGGGCGCTGGGCCGGGCGCGCGACGTGGCGCGGGGTCCCGGTTTCGTCCAGCAGGGCCTCGATCCGGCTGAACACCTCCGGGCGCGAGAACGGCTTCTTCATGAAGTCGTCGGCGCCGATGCGCTGCACGTAGAACTGCTCGGTGGCCTGGGCGTTGCCGCTGATCATGATGATCGGCACGTCCTTGGTCAGCGGGTCGCGGCGCAGGGTGCGCAGCGCGCTGAAGCCGTCGATGCCGGGCAGTACGATGTCGAGGAAGATCAGGTCGGGCACCTCGCGGCGCGCGATCTCCAGCCCGCTCTCGCCGTCGTAGGCCACCAGCACGGCGTAGTGGTTCTGCTGCAGCATGCGCTTGAGCAGGGCGACGATGGTGGGGGAGTCGTCGATCACCAGGATGCGGGTGCCCGGGCGCGCGTTGCGGCGGTCCCGCTCGCGCCGCTCCGGACCACCGTGCAGCACGGCGTCGTCGTCTGGCCCGGCGCCCGCGGGCGCCGCTGCCACCGGTGCGGCCGGCGCGGCCACGCGGGCGACGGGCTGGATGGATGCCGCGGCCGGCGCAGGCTGCGGCCGCTTGCGTTTGAACAGGTCGAACAAGGACATGCGCACGCTTCCCCGGGGCGAACCGGGCGCAATTCTAGCCTGAACGGGGAAGCCCGCCGCGCGGGCGGGCGTCCGCTCAGCGCCGGGCGTGCGCGTCCTCGGCCAGCGCGCGCATCGCGAACAGCCGCGCCACCTTGCCCCAGGCCAGCGCGCCGGCGATGCCCAGCCCCAGCAGGAAGGCCAGCACGAAGCCACCGGCGCCCGCCGGCGCGACGTGCCCGCGCACGGCCAGCAGGAGCAGCGCCAGCAGCAGGCTGCACACGGTCGGCAGCAGGTAGGCGGCCAGCACCGCCAGCGGTCGCCGCAGCAGCAGCCTGAGGCCGCGCCACCAGGCCTTCAGCGCCGAGCGCAGGCGGGCATCGGCGGCCAGCCAGCCGCGCCCGGCCTCGAGGCTGGCGTGCGCCAGCAGGACCAGCACGCCGCCGATCGCCAGCGCGATGTTGCGGCCATCGTTGATGGCCGATTCGAGGATGGCGTGCTCGTGGATCTGCTCGTTGAAGCCGAGGG
>JBMOOW010000167.1:0-38211 GCA_049323195.1 Pseudomonadota bacterium | reverse complement strand
GGCGGCGAGGTCCGCGCGGGCGCGGCGCTCGGCGGCGAGCGCGTCGGCCACCGGACCGAGCTGCGCGAACTCGCGCGACAGCCGGCGGAACTGCGCGGCGTCGTTGATGACGGCCGGGTCGGCGAGCAGGCGCTCGAGTTCCTCGCGGCGTTCGGCGAGGGCTTCGAGCTTGCGGCGCAGGGAGGGATTCATTGGAAGCCGGGATTCGGGATTCGGGATTTGCAGAGGCGAGCGGCATCGATCCGTCGCTACGGTCGACGCTAACGCTCCGATGCCGGATCCGGCCGTGCGGAATCGCGCTCCTGCGAATCCCGGATCCCGGACCCCGGATCCCGGCTATCGGGGAACAACCTCTCCGCCGCCCGCGCCAGCTCCGCGTCGCCCTCGGCGGCCGCGGTGCGCAGCGCCACGGTCGGCGCGTGCAGCAGGCGGTTGGTCAGCGTGTGCGCGAGGAACTCCAGCGTCTCCTCCGGCGGCATGCCGGACGCCAGCTGCTGGCGGGCTTTCGCCAGCGCCTCCACGCGCGCGGCCTCGCCGAAGGCGCGCACGCGCTTGACCGGCTCGGTGCGGGCGCCGGCCGCCAGGCGCGCCGTGAACTGCGCGACCTGCAGGTCGACGATGGTCTCGGCCTGCTCGGCCGCCTCGCGCCGACTGCGGCGGTTGTCCTCGATGGCACGCTCGAGGTCGTCCACCGTGTAGAGGTAGACGTCGGACAGCTCGCCCACGTCGGCGGCGATGTCGCGCGGCACGGCGAGGTCCAGCAGCAGCATGGGGCGATGGCGGCGGGCCGCCAGCGCGGCTTCCACCTGGGCGCGGCGCAGGATGGGCTCGCGGCTGGCGGTGGCACTGAGGACGACGTCGGCCTCCGCCAGATGGCGGTCCAGGTCGGTCAGCGGCAGCGCATAGCCGCCGTGCCGGGTGGCGAGGTCCTGCGCATGCGCCAGGGTGCGGTTGGCGACCAGCAGCCGGCTGGTGCGCGCCTGCACCAGGTGCCGCGCGGCCAGTTCGATGGTCTCGCCGGCGCCGATCAGCAGCACCGTCGACTCCTCCAGCCGCGCGAACGACTCCTGCGCCAGCCGCACCGCGGTGGACGCCACCGACACCGGATTGGCGCCGATGCGCGTATCGGTGCGCGCGCGCTTGGCCGTCGAGAAGGCGTGCTGGAACAGGCGGTCCAGCCGGTTGCCCAGCGTGCCGGCCGCGCGCGCCGTCGCCCAGGCGTCCTTCACCTGGCCCAGGATCTGCGGCTCGCCCAGCACCAGCGAGTCCAGGCCGGTCGCCACGCGGAACAGGTGCCGCACGGCCTCGTCGTCCTGGTGGCGGTAGAGGTAGCCGTGCAGGTCCGCGCCGACCTCGGAGCGGCGGGCCAGCCAGTCGGCCAGCGCGCTGCCGTCGTCCTCGGCCTCGGCATAGAGCTCGGTACGGTTGCAGGTCGACAGCAGCGCGACCTCGCGCACGGCCGGCAACGCGCGCAGTTCGGCCAGCGCGGTGCCCACCGCATCGCCGGAAAACGCCACGCGCTCGCGCAGGTCGACCGGCGCGGTCTGGTGGTTGAGGCCGATGACGTGGAAACCCATTCGTGACAGGCGGCTGCGCTAAGCTGCGGCGACGGCGGTCGGCCATTCTACCGGCGCGTCGTGATGCCTCCCCGACCGTCATCTGAAGGTTCCATGCCCGACGTCCTGCGCCCGTCCCTGCACGCGCTCGCGCTGGCGCTCGCCCTGGCGGCCGCGCCGGTGCGGGCCGCGCAGGACGCGCCGCCGCTGCAGCCGCTGCTGGCCGCCGAGTTCGCCCTGCAGGCCGGCCGGCTGGACGAGGCCGCGAAGGGCTATGTCGATGCGGCGCTGGCCACGCGCGATCCCGCCCTGGCCGAGCGCGCCACCCGCATCGCGCTGGTTGCCCGCGACGACGCGCGTGCCCGGCGCGCACTCGCCGTCTGGCGCAAGGTCGCGCCCGACGATGCCGCGACGCGGCTGTCGCTGGGCGTCGCGGAGGCCACGCTGGCCCTGCGCGCGGGCAACGATCGCGCCGCGGTGCGGGAGCTGTCGGCGCTGCTCGCCGCTCCCGGCGACGACGGCTGGCGCCAGGCGCTGGGTGCGCTCGCCGGCGGAGCCAGGACGCCGAAGCAGGCGGCCGGGGTGCTGCAGCGCCTGCTGGACGACGGTCGCCTGCCGCCGGTGCTCAATGCCTGGCTGGCCTTCGGCGGCCTCGCCCAGCGATTGGACCGCCCCGAGCTGGCCGAGCGCATCGTCGCCGAGGTGGTGCGGCGTTTCCCCGGCGATCCGCGGGTCGCGCTGCTGCGTGCCAGCCAGCTGCGCGAGGCCGGCAAGCCCGACGAGGCCCGCGCGGTGCTCGCCGGCCTTGCCGAGGCCGCGTCCGGCAATGCCGAGCTGCGCCTGGCGCTGGCCCGCGAATACGATGCCCTGCGCGACTACCGGTCCGCTGCCGCCGTGCTCGCGCGCGGACCCCAGGACGACCAGACCTGGGCGCTGCGCGCCACGCTGCTGGCACGCGCGGAGGACACCACCGCGCTCACCGCACTCTACGAGGCGCTGGCCCGCGAGGCGGAGCGCCCGGAGCCCACGCGTCGCCTGCTGCTGGGCCAGATCGCCGAGTTCCTCAAGCGGTACGAGGACGCGCTGCGCTGGTACGACGGCGTGCCCGGCGGCCCGCAGCGCTGGGTCGCCCGCCTGCGCAGCGCGAACGTGCTGCACGAGCTGGGCCGGAAGCAGGCGGCCATCGACGTCCTGCGTGCCATCCAGCAGGACGCCTCCGCCGAGGACGACACCCGCCGCGATGCCTACCTGATCGAGGCCGCGCTCTGGCAGGAGGACAAGGAGGGCCCCCGCGAGCTCGACGCCTACGCACGCGGGCTGGCGGCCTTCCCCGACGAGCCGGAGATCCTCTACGCCCGCGCCCTGGCCTGGGAACGCCGCGACGACATCGCGCGCGCCGAGGCCGACCTGCGCCGGATCCTGGTGATCGAGCCCGAAAGCGTGGCCGCGCTCAACGCGCTGGGTTACACGCTGGCCGACCGCACCACGCGCTACCGGGAGGCGCTGGAGCTGATCGACCGGGCCCGCGCCGCCGAGCCGGACAACGCCGCCATCGTCGACAGCTACGGCTGGGTGCTCTACCGCCTGGGCCGCAACGAAGAGGCGCTGATCGAGCTGCAACGCGCCTATACCCTGCAGAAGGATGCCGAGATCGCCGCGCACGTGGCCGAGGTGCTGTGGGTGCTGGGCCGCCGCGACGAGGCCCTGCGCTATTTCGAGGAGGCCCGTCGCCTCGACCCCGACAGCCGGGCGCTGGCCCGGGCGCTGGAGAAGACCGGTGCCCGGCTGCCGCCCGCGCCGGCCAGGCCCGGCGAGACCGCGCCGCCGGGTGCGACACCCGCGCCGTCGGCTCCGGCCCCCGCGAAGCCGCCTGTCCCGACGCGGGACGGCGAACCTGCGCCGCTCCCCGCCTCTGGAGACCGTCCTTGATCCGATCTGCCGCCATCGCCCTTGCTCTTGCCCTCCTCGCGGGCTGCGCGACCGTGCCGCCCGCCGGCCCCGTCGTGCCCGCCGCCGAGGCCCAGGCCCGACAGCTCGAGCGCGAGCGCAGCCTTCGCCAGCAGGCGCGCTGGGGCCTGGAGGGGCGCATCGCCGTCGCGACCGGCGACCAGGGCGGCAGCGGCCGCATCGAATGG
Source organism: Pseudomonadota bacterium (assembly GCA_049323195.1). Lineage (GTDB taxonomy): Bacteria > Pseudomonadota > Gammaproteobacteria > Xanthomonadales > Xanthomonadaceae > Cognatilysobacter. Next base: position 34,520 of record JBMOOW010000167.1, on the reverse strand, counting down.
CGGCAGGACGGCACCGGCTACGAGGTCGCCCTGACGGCGCCGGTCACGCGACAGAGCTGGCGCCTGTCCGGCGGCGCGCAGGGCGCGCGCCTGGAGGGCCTCGAAGGCGGCCCACGCTCCGGGCCCGACGCCGCTGCGCTGCTGCTCGAGGCCACCCGCTGGGACATCCCGGTCGCCTCGCTGGGCGACTGGCTCCGGGGGCTGCCGGCACCCGGCCAGCCCGCGCAGGCCGCCTTCGCGCCGGATGGCCGCCTGGCGCGCCTGGCGCAGGGTGGCTGGACCATCGACTACGCCTGGCCGGCCGACCCCGCCTCGACGCTGCCCAGCCGCATCGACGCGCGGCGCGACGCCGCCCGCGTGCGCCTGGTCGTCGACCGCTGGACCGACGGCGCGGAATGACCGGCGGCTGGTCCCGCTGGCCCGCGCCGGCCAAGCTCAACCTCTTCCTGCGCATCACCGGCCGCCGGCCGGACGGTTATCACGAGCTGCAGACCGTGTTCCGCCTGCTGGAGTGGGGCGATCGCATCCACCTGCGCGTGCGCGATGACGGCGCCATCCGTCGCGAAGGCGCGCGCGTGGCGGGCATAGACGACGAGTCCGATCTGACCGTCCGTGCGGCCAAGTTGCTGCAAAAGGACGCGAACGTCTCGAAAGGTGTCGATATCCGCATCGAAAAGCGCATCCCGACCGGCGGCGGCTTCGGCGGCGGCTCCTCCGACGCGGCGACGGTGCTGGTCGCCCTCAATCGCCTCTGGGGCCTGAACCGGTCCTTGGGCGAGCTGGCCCGGCTCGGCCTGCGGCTGGGCGCGGATGTGCCGGTCTTCGTGCTCGGCCGCAACGCCTGGGCGGAGGGGGTGGGCGAGCGGCTGGAGCCGGTCGACCTGCCGCCGGCCTGGTACGTCGTCGCCGAGCCCGGCGTGCACAGCGCCACCGGCCCGCTCTTTGCTTCCCCTGATTTGACGCGCGATTCACCGCCCCTGAAAATGGCGGACTTCGTTTCAGGCGCACGGCTCGGTAACGCATTCGAGCCCGTCCTGCGCGCGCGCGAGCCGGCGGTCGACGCCTGCCTCGCCGCGCTGTCGCAGGTGGGCCAGGCGCGTCTCACCGGGACGGGCAGTGGCTGCTTCGTCGAATTCGCCACGCGCGAGTCCGCCGAAGCCGCGCTGCCGGGGCTGCCGGGCGATCTGCGGGTCCGCCTCGTGCGGGGTGCGCAGGTTTCCCCGCTGCACCGCGCGCTCGCAGAGCTGTAGGGGCGTCGCCAAGTGGTTAAGGCACCGGGTTTTGATCCCGGCATTCGTAGGTTCGAATCCTTCCGCCCCTGCCAATGACATTGGGGATTCGGGATTCGGGATTCGGGATTCGCAAGAGCCCGCCCGGTTCCGGTTCCTCGGTTTTTTCGAATCCCGAATCCCGAATCCCCGATCCCGACATGCACAAAGACCGCAACCTCCTCGTCTTCAGCGGAAACGCCAACCGCCCGCTCGCCGAGGCCGTCTGCAAGGAACTCGGCGTGCGCCCCGGCAAGGCGCTGGTCGGCAAGTTCTCCGACGGCGAAGTGCAGGTCGAGATCGAGGAGAACGTGCGGCGGCAGGAGGTCTTCGTCATCCAGCCGACGAACGCCCCCACCGCCGAGAATTTCATGGAGCTGCTGGTGCTGATCGACGCGCTCAAGCGCGCCTCCGTCAGCAGCGTCACCGCCGTGGTGCCGTACTTCGGCTATGCCCGCCAGGATCGCCGCCCGCGCAGCTCGCGCGTGCCGATCACCGCGAAGGTGGCGGCCAAGATGTTCAGCGCGGTCGGCACCGACCGCGTGCTCACGGTCGACCTGCACGCCGACCAGATCCAGGGCTTCTTCGACATCCCGGTCGACAACGTCTACGCCTCGCCGCTGCTGCTGGCCGACATCTGGCGCGCGCACGGCACCGACAACATGGTGGTGGTCAGCCCCGACGTGGGCGGCGTGGTGCGCGCCCGCGCGATCGCCAAGCGCCTGGACGACGCGGACCTCGCGATCATCGACAAGCGCCGCCCGAAGGCGAATGTCGCGACCGTGATGAACATCATCGGCGACGTCGAGGGCAAGACCTGCGTGCTGGTGGACGACATCGTCGACACCGCCGGCACGCTCGGCGCCGCCGCCGGCGCGCTCAAGCAGCGGGGCGCGACCAAGGTCGTCGCCTACTGCACGCACCCCGTGCTGTCGGGCGCGGCGATCGACAACGTCACCAATTCGGCGCTCGACGAGCTCGTCGTCACCGACACCATCAGGCTTTCCGACGCCGCGCGCGCCTGCACCAAGATCCGCCAGCTTTCCGTCGCGGAGCTGCTGGCCGAGACGATCCGCCGCGTGTCCTTCGGCGAGTCGGTGAGTTCGCTTTACGTCGACTGACGTCGACGGGGATTCGGGATTGGAGGTTTGGTGCGGCTGTCGCCGCCGCGAATCCCGAATCCCGAATCCCGAATCCCGTTCCAAACGGCTCACCTGGTCGCGGGTGAGTCACTCCATCGCCGCGAGGCGGTTTCCTCTGCTGTAAGAAGTGAGCAATCCAATGTCCGAACACACCATCCAGGCCACGGCCCGGACCGACGCGGGGAAGGGTGCGAGCCGCCGCCTGCGTCGCTCGGCGGTCGTCCCGGCCATCGTCTACGGCGGCAACGCCGAGCCGAAGTCCATCCAGCTCGACCACGAGAAGACCTGGCTCGCCAGCCAGAACGAGTGGTTCTATGCCTCGATCCTGAACCTGGACATCGACGGCCAGGTCGAGAGCGTGCTGCTGCGTGACATGCAGCGCCACCCGTACAAGCAGCAGATCATGCACCTGGATTTCCAGCGCGTGGACGCCAACCAGACGCTGCGCGCCCGCGTGCCGCTGCACTTCCTGAGCCAGGAGAAGTCGCCGGCCGGCAAGTCCGCCGAGGTCGTGGTCACCCACGAGCTCAACGAGGTCGAAGTGAGCTGCCTGCCGAAGAACCTGCCGGAGTTCCTCGAGATCGACCTCTCGGACCTCAAGCAGGGCGACATCGTGCACCTCTCGGACATCAAGCTGCCGGAAGGCGTCGAGATCCCCGAGCTCAAGCTCGGCAAGGAGCACGACGTGGCCATCGTCATCGCCAAGGCCGCCCGTACGTCCGACGAGGACGAGACGCCGGCCGCGGAAGGCGACAAGAAGTAATCGCAGCCTACGGACGGGCCGGCCCTCGCGGTCGGCCCGTCCGTATTTGCGGATCATGCGATGGCAGGCCTGAAACTCATCGTCGGACTGGGCAACCCGGGGCCCGAGCACGCGCGCCAGCGGCACAATGCCGGCTTCTGGTTCGCGGACGAACTCGCCCGCAAGTACGGCGGCAGCTTCCGCGTCGAGCCCAAGCTCTTCGGCGAGGCCTGCAAGGTCGACATCGCGGGGCAGGGCGTCTGGCTGCTCAAGCCGGCCACGTTCATGAACCTCTCCGGCAAGTCGGTCACCGCCGCGCTGCGGTTCTGGAAGATCGAGCCCGAGGAGGCGCTGCTGGCGCACGACGAGCTCGACCTGCCGCCCGGCACCGCGCGGCTGAAGTTCGACGGTGGCCATGGCGGCCAGAACGGCCTGCGCGACACCATCCGGCTGCTGGGGCACGCGAAGTTCCATCGCCTGCGCGTGGGCATCGGCCATCCGGGGCACAAGGACAAGGTCGTCGGCTGGGTGCTCGGCAAGCCCTCGCCGGCGGACGAGACGCTGATCCTGCGATCCATCGACGACGCCATCGACGTCATGCCGCTGGCGGTTGCCGGCGACATCAACGAGGCGATGAAGCGGCTGAATACGGCTCGGGATTCGTGATTGGGGATTCGGGATTCGAAAAAGCGGCAGTCCGGCTTTTTCCGAATCCCGAATCCCGAATCCCTAATCCCGGATTTCACCATGGGCATCAAATGCGGCATCGTCGGCCTGCCCAACGTCGGCAAGTCGACCCTCTTCAACGCGTTGACCAAGGCGGGCATCGCCGCGGCCAACTTCCCCTTCTGCACGATCGAGCCGAACGTGGGCGTCGTGCCGGTGCCCGACCCGCGCCTGAACCAGCTGGCCGAGATCGTCAAGCCGCAGAAGGTCATCCCCACGGCGGTCGAGTTCGTCGACATCGCCGGCCTGGTCGCCGGCGCGGCCTCGGGCGAGGGCCTGGGCAACAAGTTCCTCGCGCACATCCGCGAGGTCGACGCGATCACCCACGTGGTGCGCTGCTTCGAGCACCCCGACGTCATCCACGTCGCCAACAAGGTCGATCCGATCGCCGATATCGACACGATCGACACCGAGCTCGCGCTCGCCGACCTCGAGTCGGTCGACAAGGCCCTGCAGCGCGCCGAGCGCTCGGCCAAGACCGGCGACAAGGACGCGAAGGTGCGGGTCGAAGTGCTGACCCGCATCCGCGCCGGCCTCGATCAGGGCAAGGCGGCCCGCGCGCTGGGCCTGTCCGACGAGGACAAGGCCGCCGTCCGCGACCTGTTCCTGATCACCATCAAGCCCGTGCTGTACGTGGCCAACGTGCTTGAGGACGGCTTCGAGACCAATCCGCACCTGGACGCGGTGCGTGCCCGCGCCGCGGCCGAGGGCGCCGAGGTGGTGCCGGTGTCGGCCGCCATCGAGGAGGAGCTCAGCCAGCTCGACGATGCCGACCGCGACGCCTTCCTCGCCGACCTGGGCCTGGACGAGCCGGGCCTGAACCGCGTGATCCGCGCCGCTTACAAGCTGCTGGGCCTGCAGACCTACTTCACCGCCGGCGTGAAGGAGGTCCGGGCCTGGACGGTCAAGGCCGGCTCCACGGCCCCGCAGGCCGCGGGCGTGATCCATACGGACTTCGAGAAGGGCTTCATCCGCGCCGAGACGATTTCCTTCGACGACTTCATCAAGTACCGCGGCGAAGCCGGCGCCCGCGACGCCGGCCGCCTGCGCCTGGAGGGCAAGGAGTACCGGGTGGCGGAGGGCGACGTCCTGCATTTCCGCTTCAACGTCTGACCGGTGGTCCGGTTTCGGTCCGGCCCGGTGAACGATGCGTTGACTTGGCTTGAGCGCTCCGCCAGAATTGCGGGCTCTCCGGAGGGATACCCAAGCGGCCAACGGGGGCAGACTGTAAATCTGCTGGCTCACGCCTTCGGTGGTTCGAATCCACCTCCCTCCACCAGTTTCAGGATGTAGAGCAGTACACCGGCGGAAGTGTGGCCGGGCACGGATCGGAGGTGGATGAGATCCACCGCTGGTTCGGCGATGGCGCGAAGCGTCATCGTGCGCGCCGCAAGGCGCGGCCCGAAGGGCCAAGGCGCGTAGCGCCGCAGCCATCCACCTCCCTCCACCGTCCGATCCGGCTTGCCGGATCGGCAGAAAAAGGATCCAAACCGCAGGCCTTACCAACCGGCGGTGCAGTAACCCAAGCAGGGTCGTCCGGCGCGGGAGTAGTTCAATGGTAGAACCTCAGCCTTCCAAGCTGATGGTGCGGGTTCGATTCCCGTCTCCCGCTCCATTGACGCCGCGACAGACGCCCGCTCGAAACGAAGTTCCGCTCACGTAGCTCAGTCGGTAGAGCACCTCCTTGGTAAGGAGGAGGTCGCTGGTTCGATTCCAGTCGTGAGCACCACACCTGCGGGTACGCCCGCAAAGGCCCGGCCATCCAGGCCGAGCCCTTCAAGAAACGCAGCACTCTCCACACAACGTCAGCGAGACACACGCCATGGCCAAGGGTAAGTTCGAGCGCACCAAGCCCCACGTGAACGTGGGCACGATCGGTCACGTTGACCATGGCAAGACGACGCTGACGGCGGCGCTGACGAAGATTGGTGCCGAGCGTTTCGGCGGCGAGTTCAAGGCGTACGACCAGATCGACGCGGCGCCGGAAGAGAAGGCGCGCGGCATCACGATCTCGACGGCGCACGTGGAGTACGAGAGCCCGACGCGTCACTACGCGCACGTGGACTGCCCGGGCCACGCCGACTACGTGAAGAACATGATCACGGGTGCGGCGCAGATGGACGGCGCGATCCTGGTGTGCTCGGCCGCTGACGGCCCGATGCCGCAGACCCGCGAGCACATCCTGCTCTCGCGCCAGGTGGGCGTGCCGTACATCGTCGTGTTCCTGAACAAGGCCGACATGGTGGACGACCCGGAGCTGCTCGAGCTGGTCGAGATGGAAGTGCGCGAGCTGCTCTCCAAGTACGACTTCCCGGGCGACGACACCCCGATCATCGCCGGTTCGGCGCGTCTGGCGCTGGAGGGCGACCAGTCGCCGATCGGCGTGCCGGCGGTGCTGAAGCTGGTCGAGGCGCTGGACACGTGGATTCCGGAGCCGGAGCGTGCGATCGACATGCCGTTCCTGATGCCGGTCGAGGACGTGTTCTCGATCTCCGGCCGCGGCACGGTGGTCACGGGCCGCATCGAGCGCGGCATCATCAAGGTCGGTGACGAAATCGAGATCGTGGGCATTCGCCCGACGCAGAAGACGACGGTCACGGGCGTCGAGATGTTCCGCAAGCTGCTGGACCAGGGCCAGGCGGGCGACAACGCGGGTCTGCTGCTGCGCGGCACCAAGCGTGACGACGTCGAGCGCGGCCAGGTGCTGTGCAAGCCGGGTTCGATCAAGCCGCACACGGACTTCGAGGCCGAGGTGTACGTGCTGTCGAAGGAAGAGGGCGGCCGCCACACCCCGTTCTTCAAGGGCTACCGTCCGCAGTTCTACTTCCGCACGACCGACATCACCGGTTCGATCACCCTGCCCGAGGGCGTGGAGATGGTCATGCCGGGCGACAACATCAAGATGACGGTGCAGCTGATCAACCCGGTGGCGATGGACGAGGGTCTGCGTTTCGCGATCCGCGAAGGCGGCCGCACCGTCGGCGCCGGCGTGGTGGCGAAGATCCTGAAGTAAGGGCTATCCGCACCCTGGCGGGTGCGGATAACTCCCGCCGTTCATCGGGCCGTGTGGCCCGATAACGCCGGGTAGCAAAAGCGGCGCCTCGCGCCGCTTTTGCGGTGTGTCGGTGCTTTAGCCGTCGTCCCCGCGTGCTTGCCGCGGGACCCAGCGACTTCCGGCCCGGTCTATGGTCAGGGCCCGAGGGATCGAGTGGCTGCACACGAGCGGGGATCCCGCTCGGACATCCGGTCGAGCCCCTGGCACCCCTTTACACCGCCCTCACGGGCGGGCTAGAATCGCGTTCCCTTGCCGAAAGGCGAGGGAACGACAGCGAAATGAGGGGCAGGAAGCCACTCGTATTCGCCCGACAGGGAAGCGTCGCGTGTCGGACCGGCCGCAGCCATGGCTGCCGCCGCTTCGCGCGCGTCTCGAACTTTTCTGTTGGGCGGGCCGGGAAACCGGCCTGCCTTGTTTTTCGCGTGTCACCGGCCGCAGAGGCACGAGGTACGCGGCCACCGTGGGGCCCGGCGCATGAAGCCGCCGTGTCCGTCGCTCTTTAACGAAGGAAAACCGTCATGGCGGACCAGAAGATCCGAATCCGGCTGAAAGCGTACGATCACCGACTGATCGACCGCTCGGCCAGCGAGATCGTCGAGACGGCCAAGCGGACCGGCGCGCAGGTGCGCGGCCCGATCCCGCTGCCGACCAAGACCGAGCGCTACACCATCCTCGTCTCGCCGCACGCCGACAAGGATGCGCGCGACCAGTACGAGACCCGCACGCACAAGCGCGTGCTCGACATCGTCGACCCCAACGACAAGACCGTGGACGCGCTGATGAAGCTCGAGCTCGCGGCCGGCGTCGACGTCCAGATCAAGCTGACCTGAGGCCCGCACCATGACCGCGAAGAAGTATTCGTTGGGCATCGTCGGCCGCAAGGCCGGCATGAGCCGCGTCTTCCTCGAAGACGGCAAGTCGGTTCCGGTCACCCTCATCGAGGCGACCCCGAACCGCATCACCCAGATCAAGACTCCGGAAACCGACGGCTACAGCGCCGTGCAGGTCACCGTCGGCGTCCGTCGCGCCTCGCTGCTCACCAAGCCGGAAGCCGGTCACCTCGCCAAGGCGAAGGTCGACGCCGGCCGCGGCCTGTGGGAGCTGCGCGTGGGCGACGACGCGATCGGCGGCTTCGAGGTCGGCGGTGAGATCAAGGCCGACATCTTCGAGCCGGGCCAGCTTGTCGACGTCCAGGGCGTCAGCAAGGGCAAGGGCTTCCAGGGCACGATCAAGCGCTGGAACTTCACCATGGGTGACGCCACCCACGGTAACTCGCTCTCGCACCGCTCGCCGGGCTCGATCGGCCAGCGCCAGACGCCGGGCCGCGTGTTCCCGGGCAAGAAGATGGCCGGCCACATGGGCGCCGAGACCAAGACCGTGCAGCGCCTCGAGGTCGTCCGCGTGGACGCCGAGCGCGGCCTGATCGCCGTCAAGGGCGCGATCCCGGGTGCGCCGGGCGGTGACGTCATCGTCCGCCCGACGAGCAAGGGCTAAGGAGAACCACGATGGAACTCGCCATCAATAACAGCGACAAGAAGATCGCGGTCTCCGAGGCCGTCTTCGGTCGCGAATTCAGCGAAGACCTGGTGCATCAGGTCGTCGTCGCCTACCGCAACGCCGGTCGCTCGGGCACCAAGGCCCAGAAGACCCGTTCGGAAGTCAACGGCACCACCAAGAAGTCGAAGAAGCAGAAGGGTGGCGGCGCCCGTCACGGCGCCCTGACCGCTCCGATCTTCGTCGGCGGCGGCGTGACGTTCGCGGCCAAGCCGCGCAGCTTCGCGCAGAAGGTCAACCGCAAGATGTACCGCGCCGCGATGTCGGCGATCCTCTCCGAGCTGAACCGCCAGGGCCGTCTCTCGGTCGTCGACTCCCTCGAGATCGACGCGCCGAAGACCAAGGGCCTGGTCGCCAAGCTCAAGGATCTCGGCACCGGCCGCCGTCCGCTCCTCGTGACCGAGGATGCGACGGAGAACCTGTACCTGTCGGCGCGCAACCTGCCGTACGTCGAAGTCCGCGATGTCCAGGGTCTCGACCCGGTGACGCTCGTCGGCGCCGACTCGGTCGTGTTCACCGCCGACGCGGTCAAGAAGATCGAGGAGTGGCTGGCATGAACGACGCCAAGCTCTACAGCATCATCCGTGCGCCGCGCATCTCCGAGAAGACCGCGCGCCTGCAGGAAGTCTCGAACCAGTACGTCTTCGAGGTCTCGACCGAAGCGAACAAGCTCGAGATCAAGGAAGCCGTCGAGAAGATCTTCGGCGTGAACGTGCGCTCGGTGAACGTGGTGAACGTGAAGGGCAAGAACAAGGCCTTCAAGTTCCGCATGGGTCGCCGCGGCGACTGGCGCAAGGCGTACGTGACGCTGGCCGAGGGCCAGTCGATCGACGTGATGGCCACGGCCTGACGACGTTCTGACACGTCAGAACGTCTACAGAGGATAGATCGATGCCATTGATGACCTTCAAGCCCACCTCCGCCGGCCGCCGCAGCGCGGTCCGCGTGGTGACCCCCGGCCTCCACAAGGGCGACCCGTACGCCCCGCTGGTGGAGAAGCAGGGCAAGACCGGCGGCCGCAACCACCACGGCCGCATCACCACCCGCCACATCGGCGGTGGCCACAAGCAGCACTACCGCATCATCGACTTCAAGCGCGACAAGGAAGGTATTCCTGCGCGCGTGGAGCGGATCGAGTACGACCCGAACCGCACCGCGCACATCGCGCTGCTGTGCTACGTCGACGGCGAGCGTCGCTACATCATCGCGCCCAAGGGCCTGAAGGATGGCGACCAGGTGATCGCGGGCCGCGACGCCCCGATCCGCGTCGGCAACACCCTGCCGCTCACCAACATCCCGGTCGGCTCCACGGTGCACTGCATCGAGATGAAGCCGGGCAAGGGTGCGCAGCTGGCCCGCGCCGCCGGCGCCGGCGTGCAGCTGGTCGCCCGCGAGCAGGGCTACGCCACGCTCCGCCTGCGTTCGGGCGAGATGCGCAAGGTGCCGGCCGAGTGCCGCGCCACCATCGGCGAAGTCGGCAACGACGAGCACAACCTCGAGAAGCTGGGCAAGGCCGGTGCGAAGCGCTGGCGTGGCGTCCGCCCGACCGTTCGCGGCGCCGCCATGAACCCGGTCGACCACCCGCACGGTGGTGGTGAGGCCAAGGCCGGCCAGGGCAACCCGCACCCGGTCACGCCGTGGGGCGTCCCGACCAAGGGTTACAAGACCCGCAAGAACAAGCGGACCGCGCAGTTCATCGTCCGCGACCGCAGGAGCTAATCGGCCATGCCACGTTCACTCAAGAAGGGCCCGTTCGTCGACCACCACCTCGTCAAGAAGGTGGAGACGGCCGGCAACAACAAGAAGCCGATCAAGACCTGGTCGCGGCGTTCGACCGTTCTGCCGGAAATGATCGGCTTCACGATCGCCGTCCATAACGGGAAGAACCACATCCCGGTTCTCATCAACGAGAACATGGTCGGCCACAAGCTCGGCGAGTTCGCCATGACCCGTACGTTCAAGGGTCACGTGGCGGACAAGAAGTCGAAGTAAGGAGATGACCATGGAAGCGAAAGCCATCCTGCGCACTGCGCGCATCTCCCCCCAGAAGGCCCGCCTGGTCGCCGACCAGGTGCGTGGCCTCTCCGCCGAGCGCGCCGTGAACCTGCTGAAGTTCTCGGACAAGAAGGCTGCCGCGATGATCCGCAAGGTCGTCGAGTCGGCCATCGCGAACGCCGAGAACAACCAGGGCGCCGACGTGGACGAGCTCCGCGTCAAGACCATCATGGTCGACGAAGGTCCGACGCTGAAGCGCTTCATGGCGCGTGCGAAGGGCCGCGGCACCCGCATCCTCAAGCGCACCAGCCACATCACCGTGGTCGTGGGCGCGGGCAAGTAAGGCGGAGCAGACAATGGGTCATAAAGTTCATCCCACCGGTATCCGCCTGGGCATTGCCAAGGACTGGAACTCGAAGTGGTTCGCCAACAAGAAGCAGTACGCCGGGTTCCTGGCCGCTGACCTCAAGGTCCGCGAGCTGCTGCGCAAGAAGCTGGCGCAGGCCGGCATCTCGAAGATCCTCATCGAGCGTCCCGCGAACAACGCGCGGGTGACGATCCACACCGCCCGCCCGGGCGTGGTGATCGGCAAGCGTGGCGAGGACATCGAGAAGCTGCGCAAGGAAGTCTCCGACGTGATGGGCGTCCCGGCGCACATCAACGTCTCGGAGGTCCGCAAGCCCGAGCTCGACGCGCAGCTGGTCGCCGAGTCGATCGCGCAGCAGCTCGAGCGCCGCATCATGTTCCGCCGCGCGATGAAGCGCGCCGTCGGGAACGCGATGCGCCTCGGTGCGCTGGGCATCAAGGTCAACGTCGCAGGCCGCCTCAACGGTGCTGAAATCGCCCGTTCGGAGTGGTACCGCGAAGGCCGCGTGCCGCTGCACACCCTCCGCGCCGATATCGACTACGGCTTCGCCGAGGCGAAGACCACGTACGGGATCATCGGCATCAAGACCTGGATCTACAAGGGCGAGATCTTCGATTTCGCGCAGGTGGGCCAGGAGAAGCAGGAAGAGTCCTCGCCGCGCGGCGAGCGCTCCGACCGCGGCGACCGTGGCGATCGTGGCGATCGCGGCGACCGTCGCAGCCGCGAACAGAGGTAAGCCGCCATGCTGCAACCCAAGCGAACCAAATTCCGCAAGGTGCACAAGGGCCGCAACGAAGGCCTGAGCTGGTCCGGCAACGCCGTCAGCTTCGGCGAGTTCGGCCTGAAGGCCACGTCGCACGGCCAGCTGACCGCGCGGCAGATCGAAGCGGCCCGCCGCGCGATCAGCCGCTACGTCAAGCGCGGCGGCAAGATGTGGATCCGCGTGTTCCCCGACAAGCCGATCACGCAGAAGCCGATCGAAGTCCGAATGGGCTCCGGTAAGGGCAACGTCGAGTACTGGGTCGCCCAGATCCAGCCCGGCCGCATGATCTACGAGATCGAGGGCGTCAGCGAGGAAGTGGCCCGCGAGGCCTTCCGCCTGGCTTCCGCCAAGCTCTCCGTGACCACCACCTTCGTTACCCGCACGGTGCGCTAATGGACCTCAAGGAACTCCGCACGAAGTCGGCCGACGAGCTCAACGCCCACCTGACCGAGCTGCACAAGGAGCGCTTCGCCCTCCGCATGCAGCAGGCCACCGGCCAGCTCGCCAAGAGCCACGAAGTCCGCCGCGTCCGTCGCGAGATCGCTCGCACGAAGACGCTGCTGGGCAAGAAGCACTAAGGACCCGCCATGACCGACAACAATACAGAGAAGGCGATTCGCACGGTCGAAGGTCGCGTCGTCAGCAACAAGATGGACAAGACCGTCACCGTGCTCGTCGAGCGCCAGGTCAAGCACGCGCTGTACGGCAAGTACATCCGCCGCTCGACCAAGCTGCATGCGCATGACGCCGACAACGCCTGCAACGAAGGCGACGTCGTCCGCGTCGTGGAGTGCGCGCCGATGTCGAAGACCAAGAACTGGCGCGTGGTGCAGATCGTCGCCCGCGCGGCCGGCTAAGAGGAGAGCGAAACATGATCCAGATGCAGAGCTACCTCGACGTGGCCGACAACTCCGGCGCCAAGGAAGTGATGTGCATCAAGGTGCTGGGCGGCTCCAAGCGCCGTTACGCCGGCATCGGCGACATCATCAAGGTGTCCGTCAAGGACGCCATTCCGCGTGGCAAGGTCAAGAAGGGCGACGTCTACGACGCCGTGGTCGTGCGCACCCGCAAGGGCGTTCGTCGCCCGGACGGCTCACTGATCCGCTTCGATGGCAACGCCGCCGTGCTGCTCAACAACAAGCAGGAGCCGATCGGCACCCGCATCTTCGGACCGGTCACGCGCGAGCTGCGTACCGAAAAGTTCATGAAGATCGTGTCGCTCGCCCCTGAAGTGCTCTGAGCGGAGGAAGAACCATGAACCGTATCCGCAAGGGTGACCGCGTCGTCGTGATCGCGGGCAAGGACAAGGGCAAGCAGGGCGAAGTCGTCCGCGTGCTCGGCGACAAGGTCGTCGTGTCGAACATCAACGTGGTCAAGCGCCACACCAAGCCGAACCCGCAGGCGGGTCAGCCGGGTGGCGTGATCGAGCGCGAAGCGCCGATCCACGTTTCCAACGTGATGCTCTTCAACCCTGCCTCGGGCAAGGGTGAGCGCATCGCTTTCAAGGTGCTGGAGGATGGACGCAAACTGCGTGTGTTCCGCTCCAGCGGTGAGGCGGTTGACGCCTGAGGAATGCTGAAATGACCACCCGTCTCGAGAAGTTCTACAAGGACGAAGTCGTCCCGCAGCTCATCCAGAAGTTCGGCTACAAGAACGTCATGGAAGTGCCGCGCCTGGTCAAGATCACGCTCAACATGGGCGTGGGCGAGGCCGCCACGAACAAGAAGATCCTGGAGAACGCGGTCGCGGACATGACCAAGATCGCGGGCCAGAAGCCGATCGTCACGAAGAGCCGCGTGTCCGTGGCGTCCTTCAAGATCCGTGACGGCTGGCCGATCGGCGCGAAGGTGACGCTGCGTCGCGCAAAGATGTTCGAGTTCCTCGATCGCCTGATCAACATCTCGCTGCCGCGCGTGCGTGACTTCCGCGGCGTGTCGGGCAAGTCGTTCGACGGCCGCGGCAACTACAACATGGGCGTCAAGGAGCAGATCATCTTCCCGGAGATCGACTTCGACCAGGTCGACGCCCTGCGCGGCATGGACATCGCGATCACCACGACCGCGAAGACCGATGCCGAGGCGAAGGCGCTGCTCGAAGCCTTCCGCTTCCCGTTCCGCAACTGATCCGTAGAGGACCGAACAATGGCCAAGACCTCCATGGTCAACCGCGAGATCAAGCGGGCGAAGCTCGCCAAGCGCCACGGCGCCAAGCGCGAGGAGCTCAAGAAGATCATCGCTAGCACCACCGCCTCGTACGAGGAGAAGATGGAAGCGGTCGTCAAGCTGCAGAAGCTTCCGCGCGACTCCTCGCCCTGCCGCCAGCGCAACCGCTGCGCCCTGTCCGGCCGCCCGCGCGGCGTCTACCGCAAGTTCGGCCTCGGCCGCAACATGCTGCGCAAGGCGACCATGAGCGGCGACGTGCCTGGCCTGCGCAAGGCGAGCTGGTAAGATAGGCGTCTTTGCCGCGGCCGGGCGACCGGCCGCGGTCTACAACTGAAATTCGCAATCCCGCGGATATCGGTGCTTCTCATAAGGAAACTCTCATGAGCATGACTGATCCCATCGCCGACATGCTGGTCCGCATCAAGAATGCGGCCGCTGTCCGCAAGCCGACGGTGACCATGCCGTCGTCGAAGATCAAGGTCGCTATCGCCAAGGTGCTGAAGGACGAGGGCTACATCCTCGATTTCCGTACCGCCGAGGCGGGCCCGGGCAAGACCGAGCTCGAAATCGTCCTCAAGTACTACGAAGGCCGCCCGGTCATCGAGCGTCTGGAGCGTTTCTCGCGCTCGGGTCGCCGCCAGTACCGTGGCAAGTCCGATCTGCCGAAGGTCCTCAACGGCCTCGGCGTGGCCATCATCTCCACCTCGAAGGGCATCATGACCGATTCGCAGGCGCGCCAGCAGGGCGTCGGCGGCGAGGTCCTGTGCTTCGTGGCCTAAGGGAGGAACAACCATGTCCCGAGTTGCCAAGAAGCCCGTCGCCCTGCCGAAGGGCGTCGAGCTCAATGTCCAGGCCGACTCCATCAGCGCCAAGGGTCCGAAGGGCACGCTGAGCGTTCAGAAGCCGGCCGCCATCGACGTCAAGGTCGAGGACGGCACCGCGCTGTTCGTGACCGAAGACGCGGCCCTGATCCCGCTGACCGGCACGCTGCGCGCCATCCTCGCCAACATGGTGAAGGGCGTCTCCGAAGGTTTCGAGCGCAAGCTCGAGCTCGTCGGCGTCGGCTACCGTGCGTCGATGCAGGGCAAGGACCTGAACCTCTCGCTGGGGTTCTCGCATCCGGTCGTGTTCCCGGCGCCGGAAGGCATCACCATCGCCACGCCGTCGCAGACGGAGATCGTGGTGTCGGGTGCCGACAAGCAGCGCGTCGGCGAAGTCGCCGCCAAGATCCGCGGTTTCCGTCCGCCGGAGCCCTACAAGGGCAAGGGTGTGAAGTACGCGGGCGAAGTGATCATCCGCAAGGAAGCCAAGAAGGCGTAAGTGCGGAGGCCGGCCTGGTGGCCGGTCCATCCAAGACGACGTTTTCAGCTTCCGGAGACAAGACCATGCACAAGAAAACCGCCCGCCTGCGCCGCGCCAAGTCGACCCGCTCGCATATCCGTGTGCTGGGCGTGCCGCGCCTGTCGGTGCTGCGCACCGGCCAGCACCTCTACGCCCAGATCTTCACGGCCGACGGCTCGAAGGTCCTCGCCGCGGCTTCGACCGTGCAGGCCGACGTCCGCGAGGGCCTGAAGAACGGCAAGAACGCCGACGCCGCCGTCAAGGTCGGCCAGGCGATCGCCGAGAAGGCCAAGGCAGCCGGCATCGAGAAGGTCGCCTTCGATCGTTCGGGCTACCGCTTCCACGGCCGCATCAAGGCGCTGGCCGACGCCGCCCGCGAGGGTGGCCTGCAGTTCTGAGTGAGTGTCGTCCGAGGGCATGCCTTCGGACGACGTCCGCCGCTGATCCGGCCTCTGGCCGGTCAGCGCCGGAAACGCCGCGCGCCAGCGCGGCTTTCGGCTTCTCCGCCGATGGGGATTTCCATCGGACGCCCGAGCGGATTGCCGTTCGCGCGGGACGCCTGCGGTAAACCACAACGATAAGCGGCCAAGCCGCAAATCCTTCAACTACCGAGATATCGAAATGGCAGAAGAGCGTCAGCAGCGCGGCCGCGATCGTGATCGCAACCGCGAAGAGATCGACGACGGCATGATCGAGAAGCTGATCGCGGTCAACCGCGTCAGCAAGACCGTCAAGGGCGGCCGCCAGTTCACCTTCACCGCGCTGACGGTGGTGGGCGATGGCAACGGCAAGGTCGGCTTCGGCTACGGCAAGGCGCGCGAAGTGCCGGTCGCGATCCAGAAGTCGATGGAGCACGCGCGCAAGTCCATGGCCAACGTCGACCTGAACAACGGCACCCTGTGGCATTCGGTCAAGGCCGGCCACGGCGCGGCGCGCGTGTTCATGCAGCCGGCGTCGGAAGGTACCGGCGTGATCGCCGGCGGCGCCATGCGCGCGGTGCTCGAGGCGGTGGGCGTGAAGAACGTTCTCGCCAAGGCCGTCGGTTCGCGCAATCCGATCAACCTCGTGCGCGCCACGATGAAGGGCCTGACCGACATGCGGTCGCCGGCCCAGATCGCGGCCAAGCGCGGCAAGAAGGTGGAGGACCTGGTCAATGGCTAAGAACCAGGCTGTCGAGGGCGGCACCGTCAAGGTCCGTCTGGTCAAGGGTCTTCGCGGCACGCAGTCGATTCATCGCCTGTCGGTGCGCGCGCTGGGTCTCAACAAGCTCAACGATGTGCGTGAACTCAAGGACAGCCCGCAGGTTCGCGGCCTGATCAACAAGGTTCACTACCTCGTCCGCGTCGAGGAGTAATCGACCATGCGTCTCAACACTCTGCAGCCCGGTGAGGGCGCCCGCACCGAGCCCAAGCGCGTCGGTCGCGGCATCGGTTCCGGCTTGGGCAAGACCTGCGGCCGCGGCCACAAGGGTTCGTTCGCGCGTTCGGGCAAGGGCAAGATCAAGGCCGGCTTCGAAGGCGGCCAGATGCCCATGCAGCGTCGCCTGCCCAAGATCGGCTTCCGTTCGACGACGGCCAAGGAGTCCGCCGAGGTGCTGCTGTACGCCCTCGACGCCCTTGAAGCCGGCGAGATCACCATCACTTCGCTGAAGGAAGCGGGCCTGGTCCCGACCAATGCGAAGAAGGTGAAGGTCGTGAAGAAGGGCGAGGTCACCAAGGCGTTCGTCCTGAAGGGCGTGTCGGCCACGGCCGGCGCGAAGGCGGCGATCGAAGCCGCTGGCGGCTCGATCTCGGAGTAATGGCCTGATGGCGCGTAGCGGCAGCAATACGATGGCCGGCCTCGGCGGGGGCTTGGGGAAGTTCACCGAGCTCCGCCAGCGCCTGCTTTTCGTCCTTGGCGCACTGATCGTCTACCGCATCGGGTGCTACATCCCGGTGCCGGGCGTGAATCCCGAGGCCATGCTGCAGCTGATGGAGAGCCAGCGCGGCACCATCGTGGACATGTTCAACATGTTCTCGGGTGGCGCGCTGGAGCGCTTCAGCCTGCTCGCGCTGAACGTCATGCCGTACATCTCGTCCTCGATCATCGTCCAACTGCTGACCCAGATGGTCCCCAGCCTGAAGGCGATCCAGAAAGAGGGCGAGTCCGGGCGCCGCAAGATCAACCAGTGGTCGCGCCTTGGCGCGATCCCGCTCGCGGTGTTCCAGGCCTGGGGCATCGCGACGGCGCTGCAGGCGGGCGGAGCCAGCCAGGGCATTCCGGTGGTCTACAACCCGGGTCCGGGCTTCCTGCTCACCGCGATCGTCGCGCTCACGGCAGGCACGATGTTCCTGATGTGGCTCGGCGAGCAGATCACCGAGCGTGGCATCGGCAACGGCGTGTCGCTGATCATCTTCGCCGGCATCGTCGCCAGCCTGCCCGGCGCCGTGATCACGATGTTCGAGCAGATCCGAAACGGCGACATGGGCCTGCCTACGGCGCTGTTCGTGGCGGTGATCGTGGTCGGCTTCACGTTCTTCGTCGTGTTCATGGAGCGCGGCCAGCGCCGCATCACCGTGAATTACGCGCGGCGCCAGGGCGGCCGCAACGCGTACATGAACCAGACCTCGTTCCTGCCGCTCAAGCTCAACATGGCGGGCGTGATCCCGGCGATCTTCGCCTCGAGCATCGTGATGTTCCCGGCGACGGCGGCGACGTGGTTCAGCCAGAGCAGCTCGGAGTCGTGGCTGCTGCGGGTCTCGAACATGCTGAACCCGGGCGAGCCGCTGCACATGATCCTGTACGCGGCGCTGATCGTCGGCTTCGCGTTCTTCTATACGGCGCTGGTCTTCAATTCGCAGGAGACGGCGGACAACCTCAAGAAGTCCGGCGCGCTCATCCCGGGCATCCGGCCCGGCAAGGCGACGGCGGACTACATCGACGGCGTGCTGACGCGGCTCACCGCTGCGGGCGCCGCCTACCTGGTGATCGTCTGCCTGCTGCCGGAAGTGATGCGCACGCAGCTCGGGACGTCGTTCTACTTCGGCGGGACGTCGCTGCTGATCGTGGTGGTGGTCGTCATGGACTTCATCGCGCAGATCCAGGCGCACCTGATGTCGCACCAGTACGAGAGCCTGCTCAAGAAGGCCAACCTCAAGGGCGGCTCGCGCCCGCGCTGATGCGCCGGGGCCGCTCCGGCGGCCCGCGTGCATTGCTCACGCCGCCGTGACATAATTGTCGGCTAGCCGGCCCACGGCCGGCGCGTCCCATGGCCACCGGCCGTGCGGCGAAGGTTTCAAGGCGGCTGGCTGGAGAACAGGTCCGGCAGACGCAGAAGGGCGACCCGGGCGGCAGTCCCGCGCACGGGTGGCCCCGTGGCCATGCGCGCACCTGAGGAGTGCGCGGGGCCGGGAGGGCGGCGGTATCGCCCGACCGGTACAGCCCGGGGCCGTCGCCGGAGCATGGGCACACTCCCCATGCCGGAGCAGGGCGTGCAAGCGGCCTGCTTCCTGGAAGTACGGGGCTAGGTTTTCGAGAGTCGTCTCGAGTTTGTTCCCGCCGGGCCATGCCCGGTGCAAACCAGTTTTGGAGATCGCCACATGGCGCGTATTGCGGGCGTCAACCTGCCTGCCCAGAAGCATGTCTGGGTCGGGCTGCAGAGCATCTACGGCATCGGCCGTACCCGTTCCAAGCAGATCTGCCAGTCGGCCGGCGTCAATCCGTCGACGAAGATCCGCGACCTGTCCGAGCCGGAAGTCGAGCGCCTGCGTGGCGAGGTCGGCAAGTTCACCGTCGAGGGCGACCTGCGCCGTGAAATCGGCATGGCGATCAAGCGCCTGATGGACCTCGGTTCCTACCGCGGCCTCCGTCACCGTCGCGGCCTGCCGCTGCGCGGCCAGCGCACCCGGACCAATGCCCGCACCCGCAAGGGTCCGCGCAAGGCCATCAAGAAGTAAGGATCGACAGACATGGCCAAGCCTGCTGCCAAAGCTCCGAAGAAGAAGATCAAGCGCGTCGTCACCGACGGCATCGCCCACGTCCACGCTTCGTTCAACAACACGATCATCACGATCACCGACCGCCAGGGCAATGCGCTCTCCTGGGCGACGTCCGGTGGCGCCGGCTTCCGCGGTTCGCGAAAGTCGACCCCGTTCGCCGCGCAGGTCGCCGCCGAGAAGGCTGGGCGTGCCGCGCTGGACTACGGCGTGAAGGCGCTGGAAGTCCGCATCAAGGGCCCGGGCCCGGGTCGTGAGTCCGCCGTGCGTTCGCTCAACAACGTCGGCTACAAGATCACCAACATCATCGACGTGACGCCGATCCCGCACAACGGGTGCCGTCCGCCGAAGAAGCGCCGCGTCTGAGGAGGAATTGAGACATGGCACGCTATATCGGTCCTACCTGTAAGCTCGCGCGCCGCGAGGGCACCGACCTCGGCCTGAAGTCGTCCGCCCGCGCTCTCGACTCCAAGTGCAAGCTGGAGCAGAAGCCCGGCCAGCACGGCGCCAACGCCCGCAAGGGCAAGATGTCCGACTACGCCACGCAGCTTCGCGAGAAGCAGAAGGTGAAGCGCATCTACGGCCTGCTCGAGCGCCAGTTCCGCAACTACTACAAGAAGGCCTCGAACCGGAAGGGCAACACCGGCGAGAACCTGCTGCAGCTGCTCGAGACCCGTCTCGACAACGTCGTCTACCGCATGGGCTTCGCGGTCACCCGCGCCGCCGCGCGCCAGCTGGTGAGCCACCGCGGCGTGACGGTGAACGGCAAGGTCGTGAACCTGCCGTCCTACCAGGTGAAGGCGGGCGACGCGATCGCGCTGTCGGAGAAGGCGCAGAAGCAGCTCCGCGTGCAGGAGGCCATCACCGTCTCCCAGCAGATGGACCTGTCGCCGTCGTGGGTCGAGGTCGATGCGAAGAAGTTCGCCGGCGTGTTCAAGGCCGTGCCGGACCGCGCCGACCTGCCGGCGGACATCAACGAAGCGCTGATCGTCGAGCTGTACTCGAAGTAATCACCTTTCCGGGTCGGCGTGACGACGCCGGCCCCCAGGAGAAGCCACAACATGACGGTTACCGCCAACCAGGTATTGCGCCCGCGTGGTCCCCAGATCGAGCGCCTGACCGGCAATCGCGCCAAGGTCGTGATCGAGCCGCTGGAGCGCGGCTACGGCCACACCCTCGGCAATGCGCTGCGCCGCGTCCTGCTCTCGTCGATCCCCGGGTTTGCAATCACCGAGGTGGAGATCGATGGCGTGCTCCACGAGTACACCACGGTCGAAGGCCTCGAGGAGGACGTGCTCGAGGTTCTGCTGAACCTCAAGGACGTCGCCATCCGCATGCACACCGGCGACAGCGCGATGCTGTCGCTGAACAAGTCCGGCCCGGGCGTCGTGACGGCCGGTGACATCCGCACCGACCACAACGTCGAGATCATCAATCCCGAGCACGTCGTCGCCCACCTGACCAAGGACACGGCGCTCAACATGCGGCTGAAGATCGAGCGTGGCTACGGCTACCAGCCGGCCGCCGCGCGTCGTCGCCCGGACGAGGAGACCCGTGCGATCGGTCGCCTGATGCTGGACGCGAGCTTCTCGCCGGTCCGCCGCGTCGCCTACGCCGTGGAAGCCGCGCGCGTCGAGCAGCGCACCGACCTCGACAAGCTGGTGCTCGACATCGAGACCAACGGCACGATCGACGCCGAGGAAGCGGTCCGCACCGCGGCCGACATCCTCACCGACCAGCTGTCGGTGTTCGGCGACTTCACCCACCGCGAGCGCGGCGCGGCGAAGCCGCAGACCGGCGGCGTCGACCCGCTGCTGCTGCGCCCGATCGACGACCTCGAGCTGACGGTGCGCTCGGCCAACTGCCTCAAGGCCGAGAACATCTACTATGTCGGCGACCTGATCCAGAAGACGGAAGTCGAGCTGCTCAAGACCCCGAACCTGGGCAAGAAGTCGCTCACCGAGATCAAGGAAGTGCTCGCGCAGCGCGGCCTGGCGCTCGGCATGCGTCTCGAGAACTGGCCGCCGCCGGGCATCGCCTCGCATGGGATGATGGGGTGAGAGCCAGGGTTTAGGACATGCCGCCAAGGCATGTCCTGCTGGGTCGAACGCCCGGCCGCCAGGCCGGGCCGGGGGTGCAAACGCGGCGAAGCCGCGGCTTCCGCTCTCGCTCTTGCTTCACGGGCGCACGGCTTCATCGCCTGAAGCCGTGCGTCGGACCACGTACCACGTACCACGCACCACCCGCCGACGGGCCAAGCCCGCGGCTGCTCCGGACAGGACGCCGGACCCGGACCATCCGCAGTCCACAGCTCCAACGCCATGACGGCGACAGCGATCTCCAGCAGCTCCAACATTCGACTTCGATAGGGAACCACCGCCATGCGCCACCAGAAAGCCGGCCGCAAGTTCAGCCGCACCAGCGCCCACCGCGATGCCATGTTCACCAACATGGCCGCGTCGCTGATCAAGAACGGCCTCATCCGCACCACGCTGCCGAAGGCCAAGGAGCTGCGCCGCGTCGCCGAGCCGCTCATCACCCTCGGTAAGACCGACGGCGTCGCCAACCGCCGCCTCGCCTTCTCGCGCCTGCGCGACAAGGAGGCCGTGGGCACGCTGTTCACCGTGCTGGGCCCGCGCTACGCGACCCGCCCGGGCGGCTACCTGCGCATCCTCAAGTGCGGCTTCCGTGCCGGCGACAATGCGCCGATGGCGTACGTCGAGCTGGTCGACCGCCCGGAGGCGGCGCAGCAGTAATCGCGCGGCGGCCGCCGATGCGGCCGCTTCCGCCGATCGTCGAGAGCCCCGGCCATGCCGGGGCTTTTGCGTTGAACCCGCCGACTTGCGAGCATGTCCAAACGCGGCATCCAGCCCGCCGGGGATTCCATGTCCAATCCGTTAAGCGCCAGCTTCCGCCAGCAGTTCCTGCTCGGCTTCCTCGCCTGCGCGGGCCTGATGGCCTATGCGCTGTATTCACAGTACGTGCTCGGCTACGAGCCCTGTCCGCTCTGCACCTTCCAGCGCGTGGCGATGATCGCGCTGGGCCTGGTCTTCCTTGCCGGCGCGCTGCACGCGCCGTCGGGCCGCGCCGGCAGGTCGGTCTGGGGCGTGCTCGCCGTCCTGGTGGCGTTGGCGGGGGCGGGTATCGCCGGTCGTCACGTCTGGATGCAGAGCCTGCCGCCGGACCAGGTGCCCGCCTGCGGCCCGCCGCTCGAGTTCCTTCGCGAGACGATGCCGCTGGTCCAGGTCATCAGGAAAGTACTGACGGGCAGTGGCCAGTGCGCGGAGATCGACTGGACACTGCTGGGGCTGTCGATGCCCGCCTGGGTCCTGATCGCCTTCCTGGGGCTGGCCGCCTGGGCCGCCCTTGCCGCCTTCCGCCGCCGCTGAAACCGCCATGCCGAATTCCGACGCCAGCCTGCACGCCGTCTCCCTGCCGCGCGAGTGGGGGCCGCAGTCGTGGCGCGCGCGGCCCGCGACGCAGATGCCGCAGTATCCCGACGCCGCCGAGCTGGAATCGGCGCTGACCGAACTGCGCCGCCTGCCGCCGCTGGTGACGTCGTGGGAGATCCTGAGCCTCAAGCAGCAGCTGGCCGAGGCACAGGAAGGCCGCCGCTTCCTGCTGCAGGGCGGGGACTGCGCGGAGAACTTCGACGAATGCTCGTCGGACGTCATCTCCAACCGGCTGAAGGTGCTGCTGCAGATGTCGCTGGTGCTGGTGCACGGCATGCGCAAGCCGGTGGTGCGCGTGGGGCGTTTCGCCGGGCAGTACGCCAAGCCGCGGTCGGCCGATACCGAGACCATCGACGGCACCACGCTGCCGAGCTACCGCGGCGATATGGTCAACGGCCCGGCCTTCACCGCCGAGGCCCGTCGTCCCGATCCGCGCCGCATGATCAAGGCGCACGCGCGCTCGGCGATGACGATGAACTTCGTGCGCGCGCTGATCGATGGCGGCTTCGCCGACCTGCATCACCCCGAATACTGGGACCTGGGCTGGGTCACGCACTCGCCGCTCGCGGACGAATACCACCGGATGGTCGCGGCGATCGGCGATGCGGTGCGCTTCATGGAGACGCTCTCGGGCTCCGAGGTGCACAACCTCAACCGCGTCGACTTCTACACCTCGCACGAGTCGCTGCTGCTGCCCTACGAGGAATCGATGACGCGGCAGGTGCCGCGCAACTGGGGCTGGTTCGACCTCTCCACGCACTTTCCCTGGATCGGCATGCGCACCGCGCAGATCGACGGTGCGCACGTCGAATTCCTGCGCGGCATCCGTAACCCCGTCGCAGTGAAGATCGGCCCGTCCGTCACGCCCGACGTGCTGCTGCGGCTGGTCGACGTGCTCAACCCGGGCGACGAGCCCGGGCGGCTGACTTTCATCCACCGGATGGGCGCGTCGCAGATCGCGGCGAAGCTGCCGCCGCTTCTGGAGGCCATGCGCCGGGACGGGCGCCGCGTGCTGTGGGTCTGCGACCCGATGCATGGCAATACCGAGCCCACCGCCAATGGCTACAAGACGCGCCGCTTCGCCAACATCGCGGGCGAGGTGGAGCAGGCCTTCGAGCTGCACGCCGCGGCCGGCACGCGCCTGGGCGGCGTGCACCTGGAGCTGACCGGCGAGGACGTGACCGAATGCCTCGGCGGCGCGCGGGAGCTCACCGAGGCCGACCTCGAGCGCGCCTATCGCAGCTGCGTCGATCCGCGCCTGAACTACGAGCAGGCGCTGGAAGTGGCCATGCTGATCGTGCGCAAGCAGACGCAGCTGAGCACGCCGCTCCGATGACAGGTGTGGGCACCGGGGCGCAGGAGCGGCCGGCGGGGTGATCTCGCGCCTGCCGCGCTGGGTCTGGCCGGTAGCCTGGCTGCTGGCTTTCGTCGCGGGGGGCGTGAATGCCGTCGGGCTGATCGGATTCGCGCACCTGGCCGTGTCGCATCTCACCGGCACGACGACGCTGGCTGCGCAGGCGTTCGCCCGCGGCGATGTCGCCCATGCGGGGCACCTGGTGGGCATCGCGGCGGCCTTCGTGGCCGGCGCGGTGGCAAGCGGAGCCTTGATTCCGGTGCACGCGCTCCGGCTCGGGCAGCGTCAGACCGTGGTGCTGGGGATCGTTGCTTTGCTGCTGGTGGCGGCCGCGGCGTGCCTTGCGCGTGAGCTCATGGCGGGCATGTACCTCGCTGCGGCGGCCTGTGGCCTGCAGAACGCGATGACCACCGCCTACAGTGGAGCCGTGGTGCGGACGAGCCATGTCTCGGGCATGTTCACCGACCTCGGCATCGCGCTTGGGCACGTTCTGCGGCGCGAGCCGGTCGCACGGCGGCGCCTGCTGCTGTGCGCGACCGTCATCACCGGCTTCTTCGCCGGTGGGCTGGCGACCGCGGCGCTGTTCGGCCGCTTGGCCTCCGGCGTGCTGTTTGTCCATGCGGCCATCGTCGCCGTGCTCGCCCTCGCGAATGCGCGCCATGTCGCGCGCGCCCGTGCGGTGGCCTGAGCCTCAGGGCAGCGTGGCAGGTCCGTCGAGGCTGGGCAGGAAGCGTGGCGCGCGGCGCGCGCGCGTGGCCTGTTCGAAGCCGTAGGCGAATTCGACCAGGCGTGGCTCGCTCCATCGCGTGCCCATGAACACCAGGCCCAGCGGTAGGCCGCGCACGTCGCCCATCGGGACCGTGATGCTCGGATAGCCGGCTACCGCGGCTGCGCCGTAGCCGGCGCCGGTGAAGTGGTCGCCCAGGATCGTGTCGGTGCGCCACGCGGGGCCGGTGGACGGTGCGACCAGTGCGTCCAGGCGATACCGGCGCAGCGCGGCGTCGATGCCCTCCGGCCCGGCGAGGCGACGCGCCTTCGCCATGGCATCGCGTACCTCGCGCGTCTCCGGTGCCGGCGCCTTCAGCGCCTGCTCGAAGAGTTCCTGCCCAAAGTGCGGCATCTCGCGATCGGCATTCGCGCGGTTGAAGTCGATGAGCGCCTGCAGCGTGCGTACCGGCGCGCCGCTCTCGGCGAGGTAGCGCTCGAGCTCGGGCCGGAACTGGGCGAGCAGCACCGCGAACTCGGCATCGCCCCATTGGCCGGCGGTCGGGATCTCGGCGTCGACCAGCGTGGCGCCAGCCTGCCGGAGGGCATCGAGCGAGCGCTCGAATGCCGCGTCGACCGCGGGGTGGTAGCCCGTCGCGCGACGCAGTACGCCGATGCGCGCGCCCCTCAGCCCGTCCACGCGCAGGTGTGGCGCGAGTGGAGCGAAGGTGGCCGACTTGACGATGGTGGCGGGATCGCGGGCGTCGGGGGCTGACAGCGCGTCCAGCAGCAGCACCGCGTCGGCGACGCTGCGTGCCATCGGCCCGGCGGTGTCCTGCGCCGAGGCGATCGGCACCACGCCGTGCCGGCTCACGCGGCCCAACGTGGGCTTGATGCCGACCACGCCGTTCACCGCCGTGGGGCAGATGATGCTGCCATCGGTCTCCGTTCCGACCGCGGCCGTCGCCAGTGCGGCCGCGGCCGCCACCGCGCTCCCCGAGCTGGACCCGCAGGGGTTGCGGTCGAGCACGTGCGCGTTACGCGTCTGCCCGCCGAGGCCGCTCCACCCGGAGATGGAGCGCGTGGAGCGGAAATTGGCCCACTCGCTGAGGTTGGTCTTGCCCAGGATGACCGCGCCCTGCGCACGCAGGCGCTCGACGAGGAAGGCATCGCGCGCGGGGCGGTGCTCCGCGAGCGCAAGCGAGCCGGCGGTGGTCGCCATGGGCATCGCGTCGATGTTGTCCTTGAGCAGCAGCGGGATGCCATGCAGCGGCCCGCGCACGTGCCCGGCGCGACGTTCGGCATCCAGCGCTGCCGCGTCGGCCAGCGCCTGCGGGTTGGTGGCGATGACCGAGCGAAGCATCGGCCCGCCCCGGTCGATGGACTCGATGCGCGCCAGATAGGCGCGGGTGAGCGTCACGCTGTCGAGCGTGCCGGCGGCCATGAGACGCGAGAGTTCCTCGATGCCCGCGTCTTCCAGCGCGGGCACGGAAGGCCCCTGCGTGGCCTCGGCCGCGCCTGCGGTCGCGGGAGGGGTGCTGCGGCATCCGGTGGCGAGCAGGATGGCGAGGACGAGCAGGGCGGGTGCGGCGCGCATGGGGGCATCCGGAGAGCGATGCCGCAGCATCGGGCCCGCGTCGCGCTCAGGCAAGCCGATGCCGACGCAGGTCGTGCCAGAGGACGCCGACGATCAGCAGGTTGATGCCGAGGATGGACAGCGTGATCGCACCGGGCACCTGCACCAGTGCGAGCACGTCGAAGGGCAGATAGATCGCCGCGCCGATGCAGCCCAGCCACGAGGCCCAGCGGCGGCGGTGCCACAGGCCCCAGGCCTCGATGAAGCGGATCGACGCATAGACCACGGCGATCGCGGCAGCCAGGCTCACGTTGTCGATGGTGATGCGTTCGGCCAGCCAGGCGCCGGCGCCGCGGTCGGTGGACAGGTGCAGGGCACGCAGCAGCGCCTTCCAGCCGCGGCTGAGCGCCTCGGGGCCGATCGAGAGCACCGCCACGGCGACGACGATGCCCAGCATGCCCTTGGCCGCCTCGAAGACCGCGACCCACCGGACCGCATGCGCCGTGCCGGCCGCGCCGCGCATCCCGTCAGCCCGCGCGCGAGGCGCGCTTGCGGTCGGTTTCCGTGCGCAGCTTCTTGCGCAGGCGGATCTGCCTGGGCGTGACTTCCACGAGTTCGTCGTCGTCGATGAACTCCAGCGCCTGCTCCAGCGAGAACTTGATCGCCGGGATCAGGCCCTCGTCGTCGTCCTTGCCGGCCGCGCGGAAGTTGGTGAGCTGCTTGCCGCGCAGGGCATTGACGGTGAGGTCGTTGTCCTTGGAGTGGATGCCGATGATCTGGCCCTCGTAGATCTCCTCGCCCGGCTCGATGAACAGGCGCCCGCGGTCCTGCAGGCCGCCCTGCGCGTAGGCCGGCGACGAGCCGGTCGCGTTGGAGATCAGCACGCCGTTGATGCGCTGGCCGATGTCGCCTTCGGCCTTCGGGCCGTAGTGGTCGAAGACGTGGAACATGAGGCCGGTGCCCGCGGTGAGCGTGCGGAACTCGGTCTGGAAACCGATCAGGCCGCGCGCGGGGATGATGAACTCCAGGCGCACGCGGCCCTTGCCGTCGTTCTCCATGTTGCGCAGCTGCGCCTTGCGCTCGCCGAGCTTGCCCATGACGCCGCCCTGGTACTGCTCCTCCATGTCGACGACGAGCTGCTCGTAGGGCTCCTGCATCACGCCGTCGATCTCGCGGATGATCACCTCGGGCCGCGAGACCGCGAGTTCGTAGCCTTCGCGGCGCATGTTCTCGATCAGGATCGACAGGTGCAGCTCGCCGCGGCCGGAGACCTTGAACTTGTCGGCGTCCTGCGTGTCCTCGACCTTGAGCGCAACGTTGTGCTGCGTCTCGCGCGTCAGGCGGTCGCGCAGCTGGCGCGAGGTGAGGAACTTGCCGCCGCTGCGGTCCTTGTTGCCGGCGAAGGGCGAGTCGTTGACCTGGAAGGTCATCGAGATGGTGGGCTCGTCGACGGTGAGCACCGGCAGCTGCTCGACCGCGCCCGGATCGCACAGCGTGTCGGAGATGCCGATGCCCTCGATGCCGCTGAAGGCGATGATGTCGCCGGCCTGCGCCTCGGCCACTTCCACGCGCTCCAGGCCCATGAAGCCGAGCACCTGCAGCACCTTGCCCTGGCGCGTCTTGCCCTCGCGATCGATCACGACGACCGGCTGGTTCGTCCGGACCTTGCCGCGCTGGATGCGGCCCACGCCGATGATGCCGACGTAGTTGTTGTAGTCGAGGCTGGTCACGCGCATCTGGAACGGGCCGTCCGGATCGACCGGCGGCGCGGGCACGACGTTGCAGATCGTCTCGAACAGCGGCGTCATGTCGCCCGAGCGCACCGACTCGTCCATGCCGGCGTAACCTTGGAGGCCGCTCGCGTAGACGGTGGTGAAGTCCAGCTGCTCGTCGGTCGCGCCGAGGCGGTCGAACAGGTCGAAGGTCTGGTCGAGCACCCAGCTCGGACGCGCGCCCGGGCGGTCGACCTTGTTGACGACGACGATCGG
Organism: Pseudomonadota bacterium; assembly: GCA_049323195.1. Lineage (GTDB taxonomy): Bacteria > Pseudomonadota > Gammaproteobacteria > Xanthomonadales > Xanthomonadaceae > Cognatilysobacter. Next base: position 6,356 of record JBMOOW010000167.1, on the reverse strand, counting down.
CTTGAAGCCCATCGCGAACGCCTTCTGGGTGACGAAGCGCGTCTGCGGCATCGGGCCGTCCATCGCGTCGACCAGGATCAGCACCGAGTCCACCATCGACAGCACGCGCTCGACCTCGCCGCCGAAGTCGGCGTGGCCCGGGGTGTCGACGATGTTGATGCGCCATTCCTCGCCCGTCTTGGGATTGGTCCAGCGGATCGCGGTGTTCTTCGAGAGGATGGTGATGCCACGCTCCTTCTCGAGATCGTTGCTGTCCATGACGCGGTCAGGGACGATCGCACGCTCGTTGAGCGTGCCCGACTGCTTGAGCAGCTGGTCGACGAGGGTGGTCTTGCCATGGTCGACGTGGGCGACGATGGCGATGTTGCGCAGGCGTTCGATGGACATGCAAAGGGACGCCGTGAGGCGCAACCAGGCTGGGGAAGCCGGCAAGTATAGCCCGCGCGGCCGGGCAGCCGCTCCCGGACGGCCGCTTGTCGCCGCGGCCGGGCGCCGGGCGTTCATTCGCGGCACTGGCCGGCGGCTTCTGGCACCATGCGGCGCCCGCATCCCCCTTGGAGCCCCTGCATGGCCCTGACTGCTCTCTTCGACACCGACCGCGGCGCGATCCGCGTCGAGCTGGCCGCCGACAAGGCGCCCCTTACGGTCGCCAACTTCGTCAACCTGGCCCGCCGCGGCTTCTACGACGGCCTGAACTTCCACCGCGTCATCAACGACTTCATGATCCAGGGCGGCTGCCCCAAGGGCACCGGCACCGGCGGCCCCGGCTACAAGTTCGAGGACGAGGCGCGCAACGGGCTTTCGCACGAGCGCGGCGTGCTGTCGATGGCCAATGCCGGCCCGAACACCAACGGCAGCCAGTTCTTCATCACCCACGTGCCCTGCCCCTGGCTGGACGGCAAGCACACCGTCTTCGGCAAGGTCGTCGAAGGGCAGGAGGTGGTCGACGCCGTGAAGCAGGGCGACGTCATCCGCTCGGTGCGGATCGAAGGCGACGCGGATGCCGTGCTCGCCGCGCAGGCCGACCGCGTCGCCGACTGGAACCGCACGCTGGACGCCAACGCCCGTCCGTAACCGGCGGTGGCGAACGACGCCCGCCTGCGCGAGCCGGCGGGCGTTTTCGCATCCGGCCGGGCAGTCGAAAAGGTTTCACGTGATACCATTCGGCGGCTGTTCCGGCCCCGCGCCGTCGGGCCTCGGCCGGTCTCCCACCGCCGTATTTCTCCGAGGTTCCGCGATGCCCCAGCTCGCCTCGCGCATCGGCCGCGCCAAGCCGAGTGCGATCATGCAGGTCGCCGAGAAGGCCAAGCGCCTGAAGGCCGAAGGCCGCGACATCATCAGCTTCTCGATCGGCGTTCCCAACTTCCTGCCCGGCCCGCACGTGTACGAGGCGGCCGCGAAGGCGCTCGAGCGCGACAGTGGCCAGTACGGCAGCAACCGCGGCCCCGATGCGCTGCTCGACGCCTTCCTCGCGCACATCGAGGCCATCGGCCTGACGGGGTACACCCGCGCGAACGTCGCGACGGGCATCGGCGCCAAGCACGTCATCTACAACCTCTGCGAAGCACTGCTCGACGAGGGCGACACGATCGCCTTCCCGACGCCGTACTGGACGAGTTACGTCGACATCGCCGAGATCGTCAACGCGAAGATCGACCTGCTCCCGTGCCCGCCCGAGCAGGACTACAAGCTCACCCCGCAGCAGCTCGACGCCGCGCTTGCGAAAAAGCCGCGCGTGTTCCTGTTCAACAACCCTTCGAACCCGACCGGCATGGTCTATTCGAAGGACGAGATCACCGCGCTCGCGGACGTGATCGCCCGGTACCCGGACACCTGGGTCATCACCGACGACATCTACAACCGCATGGTGTTCGACGGCATCGGCTATCACAACTTCGTGCACGCGCGTCCCGAGCTGCGCGACCGCGTGATCTTCATCGACTCGCTGAGCAAGACCTACGGCATGCCGGGCTGGCGCGTGGGCTTCATGGCCGGGCCGGAGGTCGTCGCGCAGGCCTGCGTGACGATGAACTCCAACCACATCACCAACCTGCCCGAGATCGCCAATGCCGCGGCGGTCGCCGCGCTCAGCGGCCCGCAGGACGTGCCGACCGCCAAGTGCGCGGAGTTCCAGCAAAAGCGCGACCAGGTCATGGCGGTGATGGAGAGCATCCCCGGGCTCAAGTGCCCGCGGCCGCAGGGCGCGTTCTACGTGTTCCCCGACATCAGCTGCGCATTCGGCAGGACCCACGGCCCCAGCGGCGCGAAGATCGGCAACGACGTCGACTTCTGCAACGCCCTGCTCGAGGCCAAGGGCGTGGCCTGCGTGCCGGGCTCGGCCTTTGGTGAGCCGCGCGCGCTGCGCATCAGCTACACCTGCCCGACCCCGCAGCTGCAGCCGGGCCTCGATCGTTTCCGCGAGTTCTTCGCGGAACTCAAGTGATTCGGGATTCGGGATTCGGGATTCGCAATAGCGGTTCCGGATCCTCGAGCCCCAATCGCCCGCTTTCGAATCCCGAATCACCAATCCCGAATCCCGGAGTTTCATCATGAAAACCCCCGTCCGCGTCGCCGTCACCGGTGCTGCCGGCCAGATCGGCTACTCGCTGCTGTTCCGCATCGCTTCCGGCGAGATGCTCGGCAAGGACCAGCCCGTCATCCTGCAGATGCTCGAGCTGCCGATGGAGAAGGCGCAGGCCGCGCTGCGCGGCGTGATGATGGAGCTGGAGGACTGCGCGTTCCCGCTGCTGGCCGGCATGGTCGGCACGGACGATGCGGAAGTGGCCTTCAAGGACGCCGACATCGCGCTGCTGGTCGGCGCGCGTCCGCGCGGCCCGGGCATGGAGCGCAAGGACCTGCTGCTGGAGAACGCGAAGATCTTCACGGCGCAGGGCGCGGCGCTGAACAAGGTCGCTTCGCGCAACGTCAAGGTGCTGGTCGTCGGCAACCCGGCCAATACCAACGCCTACATCGCCATGAAGTCCGCCCCGGACCTGCCGTCGAAGAACTTCACCGCGATGCTGCGCCTGGACCACAACCGCGCGCTCTCGCAGCTGGCCAACAAGGCCGGCGTGGCCGTCGGCGACATCGAGAATCTCGTCGTGTGGGGCAACCACTCGCCCACGATGTATCCGGACTACCGCTTCGCGACGGTCAACGGCCAGTCGCTCAAGGACATGATCAACGACGCCGACTGGAACGCGAACGAGTTCATCCCGAAGGTGGGCAAGCGCGGCGCGGCGATCATCGAGGCGCGCGGGCTGTCGTCGGCGGCGTCCGCGGCGAATGCGGCGATCGACCACATCCGCGACTGGGTGCTGGGCTCCAACGGCAAGTGGGTGACCATGGGCATCCCGTCGGACGGTTCCTACGGCATTCCGGAGGGCGTGATGTACGGCTTCCCGGTGATCACCGGGAACGGCGAGTACACGCTGGTGCGCGACCTGCCGGTCGACGACTTCAGCCGCGCCGCGATGGACAAGACGCTGGCCGAGCTCGAGGAAGAGCGGCAGGGCGTGGCGCACCTGCTGTAAGGGTTCACGACGAAGGCGGCCAAGGTCGCCTTCGTCGCTTTGGCGTTCCGGCGACGCGACGTCGCCACCGCCCGCCACGCGCGGGCCGCAATCGATGAGGTCGCAATGACGCAACAGTCCGCCGGCGCGCGTTTCCGCGCCGCGATCCAGGAAGAGTCCCCACTGCAGGTCATGGGCGCGATCACCGCCTATGCCGGCCTGATGGCCAAGCGCGTCGGCTACAGGGCGTTGTACCTGTCCGGCGGCGGCGTGGCCGCCAATTCGCTGGGCATGCCCGACCTCGGCATCTCGACGATGGAGGACGTGCTCACCGACGCGCGCCGCATCGTCGACGCCACCGGGATGCCGCTGCTGGTCGATATCGACACCGGCTGGGGCGGGGCGTTCAACATCGCGCGCACGATCCGCTCGTTCGAACGCGTCGGCGTGGCCGCCGTGCACATGGAGGACCAGGTCGGGCAGAAGCGCTGCGGCCACCGTCCCGGCAAGGAGGTCGTCTCGAAGGAGGAGATGGTCGACCGGGTGAAGGCCGCGGTGGACGCGCGCACCGACGCGTCGTTCGTGATCATGGCGCGAACGGACGCGGCTGCGGTCGAAGGCATCGATTCGGCGATCGAGCGTGCGCAGGCCTATGTCGAGGCCGGTGCCGACATGATCTTCCCGGAAGCGATGAAGACGCTCGAGGACTACCGCCGCTTCAGGACGGCGGTGAAGGTGCCCGTCCTGGCCAACCTCACCGAGTTCGGCTCCACCCCGTTCTTCACCACCGACGAGCTGCGCGAGGCGGGTGTCGACATCGCGCTGTACTGCTGCGGCGCGTACCGGGCGATGAACAAGGCGGCGCTGAACTTCTACGAGACCGTGCGACGCGAGGGCACGCAGAAGAACATCGTCGACACCCTGCAGACGCGCGCCGAGCTCTACGACTTCCTGGGCTACCACGCCTACGAGGACAAGCTGGACCAGCTGTTCGCCGGTTCGAAGGGCGAATAATCCCGACCCGGCGGCGGACGTCCAGCGTCCGCCGCTGACTTCCGCCCGTGCCATGGCGCGCGGGCCATGACGCGAGAACCCCACGCATGAGCGAGCAAGTGCTCCCCAAGGCCAAGAAGTCCGTCGCCCTGAGCGGCACCGCCGCCGGCAATACCGCGCTGTGCACGGTCGGCCGCAGCGGCAACGACCTGCATTACCGCGGCTACGACATCCACGACCTGGCCACGAAGTCGACGTTCGAGGAGGTCGCGCACCTGCTGGTGCACGGCGCGCTGCCGACGGCGTCGCAGCTGAAGGCCTACAAGGCCAAGCTCAAGCGCCTGCGCGGCCTGCCGGCGATCGTGCAGGAGGCCCTGGAACTCGTGCCCGCCAATGCGCATCCGATGGACGTGCTGCGCACGGGCTGCTCGGTGCTCGGCACGGTGCTGCCCGAGCGCGAGGGCCATCCGGCCTCGGAGGCCCGCGACATCGCCGACCGTCTGGTCGCGAGCTTCGGCTCGATGCTGCTGTACTGGTGGCATTTCACGCGCAATGGCGCCCGCATCGAGACGCTGACCGATGACGATTCGGTCGCCGCGCACTTCCTGCACCTGCTGCATGGCGAGGCGCCGTCGCAGCTGCATGCCGACTCGCTCGACAAGTCGCTGATCCTCTACGCCGAGCACGAGTTCAATGCCTCGACGTTCACCGCGCGCGTGATCGCGGGTACCGGCTCGGACCTGCACTCGTGCATCACCGGCGCGATCGGCGCGCTGCGCGGCCCGAAGCACGGCGGCGCGAACGAGGTGGCGATGGACATCATCGCGCGCTATTCGACGGCCGACGAGGCGGAGGCCGACATCCGCGCGCGCATGGAGCGCAAGGAGATCATCATCGGCTTCGGGCATCCGGTGTACACGGTGGGCGATCCGCGCAACCCGATCATCAAGGACATCTCGCGCCGGCTCTGCGCCGACGGCGGCAACCAGACGCTGTTCGACGTGTCCGAGCGCATCGAGAACCTGATGATGGACACGAAGAAGATGTTCCCGAACCTCGATTGGTACAGCGCGTCGGCCTACCACATGATGGGCATCCCGACGCCGATGTTCACGCCGCTGTTCGTCATCGCGCGCACCACCGGCTGGAGCGCGCACGTGATCGAGCAGCGCGAGGACGGCAAGATCATCCGCCCCAGCGCCAACTACGTCGGGCCGGAAGACCGCGAGTACGTGCCGATCGACCGGCGCTGATCCGTGGAGCCCGGAGTCGGAATGCACCTGCTGGTCATCGCGGCGACGGTGCTCACCGTCGTCGCGGTGGTGCTGGTGCACTTCGAGGGCATCGTGGCGCTGGGCCGCTTCTACGAAAGCCACAGGGCGCGCACCGCGCGTCCGGCGGTGGGCCGTCGCATGATGCTGGTGCTCATGCTGGGCCTGATCGTGCTCCACATGGTGGAGATCCTCGTCTTCGGCAGTGCCTACTGGCTGCTGCTCCAGTTGCCCGCCACGGGCAGCCTTGCGGGGGTCGAGAGCGCGTCGGTGTTCGACGCGCTCTACCTGTCGGCGATGACGTACTCGACGGTGGGCTTCGGCGACGTGGCGCCGGACGGCCCGATCCGCTGGCTCGCCGCGGGCGAGGCGCTGGTCGGGCTGATGATGGTGGCCTGGTCGGCCACCTTCGCCTTCATCGAGATGTCCCGGCACTGGGACATGGGCCGGCAGCGCTAGGCCGAATCGACATTCAAGCGATCCACAGAGGCATGGCGGCAAGGTAGAGGAAGGCCAGGAAGTTGGCGGGGTTGCGGTCGTAGCGGGTGGCCACACGCCGGTGCTGCTTGAGTCGGGCAAA
>JBMOOW010000166.1:0-39872 GCA_049323195.1 Pseudomonadota bacterium | reverse complement strand
GCGGCGCGGGCTGCGCGGCCGGGGGCGCCGGGGGAAGCGGCTGCGGGCTGGTGGGCTGCGCGCCGGGCGTGGCCGGTGCCGGCTCGGGCAGCACCTGCGGCGGCGGCACGCGCGCGGGGGCCGGCTGCGGCCCCGTGCCGAAGTCGACCGCGGGGGCGTTGGAGATCTGCGCCTCGTTCTCCACGGTGAAGTTGGGCTTGCGGTCGTAGCCGAACAGCATCGCGGTGAGGTTGACCGGGAAGCGGCGGATGTAGGTGTTGTAGTCCTGCACCGCGGCGATGTAGCGCTGGCGCTCGGTCGAGATGCGGTTCTCGGTGCTCTCGAGCTGCGTCTGCAGCGCCAGGAAGTTCTGGTCGGCCTTGAGCTGCGGGTAGTTCTCGCTGACCACCAGCAGGCGCGAGATCGCGCTCTGCAGCTGCCCCTGCGCGTCCTGGAACTGGCGCAGCGAGGCCGGGTCGTCGGCATTGACGTTGATGCTGCCCACCCGCGCGCGCGCCTCGGTCACCTGCGTCAGCACCTGCTGCTCGTGGCTGGCGTAGCCGCGCACGGTGGCCACGAGGTTGGGCACGAGGTCGGCGCGGCGCTTGTAGACGTTGAGCACCTGCGACCAGGCGGCGCCGACCGCCTCTTCCTTCTCCTGGATGGTGTTGTAGCCGCAGCCGCTGAGCGAGGCGGCGAGCAGGGCCAGCAGGAGGGCGGTGAGCAGCTTGCGCATGGGTCTCCTCGATCGGTTCGGTCGTCGCGCCGGCGGTGGCACTGGACACCAGCGGCAATAAATACGACGTGACGGCACCGCTGCGGCGACCGTCCGTCCACAAGCGGAAGAGCAAAGGCCGGCTTCGCCGGCCTTTGCGCTCAGTCGGGCAGCACCTGGCGGTTGGCCCGCCGCTTGGCCGCGAGGTTGAGCACCTCGACAAGGGTCGAGAAGCCCATGGCGGCGTAGAGATAGCCCTTGGGCAGGTGCAGGCCGAAGCCGTCGATGACCAGGTAGGCACCCACCAGCACGATGAAGGCCAGCGCGAGCATCTTGATGGTCGGGTTCTCGTCGATGAAGCGGCCCAGCGGCTTGGAGGCCAGAAGCATCACCGCCACCGCCAGCAGGATCGCCGCCACCATGACCGGGCGCTGGCTGGCAATGCCGACCGCGGCGATCACCGAGTCCAGCGAGAACACGATGTCGATGACCGCGATCTGCGCGATGACCAGGCCGAAGGAGGCGGCCGGACGGGTGTGGATGTCCTCTTCCTCGCCCTCGCCGACGATGAGGTCGCGGATCTCCGCGCCGCCCTTCACCAGCAGGAACAGGCCGCCGACGATGAGCACCAGGTCGCGGATGGAGACCCCGTGGCCGAAGATCGTGAACAGCGCATCGGTGAGGCTCGCCAGCCAGGCCAGCGTCAGCAGCAGCGCGATGCGGGTGATGCAGGCCACCGCGATGCCGAAACGGCGGGCGGTGTCGCGCTGGTGCGCAGGCAGCTTGCTGACGGCGATCGAGATGAAGACCAGGTTGTCGATGCCCAGCACGATCTCGATCGCGCTCAGCGTCACCAGCGTGATCCAGGTCTGCGGGTCGAAAAGCATTTCCATCGTGCGGATGTTCCTAGGCGGGCGCGGCGGGGCGCGCGGGGATCAGGGGAGAAGACGCGGGCCGAGGATGGCCGCCCATGTCACCACGACGGCGATCATGGAAACGAACACGGCGGCCGAGCCCATGTCCTTGGCGCGGCCGGCGAGTTCGTGGAACTCGGCGCCGTAGCGCTCGATCACCGCCTCGATGGCCGAGTTCAGCAGCTCCACGCTCATCACCATGAGCATCGAGCCGACCAGCAGCGCACGCTCGACGCCGCTCGCGCCCAGCCACCAGGCCAGCGGCGCGAGCACGGCGAACAGGTAGACCTCCAGGCGGAAGGAGGACTCGTGGCGCCAGGCGGCGCAAAGCCCCTGCAGCGACCAGCGCGTGGCCTTGATGATCCGCAGGGGGTGGCGCGGCAGGTGGCCGATGGTGTCGGGCATGGGAGCGGGCCGCGGTGGCGGCGCTGGAGCGCCCGGGCGGGCGGAGTCGGGCATCGGGACGGCCGGGCGGCCGCGGGACCGCGGATTCTGCCACAGCGCCGGGACGGACCCCGAGGCCGGGGTCCCGTTCAGCGCGGCGAGGGCACCGTCTCCTCGTGGACCGCGGTGCCCCGGCTGCCGTCCGGCCCGATCCAGCCGCGGAACATGCTCCCGCTGTTGAAGGGCATGGCGATGTTGCCTTCGCGGTCCAGCGCGATCGCACCGCCGTCGCCGCCCATGGCCGGGATGACCCGGTTGATGACCTCGTCCGCCGCGGCCTGCAGGCTGTCGCCGCGGTAGGCCACGCGCGCGCAGATGTCGTGCGCGGCGGCGGCGCGGATGTAGAACTCGCCCCAGCCCGTGCTCGACACCCCGCAGCGCTCGTCCGCCCAGGTGCCGGCGCCGATGACCGGCGAGTCCCCGACCCGGCCCCAGCGCTTGTTGGTCATGCCCCCGGTGCTGGTGGCGGCGGCGATGCGGCCCTCGCGATCGAGCGCGACGGCGCCGACGGTGCCGAAGTACGGCGGCTGGTCGCTGTCGGAGGTGCGCAGCGCGGCGCGCTTGTCCTGCTCGGCGCGCTGCGCCTTCTCCAGCTGCTCGCGGCGATGCGGGGTGTCGAACCAGGCATTGGGCACGCGCTCGATCTCGGGCAGCGTGTCGGCGAAGGCTTCGGCGCCGGCCCCGGCCAGCATCACGTGCGGGCTCTTCTCCATCACCGCCCGGGCCAGCCGGATCGGATTGCGCACGGTGGTCACGCCGGCCACGGAACCGGCACGCCGCGCGCTGCCGTCCATGATCGAGGCGTCGAGCTCGTGCCCGCCCTTGGCATTGAAGACGGCGCCCTTGCCGGCGTTGAAGCGCGGACTCTCCTCGAGCACCTGCACCGCCGCCGTCACCGCGTCCAGCGCGCTGCCACCCGTGCGCAGCACGGCGTCGCCCGCGTCCAGCGCCCGGTTGAGCGTGGCGTGCACGTCGGCGAGGTCGGACGGCGACAGCGCCTCGCGCGGCACGAAACCGGCGCCGCCGTGGATCACGAGGGCGGTACGGGCGGCGGGTACGGCGGGCTGGGCGGTTGCGGTCATCGAAGCGAGGGCCAGGGCGAAGGCGGCGAGCGCGCGCATGCGGAAGATCCATGGGGATGGCTCGCCGCAGCATACGGCCAGCGGCGGCGTGGGCGGACGGCCGTCGGGTGTCCGGCAATGCGCCACCGGGCGTGCCGCCGCACCATGAACACGGGTGCCTCATGGGCGTTCACGTGTACCCCCCCACTCCGGCAGCGAGCGGGAACGGCACCTGCAACGGGCAGAATCGCCACGGTCGCCACCCCGACCGGCTCGCCGCTACTGCGAACGCAGCGCCTCGATCGGATCCAGCCGCGAGGCCTTGCGCGCGGGGTAGTAGCCGAAGAACAGGCCGGTGGCGATCGAGAAGCCGGCGGCGAGCAGGATGACCTGCGCGTCGAGCCGGGCGGGAAGCGACCCGAACTTCTCGACCGCCAGCGCGCCCAGCACGCCGATCACGATGCCCAGCGCGCCGCCGATGAGCGAGATCAGCATGGCCTCGGCGAGGAACTGGCGGCGGATGTCGCGCGGGCCCGCGCCCACCGCCATGCGCAGGCCGATCTCCCGGATCCGCTCGGTCACCGACACCAGCATGATGTTCATGATGCCGATGCCGCCGACGATCAGCGAAATGCTCGCCACCGCGCCGAGCAGCAACGACATCAGCCGCGTGGCCTGCGTGCGCGTGGCGACGACCTCGGCGATGTTGCGCACGCTGAAGTCGTCGTCCTCGCCGGGCTGGATGCGGTGGCGCTGGCGCAGCAGGGCCTCGATCTCGCCCTGCGCGTAGGAAAGGTCCTCCGCGTTGGCCACGCCCACCGCGATCTGCATGACCGCACCGGCCGGCAGGCCCATCGCCCCCATCAGGCGGCGTCGCGCGGTTTCCAGGGGCACCACGACGATGTCGTCCTGGTCCTGCCCGAAGCCGCCCTGCCCCTTGGGCTTGAGCACGCCGACGACGGTGAACGGCACGCGGCCGATGCGCACCGTCTGGCCGATCGCCTCCTCGTCGCCGAACAGCTCGCGCCGCACCGACTCGCCCAGGATCAGCGCCTTGCCGCCGTTGTAATCCGAAGGCTGGAAGCCGTCGCCGCTGGCGACCTCCCAAGCGTTGATCGCGAACCAGTCCGGCTGCACGCCCTGCCACTGCGTGGACCAGTTGCTCTCCGCGTAGACCACCTGCGCGCCGCCGCGCAGGCTGCCCGCCACGTACTGCACCTCGGGGATCTCGGTGCGGATGGCCTCGGCATCGTCCTCGGTGAGCGTGAAGAACGAACTCGCGCTCACCCGCACGCCGCCGAAGCCGCGGCCGGCGCCGGAGGAGATGTCGAGGCGGTTTGAACCCAGGCCCGAGACGAGCTTGTCGATCTCCGCCTGCGTGCCCTGCCCCACCGACACCATGACGATGACCGCGGCGATGCCGATGATCACGCCCAGCGAGGTGAGCGCGCTGCGCAACCAGTTGCCGCGCAGCGAGAACGTGGCGGTACGGACGACCTCGGCGAGCTTCATGCGGCGCCTCCATGACCCGCACCCGCGACCGCGGCCATGGCCTGGGCCACGCTGGCCAGGTGCGCGGCCTCCTCTTCGGTCTGCGAATGCAGCTCGCCATCGCGCATCACGAAGACGCGGTCGGCATGGGCGGCCACTTCCGCATCGTGGGTGATCAGCACCACCGTGTGGCCGTCGTCGCGTAGCTGGCGGAACAGCGCGAGGATCTCCTCGCCTGTGCGGGTATCGAGCGCCCCGGTCGGCTCGTCGGCCAGCAGGATCGGCGGTCGGTTGATCAGCGCCCGCGCGATGGCCACGCGCTGCTGCTGGCCGCCCGACAGCTCGCTGGGGCGGTGGTGCACGCGCGCGCCCAGGCCCACGGCTTCCAGCGCCGCCTGCGCGCGCGACAGGCGCTGGGCACGCGGCACGTCCGCATAGCCGAGCGGCATGGCGACGTTCTCCAGCGCGTCGAGGCGGGCCAGCAGGTTGAAGCCCTGGAAGACGAAGCCGATCTTGTGCAGCCGCAGCCGCGCACGCTCCTCGGCGTCGAGCGTGGCGACGTCGACGCCGTCGCAGAGGTAGGTGCCGTGGCTGGGGGTGTCGAGGCAGCCGACGAGGTTCATCAGCGTGGACTTGCCCGAGCCCGAGGGGCCCATGATCGCGACGAATTCGCCGCGGCCGATGAGCATGTCCACGCCGCGCAGCGCGACCACCTCGGCCTCGGTGCCGGCCGAGTAGACCTTGCCGAGGCCGCGCGTCTCGATGACGGCGGTCATTTCGCCGCGCGCTCCGCCCCGGTGATCACGACGTCGCCTTCCTTCAGCGCGCCGGAAACCTCGGTGAAGCTGCCGTCGCTCGCACCCACCCGCACCATGACGCGCTCGGGCCTGCCGTCGACGAGCCTGTACAGGGGTGCCCGGCGCGCGGCGGCGAGCTCGGCCAGGCCCGCGTCCCAGCGCTGCTGCTGGACGGGCGAGAGCGTGGCGCGGAAGGCGGCGAACTGCTGGCCCATGCGCTCGAGCATGCGCTGGCGGAACGCGCCGGAATCGGCATTGCCGCCGCCCGGGCGGCGATTGCCCCCGGGGCCACCCGGCCCGCCGGTGAACAGGCGGCTGCCACCCTGCGCACCTGCGGCGGGCATGGCCCGACGGGCCTGCATGCGCTCGCGCAGGCGCGCCACGGCCGCGTCGAACGCGCGGCGCTGCGTGGGCGAGAGCGAGAGCGAGTCGGCCAGGCGCTGCAGGTCGTCGGCCATGCCGCCGCCCGCGCCGGGGCCGCCCGCCGCGGGTGCGCCCTGCGCATCGGCCCCGTCTTCCGCCGGCTTGTAGCGCAGCGCCGCATTCGGCACGCGCAGCACGTTCTCCTTCTGGCTGACCACGATCTCGGCATTGGCGGTCATGCCGGGCAGCAGCGCGCCGTCGCCGTTGTCGACCGCGATGACCACCGGATAGGTCACGACGTTGTTGGTCGTGGTCGCCGACAGCCGCACCTGCGCGACCTGGCCGCGGAAGCGGCGTTCGGGAAAGGCGTCGACGGTGAACGTGGCCGACTGGCCGACCTTGACCTGGCCGATGTCGGCCTCGTCGACCGCGAGCTCGATCTCCATCTTCGAGAGGTCCTCGGCGAGCTTGAACAGCTCCGGCGCCTGCAGGCTCGCCGCCACCGTCTGGCCGGGCTCGATGCTGCGCGTGAGCACCACGCCGTCCACCGGCGAGCGGATCTCGGTGCGGCCCAGGTTCAGGCGCGTGGTGCGCGTGCCGGCCTGCTGCTGCGCGATCTGCGCGCGTGCGGCCGCGACCTGCGCGCGCGCCTGCTCCAGTGCGGCGCGGGCGAGGTCGACCTCCGAACGCGCCACCAGTTGCTGGCGGCCGAGGTCGGCCTTGCGGCGCCAGTCGGCCTCGGCATTGCGCAGCGCGGCCTCGGCCTGCGCCGCATTGGCCCGCGCGCTGTTGACGGCGGCATTGCCCTGCGCGATCTGCGCCTCGAACGTGCTGGGATCAAGGCGCGCCAGCACCTGGCCCTTGCGCACGCGATCGTTGAAGTCGACCAGCACGTCCGTCACGCGCCCGGAGATCTCGCTGCCCACCACCACCGTGGAGATCGCGCTCAGCGCACCGGTGGAGGAGATGCTGACGCGGATGTCGCCGCGCTCGATCGGCGCGGTGCGCCAGCCGCCGTCCGCGGCCTCGGCACCGCGCCTGGACCAGGCCCAGGCCCCCAGGACGACGGCGGCGGCGAGCACGGTGGCGACGAGCGCCGGCTTGCGCCAGCGGGAGCGGGTCGGGGTGGGCATGGGGCGAGGGCTCATGGGGTCGTGGGAGCGCACGCAGTGAACGCATGCGCGCGCCGCCGGTTGACCGCGGCGCGGGATCGGTTCAGCGGCGGAAGCGGATGACCGCCACGGTACCTTCCCCGGGCTGGCTCTGCAGTTCCACCGGCCAACCCATGCGCTCGCCCAGGCGTCGCACCACGGACAGGCCGATGCCCATGCCGTCTCCGCGCTCGCGGTCCTCGCGGTAGAAGGGGTCGAAGGCCTTCTCGACCGCCTCGGCGCTCATGCCGATGCCGGTGTCGCGCACCTCGATGCGGTCCGGCGCGAGCACCACTTCGATGCGCCCGCGCTCGGTGAAGCGCACGGCATTGCCGAGCAGGTTGCCCACCATCAGCGAGAGCACGCGCCGCGGCGCGTCGATCGGCCGCGCGCCGCGATCGACCACGACCAGTTCCACCGGCTTGCCGGCCAGGAGCGGGCGCAGAAGCTCGACCTCCGGGTCGACGATCTCGTGCAGGTCGAAACGTTCGGATTCGGCGTCGATCTCGGCATCGCGCGCGAGGATCATGAAGGCGTCGATCACCGACTGCATGTCGTGGCCGGCCCGCTGGATGCGCGAGACGGCGCGCTGCGTGCGCGGCGGCACGTCGGGGTCGCCAGCCATGATGTCGGCGGCGACGCGGATGACGGTGAGCGGCGTGCGCAGCTCGTGGCTGGCGTCACGCGTGAACTTGCGCTCGCGCTCCAGCGCCTCGCCCACGCGCCCGGCCAGGCCGCGCAACGCGTACGCGAGCCGGCGCACCTCGGTGCCCGAGTCCAGCGGAAGGTTGGCCGGTGCCAGCGCCGCGGCACTGGGCGCGCGCGCGTCCCAGTGCGCGACCACGTTCGCCAGCCAGCTCACCGGCCCCACCATGCGCTTGGACGTGCGGTAGGTGAGCCAGGCCGAGAGGAAGGTGACCGCAAGCGCGAGGAGAAGGCTCAGCCCGCCGGTCCAGCGGATGGCGCGGTCGCTGAGGCTGGGGTCGAACTCCAGCGCCAGCGTTCCCTGTTCGCGACGGTCGACGATCGCCGCCCTGCCGCGCCAGAGCGGTACGTGGGTACCCGGGCCGAGGCCCCGCAGATGCGCGGGCAGGCGCGTGGCATCGCCCCCGGCCGGCACGAAGTACGTGCGCATGCGGGAGTTCTGCGGCATCGCGGCGGAGGGATCGCGCTCGAGCTGCGTCCAGATGGACGCGACCTCGTCCGCCAGGCGCTCTTTCACGAGGGCCTGGCGGACGGCCAGTTCGATCCCCAGGATGCCCAGCGCGAGCACGAGGCTCGCGATGAGCGCCTGGACGATGAACGCGAGTTTGATCCGGCGGGGTAGCGCGGTCGGCATGGAGCCGGATTACTCCGGCGGCTGCGAGATGTCGGCGATCCGGTAGCCTGCGGACTGCACGGTGTGCAGCAGCTGCTTGTCGAAGGGCTTGTCGATGGTCTTGCGCAGGTTGTAGAGGTGGCTGCGCAGGGTGTCCGAATCCGGCAGGCCGTTGCCCCAGATCTCGCGCTCGATCTCCTGGCGGCTCACCACGCGGGGCGATTCGCGCATGAGGATCGTGAGCAGGCGCAGGCCGATGGGCGACAGCTGCAGCTCCACGCCGCCACGGGTGACGCGCAGGGAGGCCGGGTCGAGCACGAGGTCGGCCACCTTCAGCACCTCGCCGCCGACCTGGCGGCGCTCGCGGCGGATCAGGGCGCGCAGGCGGGCCTCGAGTTCCTGGATCGCGAACGGCTTGGTGAGGTAGTCGTCGGCGCCCGCCGACAGGCCGGTTAGCTTCTCGTCCAGCGTGTCGCGCGAGGTGAGCATCAGCACCGGGGTGGACTTGCGGGCTTCCTCGCGCAGCCGCTTGCACACTTCCACGCCGTCCAGGCGCGGCAGCATCAGGTCGAGCACGATCACGTCGTAGCTGTTCTCGGCGGCCAGCCGGTAGCCATCCAGGCCGTCGGCGGCGTAGTCGACCTCGAAGCCGCGGCTCTCGAGGTATTCGCCCATCATTTCGGAGATGTTGCGGTTGTCCTCGATGATGAGGACGAGGCCGCCATCGCGGTTGGTCTGCATCGGAAAGAGCCCTCCTTCAGTTTTGTGAAAGGTGCCCGGCGTGAAGTCTAGGCGCCGTGAAGACCCGTGAATTCACTCAGACGCCTCCCACGACCATGAACGAACGCACTGCCGCCTATCTGACCCCGCTCCTGCTGCTGGCCTCCAACGTCTTCATGACCTTCGCCTGGTACGGCCATCTCAAGCACCGCGGCGCGCCGCTCACCCTGGCGGTGCTGGTGAGCTGGGGCATCGCCTTCTTCGAGTACTCGCTGATGGTGCCGGCCAACCGCATCGGCGCCAGCGTCTACAGCGCGCCGCAGCTCAAGGGCATGCAGGAGGTCATCACGCTGGTGGTCTTCGCGGGCTTCTCGGCCTGGTACCTGGGCCAGCCGCTGAAGTGGAACCACTGGGCGGGCTTCGCGCTCATCGTCGCCGCCGCGTGGTTGATCTTCCTCGACTGAGCGCGGCCCGTCCGCGCCCGGCTCAGGGCAGGGTGAACCTGCGCGCCATGCGCTGCGGCCAGAGCGAGGTGAACTGCGCCCCGCCGTTGAGCCGGTAGGCCGCCGACAGGCCCTTCTCCACACCGGCCCGCTCGAACACCTCGCGCGCCTTGCGGAACACCGGCCGCGGATCGGCGGTCAGCATGAAGAAGTTGATCTCCTTCGCGCTGACGTCGAAGCCTTCGAGCTCGACCGCAGCGCCCAGCGCGGCGGCCAGCTCGGCCTCGATGGTCGACAGGAAGGCCTCGCTTTCGAGCGATTTGCGCCAGAGCTTGATGACGAGCTGATAATCCATGGGCCTATCCTGGAGGAGGCGGCATGAAGCGCTTCGCAAGTTTCCGGGAGTTCTACCCGTACTACCTGTCCGAGCACGGCCATCGCACCAGCCGCCGCCTGCACTTCATCGGCAGCTGCGGCGTGCTGGCCTTCGTCGCCCTGGCGATCGTGCAGCGCGACGCGCGCTGGCTGCTGGCCGCGCCCGTCTCCGGCTACGGTTTCGCCTGGGTCGGGCACTTCGTGTTCGAGAAGAACCGGCCGGCCACGTTCCGCCATCCGGTGTACTCGCTGATGGGTGACTGGGTGATGTTCAGGGACATCCTAACCGGCCGCATCCGCTGGTGAGCGGCGCGGCTCACGCGCCGCGCTTTTCCTCGGCCTTCGCGCGCAGCCAGTAGGCGTCCTGGGCGTCGAGGTCCAGCGATGCGAGGTCGACCCCGTCGATGGCGGCGAAGCGCTCCATCGCGCGGAAGCGGCGCTCGAACTTGGCGTTGGCGCGGCGCAGCGCGGCGCCGGGGTCGACCCTGGCGTGGCGTGCGAGGTTGGCCGCCACGAACAGCAGGTCGCCCAGCTCGTCCTCCAGCCGGTCGTGTGCGCCGGCATCGCCGCGTGCGAGTGCATCGAACTCGGCGCGCACCTCGTCGATCTCCTCGTGCAGCTTGTCGATCACCGGGCCCGGGCCGGGCCAGTCGAAGCCCACCGCGGCCGCGCGCTTTTGTAGCTTCACCGCGCGCTGCCATTCGGGCAGGCCACGCGCGATGCCGGCCAGCACCGAGCGGTCGGCCTCGCCCTTCTGCTCGCGCTCGGCGCGCTTGATGGCCTCCCAGCTCGCGGTCTGCGCATTCGCGTCCCCGATGGCGACGTCGCCGAAGACGTGCGGATGGCGGCGCTCCATCTTGTCGCTGATGGCCTGCACGACGTCGCCGAAATCGAAGGCGCCCTGCTCGCTCGCCATCTGCGCATGGAAGACCACCTGCAGCAGCAGGTCTCCGAGTTCGCCACGCAGGTCGTCGAGGTCGCCGCGCTCGATCGCATCGGCGACCTCGTAGGCTTCCTCGATGGTGTAGGGCGCGATGGTCGCGAAGGTCTGTTGCACGTCCCAGGGGCAGCCGCCCTGGGGATCGCGCAGGCGCGCCATGATCGCGAGCAGGCGCCGGATGTCGCGAGCGCAGGGCTCAGCCATGCCGCGCATCCACCGCGGCCTGTGCAGCGGCCGCCCAGTCGCGCCAGGGCTGTGCGGGATCGCCGATGGCGACGAAGTCGCCGTTGAGCAGCGTATCGCGCAGGTTGTAGCGCAGCGGCCGCCCGCGCGGGTCCACCACCACGCCGCCCGCGCCTTCGAGGATGGCCTGGCCGGCGGCGGTGTCCCATTCGCAGGTGGGGCCGAAGCGCGGGTAGATGTCCAGCCCGCCCTCGGCGATGCGGCAGAACTTGAGCGACGAGCCGAGGTTGATCTGCGCGACCTCGCCCGCATGCGCCTGCATCGCCGCGATGAAGGCCTCGCTGCGGCCGTCGCGGTGGGAGCGGCTGGCGGCCACGCGCAGGGGCGCGCGGGCGTCGCGGATGGCGATCGAACGGTCGGCGCCGTCCGCCGCCTCGCGCCGGAACGCGCCCTGCCCCGCGCCGCCATGCCAGGCCACGCCGGTCACCGGCGCCTGGATCACGCCCCAGACCGCCACGCCGTGCTCGACCAGCGCGATGTTCACGCTGAACTCGCCATTGCGCTTGACGAACTCGCGCGTGCCATCGAGCGGATCGACGATCCACAGGCGCGGCCAACTGCGGCGGATGTCGGGCGCGACCTTGTGCTCGGCCTCTTCGCTGAGCACCGGGATGTCGGGCGTGAGCCTGGACAGGCCATCCATGATGCAGCGATGCGAGGCGAGGTCCGCGGCGGTCAGCGGCGAGGCATCGCCCTTGTGCGCCACGCCGAAGTCACCGTCGTAGACATCGAGGATCGCGCGGGCGGCATCGAAGGCGAGCGCGATCACGTCCTCGCGCAGGGTGGGGTCGATCATGCGGTGTCCTTGAGCCATTCGCGGGCGATGAACAGCGCCGCGATGGAGCGGCCTTCGGAGAAATCCTCGCGCAGGATCAGCTCGTGCAGCGCATCGAGCTTCCAGGGCACGAGCTCCAGCGGCTCGGGCTCGTCTCCGGGCAGGCGCTGGGGGTAGAGGTCGCGCGCGATGACCAGTTGCGCCGTATGCGACATGTACGTCGGCGCCAGCGTGAGCTCGCGCAGGCGCAGCAGCGAACGCGCACCGTAGCCGGCCTCCTCCTTGAGCTCGCGGTCGGCGGCCTGCTCGGGCGTCTCGCCCGCATCGATGCGGCCCTTCACCAGCCCCAGTTCGTAGCGGTGGAAGCCCGCGGCGTATTCGCGCACCAGCAGCACCGTGTCGGCATCGAGCATGGGCACCACGATCACCGCGCCGTGGCCGCGGCTGTGCAGGCGTTCGAACTGGCGGCGCTCGCCGTTGCTGAACTCCAGGTCCAGCCGCTCCATGCGGTAGGGCCCGGCATCGTGCTCGGTGACGCGGTGGATGGTGGGCAGCGCCTTCATGCGCGCCCCCGTCGCCCCGCGGCTGGCGGGATAATGGCGGGATGAATGGTGTCGATCACGATGCATCCATCCTAGCAGCCGGCCGCGAAGGCCCTGCCGACCGCCTGCGCCGGCGCGATCTCGACGTGCTGTGGCATCCGTGCACGCAGATGCGCGAGCACCCGGACGTGCTGCCGCTGGTGCCGATCGCGCGGGGCGAGGGCGAATGGCTGATCGGCGTGGACGGGCGCCGCTACCTCGACGCGGTCTCGAGCTGGTGGACCTGCATCCACGGCCATGCCGAGCCCCGCATCGCCGAGGCCATCGCCCGGCAGGCGCGCACGCTGGAGCACGTGATCCTGGCCGGCTGCACCCACGAGCCCGCGGTCGAGCTGGCCGAGCGCCTGCTCGCCATCGCCCCGCGCCAGCCCGGCCGCGCGCCGCTGGCGAAGGTGTTCTATGCCGACAACGGCTCGGCCGGCGTCGAGGTCGCGCTGAAGATGGCCTTCCACTGGTACCGCAACCGTGGCGAACCGGGCCGCACGAAGTTCGTCGCCCTGGAGAACGGCTACCACGGCGAGACGCTGGGCGCGCTGGCGGTGGGCGACATCCCGCTCTACCGCCGTGTCTACGCCCCGCTGCTGACCGAGGCGCTGTTCGCACCCGCGCCCGATGCCTTCCTCGCCGCGCCGGGCGAGGATGCCGAGGCCCGCGCCCTGCGTGCCGCCGACGCCCTGGGCGCGCTGCTGCAGGCCCATGCCGGCGAGGTCTGCGCGATGATCGTTGAGCCGCTGGTGCAGTGCGCGGGCGCCATGCGCATGCACCACCCGGCCTACCTGCGCCGCGCGCGCGAGCTCTGCGACGCGCACGGCGTGTTCCTCATCGCCGACGAGATCGCCGTGGGCTTCGGCCGCACGGGCACGATGTTCGCCTGCGAGCAGGCCGGCATCGCGCCCGACCTGCTGTGCCTGTCCAAGGGCCTGACCGGCGGCTCGATGCCGCTCGCGGCGGTGCTCGCCACGCAGGCGATCTTCGACGGCTTCCTCGACGAGTCCCGCGATCGTGCCTTCCTGCATTCGCACAGCTACACCGGCAACCCGGTGGCCTGCGCGGCGGCGCTGGCCTCGCTGTCGATCTTCGACTCCGACGACGTGGTCGCGCGCAACCGCCGTACCGCCGCCGCCATGGCCGCGCGCGCCGAACCCCTGCGCTCGCGTCCGGGCGTGGTGGACGTGCGCCGCACCGGCACGGTCCTCGCCATCGAGATGGCCGCCACGCCCGCGGGCACGCCGCAGCGCGAGGCGCGCGGGCTGCGTGCCTACCGCCACGCCATCGAGCGGGGCGTGCTGCTGCGTCCGCTGGGCGACGTGCTGTACTGGATGCCGCCCTACTGCATCGGCGACGGGGCGCTGGACCAGCTCGCCGACGTCACGCGGAGCGCGATCGATGCGGCGATGGGCTGATCGCATGCGCGCCGTCGCGCCTGCGCGCCGTGCGCCCGGCGGCGAGGCGGCCGCCGACGCGATCATCAGCGCGGGCCGCCGTCGACGCGGGCTCCGCCGCCACCCTTCCTGTGTCTTCCACCCGAGCCGACCATGCGCCTGACCCGCGTGCACATCCCGCAACCGCTGCACGAGGGCGCCGAGGTGGTGCTGCCCGAGGGACCCGCGGCGCACCTGACCCGCGTGCTGCGGCTCGCGCCGGGCGATGCCTGCATCGCGTTCAACGGCGATGGGCATGACTACGCGGCCACCCTGGCCTCGGTGGGCAAGCGCGAGGCGCGCCTGCGCATCGGCGCGGCCACGCCGGTGGACCGCGAATCGCCGCTGCGACTCGTGCTGCTGCAGGGCGTGGCGAAGGGCGAGAAGATGGACCTCATCCTGCAGAAGGCCACCGAGCTGGGCGTGCAGGCCATCGTGCCGGTGTGGTCGCAGCGCAGCGACGTGAAGCTCGAAGGCGAGCGCGCCGCACGGCGGCTCGAGCACTGGCGCGGCGTGGTGGCCTCCGCCTGCGAGCAGTGCGGGCGCGCGGTGGTGCCCACGGTCGAGGCCCCCGTGCCGCTCGGCGGCACCCTGCAGGCGCTGCCGGACGTCGGCCTGCGGCTGCTGCTGGACCCGCAGGGCCCGCATGCGATGCGTTCGCTCGCGTTGCCTGCCGCGGCGGCCTGCATCGCCGTGGGTCCGGAAGGCGGCTGGTCGCCGCTCGATCGCGAGCAGTTGCAGGCCGCCGGCTTCTCGGGGCTGCGCCTGGGCCCACGGGTGCTCCGCACCGAAACCGCCGGACTCGCGGCGATCGCGGCGCTGCAGGCACGGTTCGGCGACCTGGCCTGAAACGACGAACGCCGCGGCGGGCGCGGCGTTCGTGGGCGCGACGCAGGGCTCGCGTCAGGCGGCTTCGCGCTGGGCCTGCAGCAGGTGCTCGATGCGCAGCAGGTCGGGCAACAGCGCCGGCTCGTCGTTGAGGCGCACGCGGGCCTGGATCGCATCCGGCAGCGCCTCCTCGCCCGCCTCGACCTCCAGTGCGCTGCGCGAGACGGTGACCAGGCGCGGGAAGCCCTGCGTCAGGATCGCGAAGTAGGGAATGCGGCGGTCGCCACCGAGCGCCTTGAGCACGATGACCTTGCTGCCCAGGCCCGGCTGCTCCTGGCCGATGCCCGCCAGGCGTGAGAAGGCGATCAGTGGCAGCTGCCAGCCGCGCCAGCGGAAGCGGCCCAGCAGCCAGTCGGCCGCGGCCT
The DNA here is from genome assembly GCA_049323195.1 of Pseudomonadota bacterium. GTDB lineage: Bacteria > Pseudomonadota > Gammaproteobacteria > Xanthomonadales > Xanthomonadaceae > Cognatilysobacter. The sequence goes on along the minus strand of JBMOOW010000166.1, from coordinate 24,867 downwards.
CGACAGGCTCCGGCTCGGCATAGGACAGCACCTCGGCGATGGTCGCGTTCGGCAGCAGCAGGCGGCCGCCGCCGACCTGGATCAGCACGCCGCGGATGTCGCCGGATTCATGGGGCACCCAGCCCGCGGACGCCGGGGCCGGGGCCGGCGGCGTAGCCGGCGCGGCGGCCGGGCGTGCATCGCCCGTGGCCGGCCCCGGCGCCCCCGTCGGCTCCGCGCCCTCCACAGGCGCGACCGGAGCTTCGGCGACGGCCTCTTCGGCGTCGTCGGGCCCGGCGACCGCAACGGCGCCGCTGGCCGCCTGCGGCGTGCCCCTGGCGACGGGCGGATGGGGGCGACGGTTTCGCTTCTTCTTGGACACGACGGACCTCTCAGGAGCTCCAGCGACGGGCGAGCCGGCGCGCGAGTTCGGCGGGCGCGGCCGAGACGGCACCCCGTGCGGCCAGCGCCTCGGATGCGGCGGGGTCGTAGCAGCCATCGCTGGCCTGCGCGCCCAGCCAGGTGTCCCGCGCGGCGAACGCGGCGACGCGGTCGACCTCGGCCACGTCGCTGCCGCTCAGCAGCACGATGGCGCCGCCGGCCGGCAGGGTTTCGAGCAGGCCCGCGCCCGCGGCGAACCGCAGGCCGCCGGAGGCGTCCAGGCCCACGTCGTCGCCGACCACGTACACCGTGCCGGTGGTAACGGAGCGGCCGGCCTCGGCGAGCGCCACGGGCAGCGACGTGGCGCGCTGCATCTGCGCCACCAGTTTGTCGTAGCGCGCGCCGTCCAGGCGCTGGCGGACGAGCACGGGACAGGCGAAATCGGCCGGCAGCCCACCCAGGAACTGGCGCACGGCGTCGGGCCCGCCCAGGCCCGCCATGAGCAGCACGACGGCAGGTGCCCGCGGCGCGTCGTCGACCAGCTGCAGGCCCGAGATGCGACGCTCCAGGTCGGCCAGGTCATGCGTTCCGCGCGCGCGTGCCGGCGCGGCGGGCGCCACGTCGTCGGCCAGGCTCAGCTCGCCGAAGCCCGGCCGCGCGGGCGCAGGCTCGGGCTCGACGGGCGCCGGCGCCCCGGGGATGCCGAAGCCTTCCACCAGGCCGCCCTCCCAGTCCCGCACCGACATGCCCGGCGGCGCGAGCCCCGGCAGCTCGGCCTCGAGTTCGGCCAGCAGCGGATCGAAGTCGCTGGGGCTGAAATCCGGGCCCGTGCCGGGCGCGGGCGCGCACTCGCCGGTGTCGTCCGGCGCCGCATCGGGCGCCGCCACGTCGAGCAGCACCGGGTCGAAGGACATGGCATCGAAGGCGCCGGCGTCGTACTCCATGCCTTCGATGCCCAGCGTCGACGCGGCGGCTTCCGCGGTCTCCGCGGCGGCGGGATCGAAGACGGAGAAGTCCTGGCCTGCCGCGGCTTCCGCCGGCAGGCCAACCGGGGCCTCGCCGTCCTCGCCGACCCCGATCAGCTCCTCGATCTGCATCGACAGGGCATCGACCGCGGGCACGTCGACGGCGCCCACCGGAGGCAGCACGTCGCCGGAGCGGTGCAGCTTGGCCGCCAGGTGGCGACGCCAGCGCGCGGCCTCCCAGCCCTCGCGGGACAGGGCGACCTCGGCCTCCTCGAACATCACCTGCACGTCGGGGTCGCCGATCACCGCATCGAAGCGCCCGAGGGCATCCTCGGCGGCCGCGTCGAGCACGATCATCAGCACCTGCGGCGAGGCGGCACGCACGGCCTGCGGATCGGCCGAGGTCGGATCCTCCTCGGCGACGAGTTCCGCGCCCACGTCCAGCAGCGCCGTGCGCACGCAGTCGCGGGCGGCGCCGGGCCGTGCCAGCAGGGCGACGCGGCGGGCGGAATCAGCCATGGTCACGGCCGATCCCGAGCAGGTCGAAGACATTGCGCATCAGTTCCGGCTCCTGGTACGGCTTGCCGAGGTAGCGGTTGACGCCCAGATCCATGGCGCGCTGGCGGTGCTTCTCGCCGGTACGCGAGGTGATCATCACGATCGGGACGTCGCGCAGGCGCGGATCGCTCTTCATGGCGGCGGCCAGCTCGTAGCCGTCCATGCGCGGCATCTCGATGTCGAGCAGCATCAGGTCGGGCACGCGCTCGGCCATGCGCTCCAGCGCGTCCACGCCGTCCTTCGCGGTGAGCACCTCGAAGTTGTGGCGCTCGAGCACGCGGCCGGTGACCTTGCGCATGGTGACCGAGTCGTCCACCACCATGACCAGCGGCACCGCGCGCTTCTCGACGACCTGCACCACTGGCTGGAAGTCGCGCGGCAGGGTGGCCTGGCGGCGCACCAGCGGGGCCACGTCCAGGATCACGACGACGCGGCCGTCGCCCATGATCGTCGCGCCGAAGATGCCCGGCACCGAGTTGACCTGCGGACCCACCGGCTTGACCACGATCTCGCGGTTGCCGATGACCTGGTCGACGGTGACCGCCGCACGCAGTTCACCCGCTCGGATGAGCAGCAGCGGCACCTGCAGCAGGCCTTCGGCCTTGGCCGGCGCCTGGCCGAGCAGTTGGCCGAGGTCGTGCACGGCGTAGTTCTCGCCGCCGTAACGGAAGGTGCCGCCCTCCTCGCTCTCGATCGCGCGGCCGAGCTCGTCGCGGGCGATGCGGCCCACGCCGCGGACCGAGGCGATCGGCACGGCGAAGGTCGTCTCGCCGATCCGCACGAACACCGCCTGCGTGACCGCGAGGGTCTGCGGCAGGCGCAGGGTGAAGGTCGTGCCCTGGCCGGGGGTGGTGCGGATGTCGATGGTGCCGCCGAGCTGCCGCACTTCCGAGGCGACCACGTCCATGCCCACGCCGCGGCCGGCGAGGCGGCTGACCTCGCCGGCCGTCGAGAAGCCCGGCTCGAAGATCAGCATGTCGAGGTCGGCGTCCGACAGCGCGACGCCCTCGCGGATCAGCCCGCGCTCCAGGCCGCGTCGACGGATCGCCTCGCGGTCCAGGCCGCGGCCGTCGTCACCGACTTCCAGCACGACTTCCGAGCCTTCGCGGCGGACGGCGATGCGGATCGTGCCCTCCTCGGTCTTGCCCGCGCCGACGCGCGTCTCCGGCGCCTCCAGGCCATGCGCGACGGCATTGCGGAGCATGTGCTCCAGCGGCGCGGTCATGCGTTCGAGCACGTTGCGGTCGAGCTCGCCCTGCGTGCCTTCGAGCTTGAGCACCACGTGCTTGCCGAGTTCGCCCGAAGCCTGGCGGACCACGCGGCGCAGGCGCGGCAGCAGGCCGTCGAACGGCACCATGCGCGTGCGCATGAGGCCTTCCTGCAGCTCGGACGAGACGCGGCTCTGCTGCAGCAGCAGGGTCTCGTACTGGCGGGTCAGGTCGTCGAACGTGGTCTGCAGCGAGGTCTGGTCGGCCGCCGATTCCGACAGCGCGCGGGTCAGCTGCTGCAGCGTCGAGAAGCGGTCGAGCTCCAGCGGGTCGAACGAGGCCTCGGCCGCGTCCTCGCGCTGGTAGCGGGCGACGATCTGCGCTTCGGTCTCGATCTCGAGACGGCGCAGCTGGTCGCGCATACGCGTGTTCGTCGCCTCCATTTCCGCGATGGCGGTACGGAAGGCACCGAGCTGCTGCTCGAGGCGGGCGCGGTAGATCGCGACCTCACCGGCGTAGTTGACGAGCCGGTCGAGCAGGTCGGCGCGGATGCGCACCTGCTCCTGCGGGGTGCGCACGGCGATGTCGTCGTCTTCGGCCAGCAACGGCTGGTCGCCGAGCGGTGCCGACAGCGGCTTGAGCTCGGCGACCGGTGCCGGGGTCTGGACGGGCGCCTCGCCGCCGCCTCCGGCGAAGGCCGGCACGGGCAGGCGCTCTCCGCGGGCGCGGGCCTCGAACATCGCGATCAGCGCCAGCGGCATGCCGATGGCATGGCGCTCGCCGACGCGGGTGACCATCGCGTGCAGGCGGTCGAAGCCCCGCTCGAGCAGGGCGACGCCGTCGCGGCCGAGCTCGCTGCGCTGCTCGGCCACGGCCTCGAGCAGCGATTCCATGACGTGGCCCAGCTCGCCCACGGCCATGATGCCGGCCATGCGCGCACCGCCCTTGAGCGTGTGCAGGTCGCGCTGCAGGCCGACCAGCGTCTCGCGATCCTCGGGCTGCTCGCGCAGGCGCGCCAGCAGGCCGTCGGAATGATCGAGCAGGTCGGCGCCTTCCTCCACGAAGATGTCGACCAGTTCCGGGTCCAGGCCGGTGAGGTCCAGCGCGGCGTCGGGGTCGGCCTCGTCGACGACGCCGGCCGGCATCGCCTCGCCCGCCTGCGCCGCGGCGACCGCGGCGGCGATGGCGGCGCGCACCTGCTCGGCCATGCGCTGCTCGGCGGCCATGCGCTCCAGGCGTTCGGCCTCGGCGCGCTGCGCTTCCAGGCGCAGCTGCTCGCGCCGCTGGGCGTCCTCCTTCTCGCGAGCCTGGCGTTCGGCCTCGGAACGCTCGGCTTCGATGCGCTCGCGCTCGGCACGCTCGGCGGCCAGCCGCTCTTCCTCGAGACGGCGTGCTTCGGCCTCCTCGGCATCGCGACGCGCGGCCTCCGCGCGCTCGGCTTCGATGCGCTCGGCTTCGAGACGCTCGGCTTCGGCGCGCGCGGCTTCTTCGGCGGCAAGGCGCTCGGCCTCGGCACGTGCCGCCTCTTCCGCAGCGAGGCGCTCGGCTTCGGCGCGTGCCGCCTCTTCCGCTGCAAGACGCTCGGCCTCGATACGTGCGGCCTCTTCCGCGGCAAGGCGCTCGGCCTCGAGACGCTCCGCTTCGATACGTGCCGCTTCTTCGGCGGCCAGACGCTCGGCTTCGCTCCAGTCGGCTTCTTCGGCGGCCCGATGCCCGGCTTCCAGGCGGGCCTGCTCGGCGGCTTCGGCCTCGATGCGCGTGCGTTCGGCCTCCTCGGCCGCAAGGCGTTCGGCTTCCAGGCGCGCCGCTTCTTCGGCGGCCACGCGCTCGGCCTCCACGCGTTCGGCGTCGATGCGGGCCTGCTCCTCCGCGGCCAGGCGCTCGGCCTCGGCCAGGCGCTCGGCTTCCTCGGCCGCGAGGCGTTCGGCTTCGGCGCGCGCCAGGGCTTCCTGTTCCGCTGCCAGGCGCTCGGCCTCCGCAGCGCGCTCGGCCTCTTCGGCCGCCAGGCGCTCGGCCTGGGCACGGGTCCGCTCGGCCTCCGCACGGGCGGCCTCTTCCGCGGCGAGGCGCTCGGCCTCGGCCTGCTCCGCCTCCAGCCGCGCGAAGTCATCGTCGGCGGACGTATCGACCACGGCATGGCGCATGTCCGGCAGGCCGTCGCGCAGCGCGATCATGCGCTCGGCCAGGCCGGCGAAATGCGGCACGTGCGGGCGGTCGGCCTGCAGGCTGGCCAGGGTGCTGCGGATCGCCGCGGCGACTTCGCCGATGGCTTCCACGCCCTCCACGGACGGCGCCGCACCACTGGCCAGCAGGCGCCTGACGTAGGTCTCGGTCGGGCCGGTGATCGCCGGGATCACCGGAACCTCGGTCATCGCGAAGGCGCCATTGAGCGTATGGATGGCGCGCTGCAGGCGATCCTCGGCCGGCTGCGGCTGCGGGCGTGCACCCTCGAGCCAGGCGTAGATCGTGGCGAGGTGGCCGTCGACCTCGGTCGCGAGGATTTCCAGCAGCACCGGATCGACGTAGGCAGGCTCGCCCTGATCTTCGAGCACCGGCATCGCCGGCAGGAGCGGCGCGGCCTCGGCGGCCGGCTCCTCGGCGGGCGTCGCCAGGACGGGCGTCGCGGACGTCATGTACACGGCGTCCTCGCCCGCGGCCACGCGGTCGGCCACGGCCTCGATCACGGCCAGATCGGCCGTGACGGAGCCCTTGCCGGCCAGGGCACCATGGAACTGCGGCAGCAGCGAGGCGGCGAGGTCGACCAGCCCGATCACCGCCGAAGACGCGGGGCGCGTGCCGTCCAGCACGCGGTTGAGCATGTTCTCGATCTTCCAGCTGAACTCGCCCAGCATCTTGGCGCCGACCAGGCGGCCGCTGCCCTTGAGCGTGTGGAAGACGCGGCGGATCGGGCGCAGCCGCTCGGCGTCGTCCGGCGCCATGCGCCACTGGGGCAGCAGCGCGGCGAGGTTGCCCATCTCCTCGGCGAGCTCCTCGAGGAAGACCTCGCGGATGTCGTCGTCGATGTCGGCATTGGCCTCGAAGCCACCGAAGACGGCCTCGCCCGCCGGCGAGGCCACGGGACCGGCATCGACGACGGGCGCGGCCGCCTGCGCGGCCTCGAGCTGCGCGTGGTTGGTCGACTCGTCCTCGCGGGCCTGCAGCTCGACGGTGGCGAGCGCGTTGGTCAGCTCGTCGACGAGCGCCTCGGCCTGCGGGTCGGCGGCGTCCTGCGGCGTGATGGCCGCGGCCTCGGCATCGGCCAGGGCATCGGCCACGACGCTCTCGGCGGACGGGAAGACGATCGCCGACTCGGCAGCCCCGTGCGCGGCGCCGGCATCCGGCACCGGCCAGTAGTTCAGCAGCTCCAGGCTCGAACGCGCGATGTCGAGCATGCCGTCGCGGTTCGGGCGATGGTCGCGCAGCGCTTCGAGGTAGTACTCGAGGCTGGCCAGCGCATCGGCGAGCGCATCCAGCTGCTGCCCGTCCGGCACGCGACGGCGCGCCACGAGTTCATGCTGCGTGTAGTGCGCGATCGCGTGCAGGTAGGCCGCCGGCGCCGGCAGGTTGACCATGCGCATCGCGCCGGCCACCTCGTCCAGCAGGCGCGGCACCTCGGCGAGCTCGGCATGGTCCCAGCCGGTCTCGACGAAGGCCACGAACGACTGGCGCGCGTCGCCGAAGTTGGCGATGGCCTCGCGGACGACGATGTCGAGCACCTTGCGCGACTCGCGCGCGAGCGCATCGTCGTCGACCTGGTCCTGGCCCAGGCCCAGGCGCGCGACCTGCTCGTCCAGCGAGGCGTCGACGTAGAGCAGCGCGCCGGCGACGTCCAGCAGCGCGTGCTCGTCGGCCGCGCGCCGGCCGTGCACGACGTCGGCCATGGCGTCGCGCTGCTGCATGACGACCGAGCGCGCCACGCCCAGGCCCATCATGCCCAGCGTGTCGCCGACCTGGGTCAGGGCGTCGACCTGGGGGCGCAGCTCGGCCACGTCGATGCGGCCGGTGCGCAGGTGGATGTCGAGCGCGTCCTTGACGCGCAGCAGGTCTTCCTTGATCGCCGCCGACACGGTATCCAGCAGCGCGCGGTTGCGGCCGCTGAGCGAACCGCGCGCATGTGCGAGTTCGCTCTCGCTGGGGCGCTGCGCATCGAGTTCGAACGTGGTGCGCAGGTCGTCCAGCTGCGGATGCGGGGTGGCGTTCTGCGCCACGTGGTAGAGCAGCTGGCGGGTGGGCTCGGCCATGGCGTCGCCACGGGTGAAGGCCATGCCGTCCTGGTTCTCGCGCAGCACGCGCTCGACGCCGGCGAAGGTCTGGCGCAGCGAGCGGCTGGGCGCGATGGCGCCGTCCTGCATGGCCTGCGCCACGCTCCCCGCCACCCACAGCATGCGGCGCTGGGCTTCGGCGGACGCTGCACGCACGCCCTCGCCCAGCGCGTCCGCCAGCGCAGCGGCATCGGCCGGGCCGCCGTCCTCGGGCCAGCGCGCCAGCTCTGCGGACAGGCGGGCGACGGCATCCGCCGCCATCTGCGGTGCGTCGGCGCCCGTCGCGACCGTGTCCGGAAGCGGGCGCTCGATGTCGGGGGCGAACAGCACGCTCTCCGACAGGCCGGCCTCGCCGCGCGCGGCGCGAAGCTCGTTGAGCAGCGGCAGCAGCACGATGGGGATGTCGCGGTGGCCGCCCTGCAGGCGTTCGAGGTAGTCCGGAAGCTGCACCAGGCCACGCAGCAGCGCCGCGCAGGCCTCGTCGCGATCGGGAACGCGCGCATTGGCCAGCGCCTCGGCCAGGCGCTCCATCTCGGCGGCCACCATCGCGGGCGCGTCGAGCTCGATCATCGCCAGCGTGCCGTGCACCTGGTGCAGCAGCGCGACGCAGGAATGCATGCGCGCGGCGTCGCCCGGATCGTCCAGGAACGTCTCGATCTCCTGCCGCGCCTGCCGCAGGGTCTCGTCGATCTCCGGCTTGATCCAGCCGAGGGTGGTCGTGTCGATCACTTCGCGCATCGCGATCATCGTGCACCTCGCGCCTTGTCGTCCGCGCGCGGGGCGCTCCCTTCAGCGGGAAGCGCGCCCGATGCGCTGCGGTGGCCAGGTGCGTGCCAAGTCATTCGTGTGGGTCCGTTCGCGATCAGGCCGGGAGCTTGAAGTCCGCGACCGAGCGACGCAGGTCGGCAGCCAGCTGCGCGAGGTTTCCGATCGAGGCCGCGGTCTGGCTCGCGCCCTGCGAGGTCTGCGCGGTGATGGACTGGATGGTGGTCATCGTCTGGGTGATGTTCGACGCCGCGTAGGACTGCTGCTGCGCCGCCGACGAGATGTTCTGGATAAGGTTCGACAGGTCGGTCGACACCTTTTCGATCTCGCCCAGCGCCGTGCCGGCGTCCTCGGCCAGGCGCGCACCCGCGACCACCTCGGAGGTCGTCTGCTCCATCGAGCTGACGGCCTCGTTGGTGTCGGACTGAATGGTTTGCACCAGCGTCTCGATTCGCTTGGTCGCGTTGGACGCGCGTTCGGCGAGTCGCTGCACTTCGTCGGCGACGACCGCGAAGCCGCGGCCCGCCTCACCCGCCGAGGCCGCCTGGATCGCCGCGTTCAGCGCGAGGATGTTCGTCTGCTCGGAGATGTCGTTGATGAGTTCGACGATCGAGCCGATTTCCTGCGAGCTTTCGCCCAGGCGCTTGATTCGCTTCGAGGTTTCCTGGATCTGGTCACGGATCGAGTCCATGCCCTGGATCGTCTGGCGCACCACGCCGGCGCCCTTGGTCGCGATCTGCACCGAACGCTGCGCCACGTCCGCGGATTCGGCGGAGTTCTTCGACACTTCCTCGATCGAGGCCGCGATCTCGTTGATTCGCTCCGAGGCCGAGCCGATCTCCTGCGCCTGGTGCTCGGCGGCTTCCGCGAGCTGCATGGCCGTCGCCTGCGTCTCCTGCGCGCTGGCCGCGACCTGCACCGAGGTGTCGGTGATGGTCTGCACCAGGCTGCGCAGCTGCTCGACGGCGAAGTTGATCGAGTCCGCGATCGCGCCGGTCATGTCCTCGGTGACCGTCGCCTTCACCGTCAGGTCGCCTTCCGCGAGCGAGCCCATCTCGTCCAGCAGGCGCATGATCGCCTCCTGGTTGCGGTCGTTGAGTTCCTTGGTGGTCTGGTAGCGGCGCTGCTGCTGCTTGTTCAGCGAGTACAGCAGGCCGAGGATCGAGAGCACCGCGGCCAGGCCCGAGAGGATCGAGATCCAGACGTTGCCGAGCACGCTGGTGTCGGTCAGCGAACCGGTCGAGGTGAACGCGCGGAAGACGTCGCGCGACTCGGTCAGAAGCTCGTCGGAGTTGGCGGTGATCGCCGCGGCGGCGGTCTGCGCGCCGATCAGGTTGCGGGCCGAAGCCGTGATGGCGTCGACGTCCTTGCGCATCTCGGCCCACTGCTTCTCGGCCTGGCCCAGCTGGGCGAGCGCGGCGCCGTTGGTGAGCGCGGTGACCTGGCCCTGCTGGCCACGGCGCAGGCCGTTGAGCACGTTCGTCAGGCCGTTGGCGTCGCGCGCCAGGGCGTCGGCGGCGATCTGGGCGTTCTGGCCGCCGGCGCGGATTTCCGCGATGCGACGCGCCATGTTGCCGGTGGCCACCACCTGGCGCAGCGCGATGTACACCTGCGAGGCCGGCGAGCCGGAGGCCGACATCGCACGCACGAGCTCGTCGAGCGTGGCCTGCAGGCCCGGCACCTTGCTGGTGAAGCTGTCGGCACGCGTGGCGAGCTGCACGATCGCCTCCTGGCTCTCGAGCACCTGGTCGGCGCTCTTGCCCAGCGGCGTCCAGGTCTCGGTGAGGTCGGCGATCGGCCCGGACACGCCCGCCGTGCTGCCGAAGTTGTCGTTCAGGCTGCGCACGTTCTGGTCGATCTGCGCCTTCGCCGCGCGGAAGCGCTCGAACGCCTGGGCGTCGCCGCCGACGGCCTGCTGGCCCTGCGCCGCAAGCGTCTGCGAGAGCACCTGCAGGTCCGACGCCGCGCCGCTGGCGCCGGAGAGCCGGCCGGCCTTCCAGGTCGCGTAGCCCGTGTTGGCCGCGAACACGAGAACCGACACGCCCAGCACGGTCAGCCAGGTGTTGACGCCAATGTTGCGTCCCTTGCCGGCGACGGTGTCCATAACGCTGCTCATGGTTGAACCTCGGTCTGTTGCTCTTGATGCGCCGTCAGACGGCGGCCTGTCGGAATTCGGGGGTGCGGGCGAGGCGGTCGAGGCTGAAGATGCCCCAGAGGTGCTCGCCCACGCGGTAACCGCGCTCGACGAAATGCGCGTAGCGGCCCTGCGCCAGGGGCTGGAGTGCCTCGTCGTCGAGCTTCTGTTCCTCGACGAAGGAGCGCTGGCCGAACAGCTCGTCCACCAGCACGGCCACGTCGCCGCCGGGCTGGCGCACCAGCAGCACGCGCAGGGACTCGTGCAGGACCGTGCGCTCGCCCTCGAGGAACTGCTTCATGTCGACGATCGGCAGCAGCTGGCCGCGGACGTTGGCCACGCCGAGCATCCAGGGCTGCGTGCCGGGCACGGGGGTGATCTGCGGGACGGTCAGGATCTCGCGCACCTCGCCGAACTCGGAGGCGAGGCGGCGGCTGCCGACGCGGTAGCCCACGCCGCGCCACAGGCCCGGCGCGTCGAGCTGCTCGGGCAGGCCGGGCACGTGCGCCAGCGAGCGGCGCTCGTAGTCGGCGAGGACGTCGAACGGGCTCGCGGCGAGGTCCATCTCAGGCACCCAGCAGTTCGTTGATGCGCGAGATCAGCTCGTCCTCGCGCGGCGGCTTGACGATATAGTCCTTGGCGCCCTGGCGCAGGCCCCAGGCCTTGTCGGTCTCCATGCCCTTGGTGCTGACGATCAGCACGGGGATGGACCTGGTCTCGGCGTCGCGAGACAGCGCCCGCGTGGCCTGGAAGCCGTTCATGCCGGGAAGGACGACGTCCATGAGCACGAGGTCGGGCCGCTCGCGGCGGCAGGCCTCGATGCCGTCCTCGGCGCTGCGCGACGTCATGACGACGTGGCCGTTGCGCTCGAGCAACTGGGTCATCACCGCCGACTCGGTCGGCGAGTCCTCGATCAGGAGAATGCGTGCCATGTGCCTTACCCCCCGGTCAGGCGTTGACGTGCTTGCGGATCGCGTCGAGGAGTTCCTCGCGCGTGAACGGCTTGGTGAGGTACTGCTCGGAGCCGACGATGCGGCCGCGCGCCTTGTCGAACAGGCCGTCCTTCGAGGACAGCATGATCACCGGCGTGGAGCGGAAACTCTGGTTGTTCTTGATCAGCGCACAGGTCTGGTAGCCGTCCAGCCGCGGCATCATCACGTCGACGAAGATGATCTGCGGCTGCTGGTCGGCGATCTTGGCCAGCGCCTCGAAGCCGTCCGAAGCCGTGACCACGTCGCAGCCCTCGCGCTTGAGCAGCGTCTCGGCCGTGCGGCGGATGGTCTTCGAATCGTCGATGACCATGACCTTCAGACCGCCCAGGCTGCCGGTGCGGGCGTCGTCCTGCATTCCGTATTCCCCCAGCGCCACGGAAACGGTGGCGCGCAAGCCTTTATTCCAAGCCCCGGCGGGGCTGTCAAGCAGGCAATTTTCGTCACCACGAACCTGAAGTACTGGCAATTTGCGTCAGGTTCCACGGACCCCGGCTGCTACCATCGGCCGACTCCGCCCGCAGCCGCGCCATGCCCCTGAACATCGTCGTGGTGATGGATCCCATCGGGTCCATCAAGATCGCCAAGGATTCCACCTTCGCCATGCTGCTGGAGGCCCAGCGCCGCGGCCATGCGCTGTGGTACGTGGTGCCCGGCGGGCTGGGAGTGCGCGACGGGCGCGCGACGGCGAGCGTCGCGCCGTTGAAGGTCGTGGACGATCCGCGCGGATGGTTCGAACTGGGCGATGCGTCACAGGTCGAACTGGACGGGCGGCACGTCGTGCTGATGCGCAAGGACCCGCCGGTGGACGAGCAGTACGTGCACGACACCCAGATCCTCGGCATCGCCCAGCGCGCCGGCGCCCTCGTGGTCAACGATCCGCAGGGGCTGCGCGACTACAACGAGAAGCTCGCCGCGCTGGAGTTCCCGCAGTGCTGCCCGCCGACGCTGGTCACCCGGGACGCCGCGGCGATCAAGGCCTTCGTGGCCGAGCATGGCGATGCGGTGCTCAAGACGCTGGACGGCATGGGCGGCCGGTCGATCTTCCGCGCCCGGGTGGGCGACCCCAACCTCAACGTCATCCTCGAGACGCTCACCGACGGCGGCAGGCACCTGGCCATGGCGCAGCGCTACATCCCGGAGATCGTCGAGGGCGACAAGCGCATCCTGCTGGTGGACGGCGTGCCGGTGGACTACTGCCTGGCCCGCATCCCGCAGGGCGACGAGTTCCGCGGCAACCTGGCCGCCGGCGGGCGCGGCGAGGGCCGTCCGCTGACCGAGCGTGACCGCTGGATCGCCGCCGAGGTCGGGCCGGACATGAAGGCGCGCGGGATGCTTTTCGTGGGCCTGGACGTGATCGGCGGCTGGCTGACCGAGGTGAACGTCACCAGCCCCACCTGCATCCGCGAGCTCGATGCGCAGTTCGGGCTCAACATCGCGGGCCTGCTGCTGGACGCGATCGAAGCGCGCGCCGGGAGCCGCTGAGCCGGTCGGATGGCGACGATCGAGCCGGCCCGGACGATCTCCGACGAGGGCACGCGGCGGCTCTCGATGACCCTGGCCCTGTCCCTGGCGCTGCATACGGGGCTGATCGTGGCCGTGGGCTTCGCGCCGGAAGCGGCCGCCCCGGTGGTGCCGACGCTCGATGTCATCTTCACCGAGACGCAGTCCAGGCTCACGCCCCAGCAGGCCGACTTCCTCGCGCAGGCCAGCAACGTCGGCGGCGGCGAGCACGAGAAGACCACGCGCCCGCGCGAGGCGCAGAGCGGCACGTCGCCGCAGCCCGAGCCGGGCGTGGCGCCGCGCGAGTTGCGTGCGCAGTCGCCCGCGCCGTCGGCGGCGCCGCGCGAGCGGGTCGCAAGCACGCCGCGCGGGGAAACCATCGTCCCCATGCCCGAGGACACGCCGGCGCCGGCGACGCGGCCGCTGCCCGTCGGGCGCGAGAAGATCGAGCGCGACATGCGCATGGCACGGCTGGCGGCCGAGATCCACCTGCGCTCCGTCCGCTATGCCAAGCGGCCCAAGCGCAAGTTCGTCTCGGCCAGCACGCAGGAATACGTCTGGGCGGAATACCTGCGCGGCTGGGTGGACCGCGTGGAGCGCGTGGGCAACCTCAACTATCCCGACGAGGCGCGGCGCCGGCGGCTGGCGGGCCAGGTGGTGATCACCATCGCGATCCGCCGCAACGGGTCGGTGGAACGGGCGGACATCGTGCAGTCCAGCGGCATCCGCCTGCTGGACGAGTCGGCCCTGCGCATCGCGCGGCTGGCCGAGCCGTATGCGCCGCTGCCGCGCACGCCGGAAGATCCCGACATCCTGCACGTCACGCGCACCTGGCAGTTCCGCCCCGAAGGCGCGCTGGTCGACGACTGAGCCTCAGCCGCGGGAGGCGCGCAGCGCCTGCTGCTGCACCAGCGTGAGCGCGACCTCGTTGCGCAGGTAGGCCGGTTCCACGCGCTCCGGGGCGACGACCGCGCCGTGCGCGAAGGCGACGGCCGCGAGCCGGGCGACATCGGCGGCGCGTGGCAGCGCGCCGGGGTCCAGGCTCGCAAGCCCGTCGGCCAGGCGCGCGGCGAATGCTCCCCCGCCGGCGGCGAAACCCGTGCCGGCGCCATGCCAGCCGCGGCCCTCGATCGTCACCGCGTCCGGCGCCAGCAGCGCCTCGGGCGCGAGCACGAGCAGGTCCTCGCCCTCGGCCCGGTAGCGGCCGACGTAGAGCTCGCCCATGCGCGCGTCGATCGCGGCGAGCACGGGCTCGCCGGGGTGCGCGCGCGCCACCGGCAGGGCCAGGGCCCCGAGCGTGGACACGGGAACCAGCGGCAGGTCGAGCCCGAGCGCGACGCCCTGCGCGATCGCGATCGCCAGCCGCACGCCGGTGAAGGCGCCCGGGCCGCGTCCGACGGCGATGGCGTCGAGATCGCGCCGGGGCACGCCCGCCTCCGAGAGCAGCGCGTCCGCCCAGGGCAGCGCGAGCTCGGCATGCCGGCGCGGCACGACGTCGTAGCGCTCCCGTACCTCGCCATCGATCCACAGCGCGACGGAGCAGGCTTCGGTGGCGGTTTCGAAGGCGAGCAGTTTCATGGACGGGATTCGGGATTCGGGATTCGGGATTCGGGATTCGGGACAGGCTGCAGGGTCGTCGGGGCGGGCGCGGCCGCTCGGCCGCCGCGGATCGCGTGAGCCCGGGCTGCGGCCGGGGGCGGGCGATCGGGATTGTGCGGGAAGCCGAGCGCGCCGTACTTGTCCGCGCTACGTCGATTCCACCGGAGCATCCGCGAAGAAACCGATCACGTCGTCGACGCGGCGCGTCCTGGGAAACGGTGGCAGCGAGTTCATGAACACGCTGCCGTACTGCTTGCCGGTCAGGCGTGGATCGCAGAGCACCAGCACGCCGCGGTCGGTTTCCGTGCGGATCAGCCGCCCGACGCCCTGCTTGAGCGCAATGACGGCCTGCGGCAGTTGCTCGTCGCGGAAAGGCACGCCGCCGCTGCGCCGGATGGCGTCCAGCCGCGCTTCGAAGACCGGATCGTCGGGCGATGCGAACGGCAACTTGTCGATCACCACCACGCTCAGCGCATCGCCCGCCACGTCCACGCCCTCGCGAAAGCTCGCCGCGCCCAGCAGCACGCCATTGCCTGATGCGCGAAAGCGCTCGAGCAGCACGCCGCGCGGCGCCTCGCCCTGCACGAACAGGGGCCAGGGCCCGCCCTTGAGCAGCTCGGCGGTCTCGCGCAGCGCGCGGTGCGAGGCGAACAGCAGGAAGGCGCGGCCGCCCGAGGCCTCGAGCACCGGGCGCACGGCGTCGACCAGTGCCTGCTGGTAGTCACGCGATCCCGGGTCCGGCATGCGCGGCGGCAGGTAGCACAGCGCCTGCGTGCTCCAGTCGAACGGGCTGGGGACCAGCATGGTCGCCGGTTGCCACAGGCCCAGCTTGATCGCGAAGTGCTCGAAGCGCGCGTTGACCGCGAGCGTGGCCGAAGTGAACACCCAGGCCGCCTGCGTACGCGCGCGGTGCTGCGCCAGCGGCCCCGAAACGTCGAGCGGCGTGCGCGAAAGGCGGAAGCCGCGCGCGGTGAGCTCGTACCAGAGCACGTTCTCGTCGCCGGCGCGCATGTCCGCGGGCTCGCCCTGCCCGTCATCGTCCGCATCCGGCGCGTCGACGCCGGCGGTCGCATCCTCACCGTCGCGCCACCGCTGCAGCCGTCCGCGGAACTCGACGGCCCGCGCCGCGCAGCTGTCGAAGCCCGGCGACGTCGCGGCCAGGGGCTGCACCGCCGCCAGCAACGCGGCCAGTGCCTCGTCGAGCGCGTCGAAAGCCGCCTCGGCCCCGGGCGACTGGGCCACGCGCTTGCGCGTGCCGCGCACGGGCAGCTCGTCCATGGCGATGCGCAGCGTGCGCACGCGGTGCTCGAGCTCGCGCGCGGGCTCCTGCACCGTGGCCGTCGCGCCCGTGACGGCGCGCGCCTCCGTCAGCACGTCGCGCGCGAGTTCCACCAGCGGCCGCGCGCTCAGGGATTCGCCGAAGAACTGCGCGGCGAGCTCGGGCAGCTGGTGGGCCTCGTCGATCACGAAGGCCTCGGCACCGGGCAGGATCTCGCCGAAGCCTTCCTGCTTGAGGGCCAGGTCCGCCAGCAGCAGGTGGTGGTTGACCACCACGATGTCGGCGGCCTGCGCGCGCTGGCGCGCCTGCACGACGAAGCACTCGCTGAAGAACGGGCATTCGGTGCCGAGGCAGTTCTCGGCCGTGCTCGTCACCAGCGGGATCAGCGGGGAGTCGTCGGTGAGATCCTCGAGCTCGGCGAGGTCGCCCATGCGCGTGCGGCCGGACCAGGCCACGATGCGCTGGAACTGGGCGACCTGCTCGCGCGAGGTGAAGCGCGGCTCTCCCTGCGCCTGCCGCATGCGGTAATGGCAGAGGTAGTTCGCGCGGCCCTTGAGCAGCGCACTGGAATGGCCCACGCCCAGCGCGTTGCGCACGCGCGGCAGGTCGCGGTGGTAGAGCTGGTCCTGCAGCGCGCGGGTGCCGGTGGAGACGATCGTCTTCTTGCCCGAAAGCAGCGCGGGCACCAGGTAGGCGAAGGTCTTGCCGGTGCCGGTGCCGGCCTCGGCCAGCAGCGTGCCGCGCTCGACGAACGCGTCGGCGATCGCGGCGGAAAGGTCCTGCTGCGCCGGTCGTGTACGGAAGCCGCCGATCTCGCGCGCGAGCGCACCGTCGTCGGCGAGCGCCTCGCGGCACGCGCGTGCCAGTTGCGAGCCGGCCACGTCAGTAGCGCGGCGGCGGCGTGACGGTGCAGGCCTCGCGCTCGCGGCGCGCGGCCTCCGCGCGCGTGGCGGCGCCGGCGTCGCCCAGCCGGGCCTGCGCGAGAGCCACCTGCCGCCGCGCTTCCTGCTGGCGGCGGCAGAGCGGGCCGACCTTCGGGCCCGATGCGTGGCTGCGCTCGGCCAGGGCCAGGGCCTCGTCGAAGCGCCCCTGCGCCAGCGCGACTTCCGCGCGCGCCTGCAGGAGCGCCGGATCGTCCGCCGCGATCTCCAGCGCCTGGTCCAGCGCCTGCGCGGCGGCGTCCAGGCGCCCGGCGGCCTCGTGGGCCGCGGCCTGCGCCTGCAGGTCGGCGACGCCGGGGTCGACCAGCGGACGCACCGCGAGCTCGTCGGCCGAGGCCACGCCCGCCGCACGCACGGCCGCCACGGCGGCCCGCGTGTCGACTTCCACGCGCGGCACCACCGGCGTGCCGGCACATCCGGCCAGCACGAGCACCGACGTGAGGATGGCGGTTCGCTGCCTCATTCCTGCTCGACCGGCACCGGCTCGGGCGGGAGGCGACGCGCGGGATCGGCCGGCACCGACGGCTCGGCCGGCTGCGGGTCGCCGCCGCCGAACAGCGATTCCCAGAAGCCCGGCCCCTCGGCGTCGGCCGGCGCCGCCGGCTGCGCGGCCGGGCACGGCACCTGCGCCGGCGCGAAGCCGCGCACGAACGGGAAGCGCTGCGCGCCCGGGCAGCCGTCCTCGGTGGTGTTCGAGCCCAGCACCCAGCGCCAGTCAAGACCCTCCTCCGGCACGCGCAGGGGCGAGGTCGGCAGGCGCGCGAACAGCGCGGACCACACGCGCATGCCGCCGGTGGCGCCGTAGAGCCCGGTGGGCTTGTTCTGGTCGTTGCCGACCCAGACCACGGCCAGGTGGTCGCCGGTCCAGCCGGCGAACCAGCTGTCCTTGCCGTCGTTGCTGGTGCCGGTCTTGCCGGCGGGCGACAGGCGCCCGAGGCCGTCGGCCACCAGCTGGCGTGCCGTGCCATTCGTGACCGCGCGCTGCAGTGCGACCGTGATGAGCCGCGCGGCGATCGCGTCGCCTTCCTGCGCGGGGGCCGGCGCGGTGTCGTAGCGGTTCACCGCGCGGCCGTCGGCATCCAGGACGCCGCGCACGGCGCGCAGCGGCTGGATGCGCCCGCCCGAGGCGAGGAACTGGTAGAGCTGCGCCATGGCATAGGGGCTCTGGTCGACCGAGCCCAGGATCAGCGCCGGATTCGGTTCGGCCTCGATGCCCGCCAGCGTGCGCACGAGTTCGGCCAGGCGCTCGGGCGTGACCTGCATGCCGACGCGCACGGTGGCCTGGTTGTACGACTGGGCCAGCGCGTCGATCAGGCGCACGGTGCCGTGGCTGCGGCCATCGGAGTTGGCCGGCGACCAGCGACGCCCGTCGGTGCGCACGGTGATCGGCGTGTCCTGCACGTAGGTGGCGAGCGAGTAGCGGTCCGGCTGGGCCAGCGCAAGCAGGTACACGAACGGCTTGAGCAGCGAACCCACCGGCCGCTGCGCCTCCACCGCGCGGTTGAAGCCGTGCTCGGCCACCTCGCGTGCGCCGACCACCGCCACGACCTCGCCGCGGTGCACGTCGGTGACGACCATGCCCGTCTGCAGCGGCACCTTGCGGCGGTTGAGCGAGCGCAGCGTGCGCGTGGCGGCGCCCTCGGCATAGGCCTGCGCGGAGGGCGACATGCCCGTCATCACCGACAGGCCGGCGCCGATCAGCGCGTCGGTCGGATAGTCGCGCGCCAGCTGGCGGCGCACGAGGTCGACGTAGGCCGGGAAGCGGTTGGGCGCGAGCGTGGCCGGGTTCTTCGTCACGCCCAGGGGCGCGGCGCTGGCGCGGTCGTGCTCGGCCTGGTCGATGAGGCCGGTCTCCAGCATCTCCCCCAGCACGAGGTCGCGGCGATCGCGCGCGCGATCGGGGTTCTTGCGCGGGTCGTAGTACGACGGCCCCTTCACCAGCCCGATCAGCAGCGCGACGTGTTCGGTCTTGAGGTCGGCCAGCTCGCGGCCGAAGTAGAACTCCGAGCCGGCGGCCACTCCGTGGATCGCCTGCGAGCCACGCTGGCCCAGGTAGACCTGGTTGAGGTAGGCCTCGAGGATCACGCTCTTGTCGTAGCGCGCCTCGATCAGCATCGCGTAGAGGATCTCCTTGAACTTGCGCCGGTAGGTCTGCTCCTTGCCGATGCCGAGCAGGCCGCTGCGCGCGAGCTGCTGGGTGAGCGTGCTCGCACCCTGGCGCTTGTCGCCCTCGCGCACGTTGACGAACACGGCGCGCAGCATGCCGCTCATGTCGATGCCGAGGTGGCTGTTGAAGTCGCGGTCCTCCACCGCCTGCAGGCCGGTGACCAGCAGCTCGGGCACCTCGTTGATGCGCACCAGGCGCCGCTCCTCCTGCTTCTGGCCGTAGAGCGTGGCGATGCGCGCGGGGTCCAGGCGATGGGCGCGCAGCGTGCGGCGCGTGTCGGCGTCGCGCACGCTCGCGATGCGGCCGCCGGAGAGCGTGACCTCGACGCGACGCGCGCGCACCACGCCGTCCACGTCGTTGAAGCCGCGGCTGGCGATCGTCCAGCGCGAGCCAGTGCGCGCGTAGGAGCCCGGGCGACGCCCGTCGCCCTCGCGGTAGGCCGCGGCCTCGAGCTCGGTCTTCAGCGTGGCCGCATCCATCGCCACGCCGGGTGCCACCACCAGCGGCCGCGCGTATACGCGCGTGGGCACCTGCCAGCGCAACTGGCCGAAGCGCTGGCCGACCTCGTGGTTCAGGTAGAGCGTGTAGGGGATCAGGAACCCCAGCCCTAGCGCGACGGCGGCGAGCGTCCAGGTGACCAGGCGGCGGCGCCAGCCGGAGGCCGGGGCGCCGCCGGTGTCGTCGGCATCGTCTTCGTCGTAATCGATTCGGGCCACGGAGTGCGAGAATGAAGGGCTGGCGCCCGCCTGGGGCGAGTCTAGCGCAGGCGGCCGGACGCCCCGCCCGATGCCGCCGGCCGCGATTCACGCCCGATTGGAGTCCCGTTTGCCGATGGCTGTCACGCAGGCCCGCTGGGCCGACCTGCGCTTCTATGTATCCCGCCTGCTCGGCCTCGTGCGGCGCGCGCGCACCAGCCTGCGCACGCGCGGCCTGCGCGCCACCTTCGAGCGGATCGCGGCCCAGCTGCGGCCCGCGCCCGCGGCCGCGCGCGCTTCGGTCTACCTGCCCGCCCCCGCGCCCTTCACGCTGCCGTCGAGCGATGCACCGGTGGCCAGCATCGTCGTGCCCGTCTACGGCCAGCTCGCGCACACGCTCACCTGCCTGCGCGCGATCACCGCCCATCCCCCGCGTACGCCCTTCGAGGTCATCGTGGTCGACGATGGCTCGCCCGACGACACCGCGCGGCGGCTGCCCGAGGTGCAGGGCCTGCGCTTTCACCGGCGCGCGGCCAATGGCGGCTTCATCGCCGCCTGCAATGACGGCGCCTCGCTGGCCCGCGGCAAGTACATCGTCTTCCTCAACAACGATACGGTGCCGCAGCCGGGCTGGCTGGACGAGCTGCTCGGAACCTTCGCCACGCATCCCGACACTGGCCTCGCGGGTGCGCAGCTGCTGTATCCGGATGGACGGCTGCAGGAATCCGGCGGCCTCGTCTTCTCCGATGCAAGCGCCTGGAACGTGGGGCGCTTCGGTGATCCGGCCGATCCGCGCTACTCGTACGTGCGCGAGGCCGATTACTGCTCGGGTGCGGCGATCGCGATCCCGCGCGCGCTGTTCGACGAGATCGGCGGGTTCGATGCGCGCTATGCGCCGGCCTACTACGAGGACACCGACCTCGCCTTCGCGGTGCGCGAGCGCGGCCTGAAGGTGCGGGTGCAGCCCTTCGCGAAGGTGGTCCACGTCGAGGGCGCGACCGCGGGCACCGACGAGACCCAGGGTGCGAAGGCCTACCAGGTACGCAACCGTGGCGTGTTCGCGGCCAAATGGTCGCAGGCGCTGCAGCGCCAGCCGCAGCGGGACGAGCCGATGCCGCCACAGCCGGCGCGCGGCACCGCGGTACTCGTGGTGGATGCGCTCACGCCCGACCCGACGCGCGATTCCGGCTCGGTGCGCCTGGTGAACCTCATGCGGCTCCTGCTGCAGGAAGGCGCACACGTGAAGTTCCTGCCTGCGACGCCGCGCCATGACGGCGCGCGAACACAGGCTCTGCAGCGGCTCGGCGTGGAGGTCTGGTACCCCCCGCACGTCACGCGCCCGCCCGCCTGGCTGCAGCGCCATGGGCGGGGGCTGGATGTCGCCCTCGTGTGCCGGCACTACGTCGCCCGCGAGTTCCTGCCCCTTCTGCGCCGTCATGCGCCGCAGGCACGCGTCCTGTTCGACACCGTCGACCTCCACTACCTGCGCGAGCGGCGCGGTGCGGCCGTGGCGGCGGATCCGGCCCTGGCGCGCGCTGCGGAAGCCACGCGCCAACTGGAACTGCAGGTGGTGCGCGGCAGCGACGTCACCCTGGTGGTGAGCGAGGCCGAGCGCCGGGTACTGGCCGACGATGCGCCCGGCGCCCGCGTCGAGCTGCTGTCGAACGTGCACGAGGTCGGCGGCCCGGGGCGACCTGGTGCCGAACGCCACGGGCTCGTCTTCGTCGGTGGCTTTCGCCACCCGCCTAACGTGGACGCCGTCGTCTGGTTCGCCCGCGAGGTATTCCCGCTCATCCGCCGGGTTCGTCCTGACATCGAGTTCCATTGCATCGGCAGCGATGCGCCGCCTGCGGTCCTCGCGCTCGCCGGCTGCGATGGCGTGACGCTGCACGGCCATGTGCCCGACCTCTCCCCCTTCATGGACGGCGCGCGCATCGCCGTCGCACCGCTGCGCTTCGGCGCCGGGGTGAAGGGGAAGGTGAACCTCAGCATGGCGCATGGCCAGCCGGTGGTCGCCACGTCCTGCGCGGTGGAGGGCATGCACCTGCGCGACGGCGAGGACGTGCTGGTGGCCGACGAGCCGCAGGACTTCGCCGATGCGGTGCTCCGGCTGTACGGCGACGAGGCGCTGTGGAACCGTCTCGCCGCCAACGGGCTGGACAACGTGGCGCGGCATTTCTCGATGGATGCCGCGCGCGGCGTGGTGCGGCGGGTGATCCTCGGCCTGCCCGGCTAGCGCCTGCCGGGCGTCGGAGCCACTAGGCCCTCCGCGCCTGCTCGACACCGGGCAGGGCCGCGAGCTTGCCGAGAAGCCCCGCCAGCTGCCCGTAGTCGCCCACCTTCACCCGCAGCCGCAGGCGCAGGCACCCGCCGCCGCGCTCGTGCTCGGTATTGAGGCTGGCCAGTCCGGCATTGGCCTGTGCGACGACGTTCGTGACTTCCTTCAGCAGCCACTTGCGGTCCAGTGCCACGAGCTCGACGTCGACCTCGTAGCCGGAGCCTGCGCGCCGCCACTCCACGGGCAGCACGCGCTGGGGCTGCGCGCCGGCAAGCCGCTGGAACGAGGCACAGTCGGGGCGGTGCACGCTCACGCCGCGCCCGCGCGTGAGATAGCCGACGATGGGCTCGCCGGGCAGCGGCTGGCAGCAGCGCGCCAGCTGCACGAGCAGGTTGCCCACGCCCTCGACCGTGAACTCGCCGCGCCCCTTCGATTCGGCACGCGCGCGACGCTGCGGAAGCTCCGGCTCCCCGCGCGGCTCGGGCTCGCGCTCGTGTTCGAGCAGCACGCGCGCGACCTGGTGCGGGCCGAGGTCGCCCAGGGCCACCTGCACGTAGAGCTCGCCATCGCCGGCAAGGTGGAAGCGCTCGCGCGCAGCCGCGAGGTCCGCACCCAGCAGGCCCATGCGCCGCAACTCCTTGTCGAGAAGCTCGCGGCCGGCGTGTTCGTTGCGCTCGCGGTCCAGGCGGTTGAACCAGGTGCGCACCTTCTCGCGGGAGCGCGCGCTGGCGAGGAAGCCGTTGGACGCCACCAGCCAGTCGCGCCGCGGCTCGGACACCTTGCCGGTGAGGATCTCCACGCGGTCGCCGCTGCGCAGCTTGTGGTCCAGCGGCACGATGCGGCCGTCGACCTTCGCCCCGCGGCAGCGATGCCCCACTTCGGTGTGCACGTGGTAGGCGAAATCCAGCGGCGTCGCGCCGGCCGGCAGGTCGACCACCTCGCCCTTGGGGGTGAGCACGTAGACGCGGTCCTCGACCAGCTCGCTGTCGAGCTCGTTGGCGAGCGCGCCGTCCTGCCCGCTGTGGTCGAGCAGCCTGCGCATCCAGGCGATCTTGCGCTCGAAGGCGGCCGCCGCCTGCGCGGACGCCCCGCCCGGCCCGCCGCCCTCCTTGTACTTCCAGTGCGCGGCGACGCCGAGCTCGGCCTGCCGGTGCATGTCGTGGGTGCGGATCTGCACTTCCAGCGTCTTGCCTTCCGGGCCGATCACCGCGGTATGGAGCGAGCGGTAGTCGTTGCGCTTGGGCCGCGCGATGTAGTCGTCGAACTCGCTCGGGATCGGCACCCAGGTCGAGTGGACGACGCCGAGCGCGGCATAGCAGGCGGCGACGTCGTCGACCAGCACCCGCACCGCGCGCAGGTCGTAGAGCTCGCCGATGGGCACGCCCTTGCGCTGCATCTTCTTCCAGATGCTGTAGATGTGCTTGGGCCGGCCGACCACGTCGGCCTCGATGCCCTGGGTGCGCAGCGCGTCGTCGAGCACGTCGCGCACCTGGGCGACATAGCGTTCGCGGTCGGCGCGCTTCTCGTCGAGCAGGCGCGCGATCTGCTGGTAGGTCGCCGGCTCGAGAAAGCGGAAGGCAAGGTCCTCGAGCTCCCACTTGAGCTGCCAGATGCCGAGCCGGTTGGCCAGCGGCGCGTGGATGTCCCGGGTAAGTTCGGCCAGGCGCCGGCGCTCGTCCTCCGGGCGCGAGGTGGCCAGGCGCATGCGTGCCAGCTGGCGGGCCAGCAGGATCGGCACGACGCGAAGGTCGCGCACCATCGCCAGCAGCAGGCGACGCAGGCCTTCGCTGCCCTGCCCGCGCGTCTGCTGCGCGTGCAGCGTCCACACCGGTTCGGCCGCGCGCTGCCCTTCCAGCAGCGAGGCGATGCCCGGAAAGCGCGCGTCGAACGCGGCACGCGCGTCCGGCGCGGGCAGGTCGAAGGCGTGCAGCACGGCGGCCGCCAGCATTTCGCCGTCGGCGCCGAGCCGGGCCAGCGCATCGAGCGTGGTGTCGAGCTCGGCCGCACCCACCTCGTCCAGGCGCGTCGACGGCAGGGCGACCACCGCCTCGCGCAATGCCGCGGGCACCGCGCCACCCGCGCGCGCGAGGGCGGCGCCGGGGTCGCGGGCTGCGGGGGCGGTCTGCGCGTTCATGGGTCGGTACGGCGGGCGGGAGCGGGTCGGGAGCGTGGGTCTACACTAGCCCGCGACCGCCCGGAGGAACAGAACATGCCCACCCCGCGACTGCCCCGCCTGCTCGTGCTCGCCGCCGCGCTGGCCGCGCTGCCCGCCCTCGCCGCGCCACCGATCCAGCAGCAGATGACGCCCGAGGAGTTCCGTGCCGCAGGCCTGGACAAGCTGAGCGCCGAGGAGCTCGCGCGACTCAATGCCTGGCTGGGCCGCACGATCGAGACCGAGACCGAGAAGGCGGCCACGGCGGCGAAGAAGAAGGTGGAGGACGACAACCGCGGCTTCCTGAATTTCGGCTCCGGCGAGCCTGTCCGCTCGACCCTCGTCGGCGAGTTCCGCGGCTTCGCCAACGGCCGCACCTACACGCTGGCCAACGGCCAGGTCTGGCGGCAGACCGACGACGCGAGCCTGGCCGGGGTACGCCTGACCGATCCCGCGGTCACGATCACGCCGAGCCTGGTCGGCAATGCCTGGTACATGTCGGTGGGCCGCTACGGCACCCGCGCCAAGGTCGTACGGACCAAGTGAGGTCGCCATGTCACGCATTCCCTTCGTGCTCGCGCTGCTGCTCGGTGCCCTGCCTGCGATCGCGCAGGAGGGCTACGTGCCGATCGAGAAGCGGCTGACCACCGAGCAGATGCGCGAGACCGGGCTCGCCCAGCTCACGCCGCGCCAGCTCGAGCTGCTCAACCGCCTGCTCGCCGCCGACCGCAGCAGCGCGGTGGCGCAGGCGCGCGAGGAAGCGAAGCACGAACCTGCGCGTGCCGAGCGTGTGCCGGTGGAGAGCCGCATTGCCGGCAGCTTCCGCGGCTGGCAACCCGGGCTCGTGCTCGCGCTGGAGAACGGCCAGCGCTGGCGCGTGACCGAGGGCGACTAGGGCGTGTTCACACTATTTGATCCATGCGCGATACTTCGCGCATGGAGATTACTGCAGAGCAATTTTCGGTAGTTGAGCATTGCTTGCCACGGCAGCGCGGCAACGTGAGTTTGTCCA